>SMXQ01000036.1 GCA_004356985.1 Alphaproteobacteria bacterium | reverse complement strand
TTAACACTTCTTTAACCCACTGCCCCGACACTAGCGCCGGGGGTAGTTGCCATGAATACCTTGCTAGAAAATTCATCGACGCCGGGGACGCCGGGCGCCCTGGCGCGCGCCGAAAGTTTGGCGCCGGGGGCGAACGTGACATCCTTGATCGACCGGCTGGCCGATGGCGCCAGTGAAATTCCAGAGAGCCAACTGATGGATATTCTGGATGAATTTCCCCATCACGTATCGGTGCATGCGGCGATCATCGCGCGGCCTTATCTATCCGAAGCGGTGATCATGAGATTGGTTGCGTTGGTTTCTCCGACCTTGCGCGACAGCCTCATTTCGCGGCATCCCCTGCCGGAAAAATATCGTCGCGAAGTGATGAAAAGAGCACCCGGCCGTCCCCAATGGTGGGTCGGCGGGCTCCTGAATATCGGACGCTAGCGCCCGCGCCCGCCGCCGCCCTCCGGCAACTCCGGGGCTCACCAAAAACACCTCGTGATGGGTTTCCCGAAACATCGGGATGACCGCACGCGCCGGTGCGTTTTGCGACTGCGAAAAAATTAAATTTTCAGGAATCACTGATTATCAAACGCTTAGAAGCATCATCTAAGCGTTTGTTCCGGTATCGCTCCTAAGTCCCTCAAATATATTGTTCTTGCAATTCCCCCTACAATCTTAATAATCAATTAACCATCTTTATTAACTAGGCCAGATTGAACGCCGTCTCGGCAGGCCGAGAAGGGAGATCGGTTTCGCGCCTGTCGTGAAGCCACTGGCTGGGGGAGGTTACTTGGGGCCCCTGGAGAAGGTCCGGATCAGGGGTTCTTGAAAATTCAGGGGGCGTCCATCCCCCGCATTGGTTTACCGCCGCCCTCCTCGGGGCCATGGTCCGGCCCTTGGGCGTTGCGTCCGGCACTTGGGCGTTGCGGTGGCTTTTATCAGGGAGATGCCGGTAAAGGTTTCCGGCAACGAGGTGCAGTGATGGAAGATTTTAGTGATTTGATATTGAACGAGACGGCGATGCTTGCGTCGGTGACAGTGATCGATATTGGCCTTGCCCTGCTTCTGACCACCGTTTTCAATGGCATTCTGGCGAAACTCTATATGATGACCCACGGCGGGTATTCGTATTCCAAGTCATTCGTCCAGGCCCTTATTCTCGTCGGCATCACCGTCGCCCTGATCATGGTCATTATCGGGTCCGACATCGCCCGTGCTTTCGCACTGGTGGGCGCCATGTCGATCGTTAGGTTTCGCACCCCGGTCAAGGATACCAAGGATCTGGTTTTCCTGTTCGCCAGCATTGCCGTGGGGATGGCCTGCGGGACCCAATTCTATGAGTTCGCGGGTATCTTCGTAGGCTTCATGTTGATCATCGTTCTGGCCATGCATTATGGGCGATTCGGCGACGTCAAGGAAGAAGGCTACGTCCTGAAAATGCGCATGCGGACGGGCGACCGGGAATACATTTCCAAACTTTGCCAGGACATGTGCGAGCGTTTTTCCGTTGTTTCCGTCAGCCGCATGGAAAGCGGCGATAACATGGAAGACATCGTCTACGAGGTGCACCTCAAGCGCGGCATCAAGTACGACCAGTTGGTGGACACGCTTTCCAAGGCGGTCGATCCATTGTCCATAAGCCTGCTGGTTGGCGAAGGCACGGTGAACGCATGACGCATCCGTTCGCCCATGAGCGGCGGCATGCCGTCGTTCGGTGCATGGCGGGCGCTGTCCGCTTTGCATAGAGATGGTCGCCTTCACCAACAGGTACGAGATCAAGTACTTGGTCGAAACGGCGCAGATACCGGAATTGCGCCAGACACTTGGCGGCTACTTCGAGTGTGATCCCAACGGTGGCCCCCAGGGGGCCTACGTCAATTATTCGATCTATTTCGATTCGCCCTATTACCGTTTTTACGGTGAAAAGCGCGAAGGCGAACTGATCCGCATCAAGCCGCGTATTCGGCTTTATCGTTCCACACCGACCGCGCCGCCATCGGCCATCTACCTGGAACTGAAGGCCCGATACGATCGCATCGTCGAGAAAAGGCGTGTCCAGATCGACGCCGGCCTTGCCCGGCGCCTTCTTGCGCCTGGGCCTTTGAACCTTTCCCCGCGCGAACTGGAAAATTCGGTTCTGGCCGAATTCAATTACCTGTCCGACCGTTTCGCCCTGAGCCCGGTGGTGACCGTGGTTTATTTCCGGACCGCGTTCAACGGGCGATTCCAGCACGATCTCCGCATGACGTTCGATGAAGAACTCCACTGTTCCATGTCGACCACCATGGCCGTTCCCCCCGGCAGCCTGCTGGAGGTCGTGCCGCCGACCCATTTCATCATGGAATTGAAATACAACGGCAAGATTTCCGGTTTGCTCATGGACAAGTTGCGTTGTCTCGGTCTCGAGCAGCAAACCCTGTCCAAATTCGCGTTAGCAATGGAGAAATCCCATGACCAGATGCGTACGAGTTTTCTCACCGCCAGCTAAGTTCACAGGGCCCCTCGCGGCGGCCTTGGTCTCGGCGGCGTTGATCGGCGACGCCCTCGCCCAGTCCAGCCAGACCGCGGTTGCCGCGGACGGCCGTTCGACCCTTCGTTCGGTAAGCATGGTCTTCCGGCACAGCGTCATCTCGCCCAAATACAGCCCGCCCAAGATCAAGGCCGAATGGCCCATGGGCTACCGCCAGCTTACGGCTATCGGGGTGCAGCGCACCTACGCCTATGGCCAGGCCCTGCGCGCGAAATATGTGGATAAGCTGGGCCTGATATCCGGGCGCTATAACCTCCGGGAAGTGTATTTCCGGTCCTCTAACGCGGACCGCGCGCTGCAGACCGCGCAGGTGCTGGCGCTCGGCCTTTTTCCCCTTGGAACCGGTGCCGACCCGGCGGTCTATGATAGTTCCCTGAAGGCGGTGCCGGCGCCCGGCCTCGCTTTCACGCCGGTGCCGATCCACGCGGTGGCCCTCAGGAACGATGCCGTGATGCGCCCCTGGACCGGCCAAGCCAACTGCAAGCGCTACCGGCAATTCGTGAAGGCGCTTCCCAAAAGCAAGCTGTACCGGGCCCAGGCCAAGCGTTATTCGCCCTTCCTTCTGCGCATGGCGGCGATCACGGGCATCAACGAAGGCAAGACACCGGCAAAAATTCTGTACGGTATCAACGAAATCTACGAACCGCTGACCGCTTTCATCGTCCATAAAAAGCCCTTGAGCAAGGAAATCACCAACAAGGACATGGAGCTCTTGCGTGAGCTGTCAGACTGGAATTACCACCACCAGTTTCTCGGCAAGAAGATGGGCCGCCTGACAGGCGGACCGCTGGTCGGCGAGGTGTTGCGCAACTTTTTAAGGTTCGTGAAAGATCCTCAGCGCGGGCGCAAGCTCTTCATCTATTCCGGGCATCAGCGCACGGTGCTGGGACTCGAGGCGGCGCTTGGAATCGAAACCGCCCGCACCGAAGGGCCGCTGTTCAAGGGCCGCGTCCCGCCGCTTGGTTCGCGCTATGCGTTTGAATTGCACGAACGTGCCGAAAAGAAATATTCGGTGCGGCTGCGATTCGTATCTGATGAAGGCGAACAAACCATCAAAATTCCCGGCTGCGGGGGGGAATACTGTCCCATCGATCGCTTCCGCAAGGTGGTTGCGGATGCGATTCCGCGCAACTGGCGGGCCGAGTGCGCTATCAAAAAGTCCCGGGGACTGTTTGGCGGATAATCGCCTATGCGATCTTGAGGGGCGTGGTGTCGCCGGGGGGATAATAGTCCGCCTCTGACAGGAACAATTCGTCGGGCAGGGAGATGATGACTTCCGTCCCCTTGCCGACGGTGCTTGTGATCGCAAGGGTTCCGCCCTGAAGTTCGACCAATGCCTTGGCCAGAGGCAGCCCCAGCCCGGATCCTTGCCTGGTGCTGGACATGACGCTGTCCACCTGTTCGAAGGGCATCAGGACGCGGTGAATATTGTTTTCCGGGATGCCGATGCCGGAATCTTTGATGCGCAGTTTCGTACCCTTGCCGGGGGCCCAGTTCACGGCAACCGTGATGGTTCCATTCTTCGGCGTGAACTTGATCGCGTTGGACAAGATATTGATGATGATCTGGCGCATGCGCAGTTCATCGGCATGGATCAGGGGCAATTCATGGGGAATGTCGACCGAAAGGTCCAACTCGGCCTTTTCCATTTCGGCGGTCAGCAGGTTGAGGCCGTATTCGATGGTCTGGCGCAAATCCACGGCGCCTAGGTTCAGATCGAACTTGCCGGCCTCGATTTTCGACATGTCGAGAATTTCGCTGATGATACCGAGTAGATGATCGCCGGATTTTCTGATGTCTCCCGCGTATTCCAAATATTTATCATTCTGCATGGGGCCGAAAACTTCGGCTTCCATGACCTGGGAAAACCCTAAAATGGCATTCAGCGGGGTGCGCAATTCGTGGCTCATGTTGGCAAGGAAATTTGATTTCGCCCGGTTGGCGGCCTCCGCCCATTCTTTCGCGGTGTTGAGTTCCTGTTCACGGATTTCATTCGATTGCAGCAGGGCGCCGAGCGATTCCACCGCCATGTCAAGGCGCCTCAGTTCGGAGGAGGCATAGGATGGAATCTGGTCGCCTCGGCCAAATTCGTTATGCCGGAATTTCAGCGCGCGCCGGGCGATGGTATTGACCGGCCGCACCACCAGGACATTTATGACCAGGAAGACCACGAGCCCCAAGAACAGGCAGGTAAAACCGATGAACAGGGCAATTCGGTACGAATGGCGGACGAAGGCTATTTCGGTGTTCTTTTTGTTCCACTGGATCTCAATGGTGCCAAAGCGCTGGTTGAGAAATACAACACGCTTTGAAAATCGATGGATGTCTTGTTCGGGTGGATAACGCTTTTGCCGCCACGCTAACAGTTCAACCCCATCTTCATTGTGAATGATGATCCCAGCCAGCTCCTGGTCCTTCTTGGCCAATTGCTGAACCGTGGTTTCCAGGCGGGGAACATCCTCGCTGATGAGATCATCCAGCGAGGACGCGATGAGGGTCTGCAGCTTATCCTGTGCGTGTTCGTAAATCTGCTTTTCAAGATAGGATCGCTCGAACCACTGAATCGCAACCCCGGTCCCAAGGGCGGTGACGACCGCCACCAGGACCAGAGCAAACAGTAGTTGCGAACTGAGTTTAAAGCTCAGCACCCTGGCCTCCCCCAGTCAGGATCCTCGGGAAAAGTGACTGTCCCTTCCGAACCCCGGATCAGCGCCGGCTTTGCTGTTGGGGCTTGAAACCGACGAATCCTTCGAAGAAAAGGTGGTTTTCTTCGATGGCTTGTCGCGTGGCGCCGTAGTCGGCGTCGCTACCCGGCAGGAAGCCGTTGAACCGCAACGCCCGCGTGGCTTTCTTGTCGGTGACGGCAAGCATGGCTTTGCGGATTTTGGCGACGATGCCGGGGGCAAGCCCTTCCCGGGCGATCCAGGGCCGGGTCGCATTGGAATACTTGGCCAGGGCGCGGATGGGAACGCCCTTGCGGACGAGTTTCGCGAAAGTTGTTCCTTCCAGGGCGCCGGCTTCGAACAGCTTGGCGCCCACCGCCCGGCCGACCTTGTCGTGACGCCCAAGGTATTTGAAGCTGTGCAGGTCCTTGGCCAGGATGCCGGCCCGCGTCAGGGTCAGTTGCGCGAAGAAGCGGCCCAGGGTCGAGCGCTTTGAACCGAAAGCGAAGGTCCGGCCGCGCAATTGGGTGAGCTCTGAAAGGGCGCTGTCCTTATGGACGGCAATAACCCCATCGAAGATTTTGCGGCCCCTCTTGTTTTCCATGGCGAGAATGGAAATATTCGGCGCGCGTTTCTTGGCCATGACGTAGGACGCCGGACCAAGCCGCATGATGTCGAACTTCTTAGCTATCAGGTGATCGACACCCTTCTTGTAGCCCCGCACGATCTGCATGCGGAAGGTCACTTTTACGCCATACATCTCCGCTATTTTTTTGGAAATGGCCTTAAGCGTCGGTTGAACCTGGGCGATCATCGCCGAAGGCTTGTCCGACGAATAGGCGCCGAAGACGATCTTGGTCTCGGCGGCGGCACCGAAGGCGCCGAAGGAAAGAACGAAAGCGCAAAGTGCACCAACGAGTGTCAATTTTTTCGCATTTTTCGTACGGTGGACCGCAGCAGAAATCAAGGCAGTATTTCCATTACTCATGACTATCCCCACTTTCTGAGTTTTTGGACTTATTCCGCAGCTAGAATGTGTTCTCAAATAAGAGGCGAAAATGGTTACCAAATTATTAATAATGGCGTTACAACCCGGGCGTTAAACCGCCTTCACAACGTTTCGGTCGGCTCGCATGCTAGGGTGCCGACAGCGTTTTCCCCCGGGGTCGGGGTCATGGAATATTTGAAAGCAATGCTGTTTCTTGGTGCTTGCGAACGCGGGGAGGCGATTCTTCCCGGAAAGATCGGGCTGGCGTTTTTATTGGCGGCCACCCCGGCCGTGTTTCTCGCGCCGGTCGTGGCGGGCGCGGAACGGCCCGCCGTATCGCCGAAAATCTATTCGAGCACGGACCGCAAGCTGGATTTGGGTGTCGTTCATTTTGCCGGTGGAAACAGTCTGCATTTCAGTGCGGGGCTGGGGTCCGGTGCGTACCGGCATCCGTCCCTGCCGCCCATGGTGTTGCAGACGGTGACCGATCGTGGCCCTCGGTTCAGTTGCAAGAAGGGCCAAAAATGGACCGGCCTGTCGCGGGATGAACTGTGTTCGGGGACCAAAGGGGCCCGTATCTATCCACTTCCGGCCTACGCGCCGTCCATCTACACCATCAGGCTTGAAGCGAACGGACGATTCCGCGTCCTCGATGTGATTGCCTTGCGGGACAGGGACGGCAAGGCGCTGACCGGGCTCCCCAACCCATTGGGCAAGGGAAAGGCGGGTATTCCCTTCGATGCCAAGGGAAGGCGTCTCCAGCAGGACGCCGGCGCCGTCGATCCGGAAGCCATGGTCAGGCTGGCCGATGGCAGCTACTGGATCGCCGATGAAGGCGCGCCGTCCATCCTCCACGTTTCGGCGGCCGGGCGCGTCTTGTTGCGTATGGTACCGCAAGGCATGGAAAATGACTTGCGGGCGGCCAGGTACCCTGTATCGGGGGGGCTGCCTGCAATACTCTCCAAGCGCCGGACAAACCGGGGGATTGAATCGCTGGCGCTCAGCCCCGATGAGCGGTTCCTCTATTTTGCGCTGCAAAGCCCCCTAGCAAACCCCGACACCAGGGCCTTCAAGAGGGGCCGCAATGTTCGACTTTTCAAGTTCGACCGCAAAGCCGGGAAGGTGATCGCGGAATTTGTCTACGTGCTGGACAGGCCGGAAGGTTTCCGTCGCGACGATTCCCAAAATCAGCGTGACGTGAAAATCAGCGAGATGATGGCGATCGGCCCTGACCGGCTTCTTGTTCTGGAACGCGTGCGGAAATCCATGAAGCTTTTTGCCGTCGATCTTGGGGGTGCGACAAATATCCTGGGGTCCCGCTGGGACGCGGTATCCACCCGGCCCAGCCTTGAGCAGACGCCTGTGTCCGAGTCCGGAATCCGGCCGGTGTCCAAGGCGCTGCGCTTCGACAGCGATGCCCATCCCGAAATCCCCGCCAAGATAGAAGCCATGGCGCTGCTGGGCGACGGCACCCTGGCGCTGATCAACGATAACGATTTCGGTCTTGAGGGCGAACGCACCCTGATCACCGTGATCAAGGTGCCGGACGGGAAATAGGCCCACCCCTTCACGGCGCGGCCGCGCCCTGAGAATTTACTTTCGGGCGGCGGCGGCGGTCTTTTCCATTGCCGGGCCTGTTTTGGTGGCTTCATTTTCGGCGAACGCGCGACCTTCATCGCCGCCCGGCGGCCCGCCGCCATCCGGTGATCCGGCGCGTGGTCCGGGTGTTCAGGGAGGATTTGGCGCCCTGGACCCGCCACCGAGGATGGACCGGCGGTGGCGCTAAATCCCGGCTGTTTCGCCTTCGGTCAGGTCGGCCTGACCCCAGGCGCGGGTTTCGCTATACTGGGGCCGCCCAGCCGGGCCTGAGACCGCCCGTCAAGGGCGGCTCGCGGAAACAGGAGGGTGTCATGGACTTCAAGGTCAGACGGGCCGGTCACGTCGTCATCCGGGTCGCCGACGTGGACCGCGCGGCCCGGTTCTTCACCGAGGTGGTGGGCCTCACGGTCATCGGCAGCACCGCGCGGAAGATGATTTTCCTGACCGCGGATTTCGAGGCCAACCACCATATGGTGCTGGTGCGCCCGGCCAAGCCCGGCGCGCCGCCGGCCGATGCCGGGGCGCCGATCGGCATGGCCCAGGCCTCCTTCGAGGTGGGGTCGTTTGCCGAACTGAAGGCGCTCCACGGGCGGCTTCGGGAATTCGGCGCGCGCATCGACCGCAGCGAGGACCGCGGCGGCGTCAAGGCGCTGTTCGCCTACGATCCCGACGGCAACCTGTTCCAATTCTATTGCCGCGAGGGGAATGACGCGCCACGGCTCACCGATCATTTCACCGTGCGCGGCGATCTCGATGCCGCCCTTGCGGCCCCGGCCTGAGGCGGCGGCCATGACCGGCCCCATGGTGCGGACCAGCCACCTGACGCTCCGGGTCACCGACTTGGCGCGCTCGCGCGGGTTCTACGAAAAGGCGCTCAACCTCCACGTCATCGGCGACGATCCTTTGGGCCGGCTCTACCTGGCGGCCGACCCGGAAGACGTCCAGCCCCTGTTGGTCCTGGAACAGGCCGCCGACGCCGGCGCGGCGCCGCGCCCGGTCGATCCCGAACCCTATATCGGCATGGAGCATTGGGCCTTCGAGCTCGACTCCGACGATTTCGCCACCCTTCAGGCGGTCTATCGGCGGCTGAAGGAGATCGGCGCCGAGATCCACCACACCGTCGATCACCGGGTGACCGAGAGCATCTATTTCCTCGATCCCGACCGCAACATGATCGAGATCTACCTCAACGCCCCGCGCGAAAGGTTCGCCGGACACATGGACCACCCCTATGGTTCCCTCGGCGATCTCGACGACCGGCTAGCGGGCAAGGCGGGCTGAAGCGGCCGCCGCAATGCTCAGGGATTCTTGGCCGGGACCGGACAGAGCGTCCGGTCCAGGTTCTTCGTGATCAGCCGGGCGATTTCATCATAGCGACCGCCGTGGCGCGGTCCCCGATCCCAGGAAACGGCAGCGAAGACGACGCCGCCAAGTGCCAAGGCGGCAACACCGAGCACCATCATGCGGCGGTTGCTAGGTGTCATGATACGGCCTCCCGGCTGCGCGCCCAGGCTCCCCTGAGGATGCGCCGTCCCGTCCAGGGAGACTAGCACGGCGCGCCCGCGGCCTCCCGCACTGGGCCTTTTCCGTCTTCGTCTTCCGCCCCGACCGGCAATGCCTAGTCCAGCGCCGGGCCGCGGGCAAGTGCCACTCGGGCGGGCCCTGGTGCAATGCGTGCCGCCGCCGTCCGCGGCCCGGCGAGGGCATAGACACGGCCGCCAGCCGGCGCCTTTGAACCCAATGGCCAGGGAATATTCACGAGAATTTGTTAATGAATAGCCCATAGCCTCTATAACCGGTACCCTCAAAGCCTGATCGTCCGTTCCAAGAACAGGTCAACCCGGGTCGGCGCCCCAAGGGCCACCCTCGGTCGTGGAGACAGTCATGGTAGAGCGACAAGGGCTCGAGCAGCGCACCAAGATCATCGCTGGCGATCGCCGCCTGACCATCTACCTGATGGGGCTTTGGCAGGGTTTACGCCTTGACACCGGGGCTTGCGCGCCGGCCAAGGAATTCTTCACCACCCTGCCCGAAAACCTGTGGACCGATTGTTGTGTCGTGGAGATGGCGGCCGACGGCGGTTGGCAGATTTGCCGTGTCGGCGAGGCCATGGCGCGGCGCTCCGGCGTGCGCGCCGCGTCGGTGCCGGTCGCCGACCTGCCGCCGCAATCGCTCCTGGCCGCCTCGATTCGTGGATTAAAGGACGCGCATCGAACCGGCGCCCCGATCCTGGATGAAGGCGAAGCCCAGGACGAAAAGGGCCGCCGCACGCTGTTTCGCTCCATCCTGCTGCCCTTGGGCGACGAACAGGGCCGGGTCGTGCAATACCTGGCCGGCGCCCGTTGCCGGGTCGTTCAAGAAGACGCCTGAAGGCGTTCTCCCTTACCTCACGCTATAGGATTGTCCGCCGCAACCATGCCACCGGCGGCCGGGGACGGGGGTGGATCAGCGGCGCTGGCGGCGCCAGCGAGCGATGATCTCGGCAACGAAAGCCCTGTCCTTGTCGCCCTTTTTCCAAGCGCTGGAGAATGACGCGGTTCCACTCAGGGGCCGCTGGTTTTCGGGCAGCAGGTCGAAACACAGGCGCACCGGCACCGTGAGGCCTTCGCCCACAGCTATGGCTTCGCCGGTGCGCAGCGAGGGGAGCGATTCCATCAGCCCAAGGGCCGATTCCGAAAGCGTGCCACGGACGAATTCGTGGTCCTTCTGGTTGCTCATGCGCATGGCGAAAATGGTGTTGCACTGAGAGAGAATACCGACCGCGAGTTCCGACGGCCGCTGGCTGACGATGCACATGGAAACGCCGTATTTGCGGCCTTCCTTGGCGATCCTGGACAGCGCCCGCTTGGTCGTCTCGAAGCCGGATTCGTCGTTTTGCGACGCGTAACGGTGGGCTTCTTCGCAGACCAGAAGCATGGGCACGTCGCGCTCCGCCCACAGCGCGAAATCGAAGGTCAACCGGCACACCAGGGATATCACCACGTTCAAGATGTCCGAGGGAATCGCGGAGAGATCGAGAATGGTGATCGGCTTGCCGTCGGCGGGGATGCGGAAAAGCAGGGAGAGGATATCGACCATGGTGTCCTTGATGGTCAATCCTTCTTCGAACATGAATTTGAATCGGCGGTCTGCCTGAAGCGTGTTGATGCGGTCCCGCAAGCGCAAATAAGGCGCCGAATCGGTCGCCCTTTCGAGCTTGCCGAGGGATTCCTCGATGTGCCGGACAACGTCCGACAAGCGATAGGGGATCGGCGAGTCGCCACTGAAGAAAAATTCTTCGCCGTCACCGTCTTTGTTGAAATCTTGTTTGGCATGAATCACGGCGGCCTTGAGGATGCTGACGTCGGCCTCGCGATTCTCCACCCGCTCGACCACGATTTCCCGCAATTCGTCGAAACTAAGAAGCCAATAGGGGAGCTTCAACGTGCTTGGTCCAAGGAGCTCGGCGCAGTCGGCGAAGGCGTGGCCATATTCGTTGTGGATGTCAAGAAGCAAGACGTGGCCTTCGGGGTGTTGGCTCAGGATCGCCCGCAATATGGTGGCGACGGCGCAGGATTTGCCCGACCCGGTGGTCCCCAGGATCGCGAAATGCTTGCCGAGAAGGTCATCGATGGCGATGAAGGCGGGCAGGCTTTGATCCTGGTATATGGTGCCGATCCTGGCGCTGGCGACATCGGGCCGGGCGTAGACGTGCCTCAGGTCCTCTTGGTTGGTCGCGTAGACGTCGTCGCCGAGCGCGGGGCAGAAAGACACCCCACGGCGGAAAGGTATGGCTTTGCCGTCGGCTCCCTCCACCGCTTCGCCAACCATTTCAAGCTCGACGATGCGCATTTCCGTTTCGTCGGGGGATTGCCCGGGAATGGGGATGGAAAGGCCGCTCACCATGCCGAAGACCATGGTTTCGGGGGTGCGCATTTTCACCAATGCGCCGATTTGAAGGGTGCCGGGGTGCTCGGCGTGGTCCGGCGTGTCCTCCGCCGCCAGCAGGGCAATGACCTGGGAACCCGCCACGGATACCACGCGGCCGATCTTTTCCGCGGCCCCCGCCGCACGGGTGGCCTCAACCGCACCGATCTTGCCGGCGGCCGCGTCTGCGGTGCGGGCTTGTTCCTCCTTGGCGAAGGACTCGATTTTCTCTGCGTAATCCTGATAGGTCATGGTTTAAGCATCCACTTCGGTCTTGGCGACGCGCTCAGCCGGAAAATGGATGATGACGCGGGTTCCGACGCCGACCTCGGATGTGATTTCCAGGGTGCCGTCATGGAGTTCCACCAGGGCCTTTGTGATGGGAAGCCCCAGGCCCGTGCCTTCGAATTTGCGGGCCAGCGTACTGTCCACCTGGGTAAAGGGCTCGAGTGCCTTGGCAATATTTTCGGGTTCGATTCCGATCCCGGTATCGGCCACCACCATGCGGAAACGGCCATCTTCGGTAATGCCGGTCTCCACCGACACGCATCCTTCCTCAAGGGTAAATTTGATCGAGTTCGAAATCAGGTTGATCACGATCTGGCGGAATTTCTTCTCGTCGGCGTCGAGCACTATGGATCCGTCATGGTCGAATCTAAGGGCCTGTAGTCCGGACGATTCCGCCTGCTCGTTGAGCATTTGGATACACGCCCTGATGCTCTTGGAGCTGTCGAAAATATTGGTATCCAGCCCCAGTTCGCCGGATTCGATCTTGGCGATGTCGAGGATGTCGTTGATCACGGCGAGAAGATGGGCGCCGGCGTCGTTGATGTCCTTGGCATAGGTCCGATAGCGGGGCGTTTCGGCGGTAGGGCCCAGTAGCTCGTTGTGGATCACCTCGGAGAATCCAATGATGGCGTTGAGCGGCGTGCGCAACTCGTGGCTCATATTGGCGAGAAATTCGGTCTTGGCGCGGCTGGCCGCCTCGGCGGTCTTCATGGATTCGCGGGCCGCCTTGGCCGACTGCTCGGCCTCCTGCTTGGCGGCGATCAGGGCCTGTTCCGTCAGCTCGCGCGTCGCCAGATGCCCCAGCTGGTCGCCATACCTCTGCAGCAGCGAGGTTTTTCTTTGCCGTCTTGCGTGAATATTCCACATAAAATTCGGTGCCCTACCCCAGGTTCGGTGGTCCGTGGGGACAAAAAGTATGGGCGAATGCTCAACAATGTATTAACGGCCGGAGGCCCCGGGCGACGCTCACCAACGGGACCGGTGTCCTGCGCCTCCCCCCATTACCGCCAGTCTCGGCATAATTGAATGAAGACGGCTTAATTCGCGCGCTTTCTTGCCATAACCCGCTGGACCACCGCGCGGCGGGGGATCTCGATTTTGATGTGTGAATCGGCGGCGACGCTGAATCCCGATGCCCGCGCCATATCCGCGATTTCCCCTGGCCGCACCAGATAATCGGGGTTGGACGGTCGGCCAAAAGCCGCGTTGCCGACCCCGAAGGTCTCATAGATGAGAAGGCCGCCCGGCGCGACCAGATCGAGGACCGCCGCCAGCTTTGGACGGTAGAGGTAATTGGTGACAACCACCCCCTTGAAACGCTCGGCGGCGAAGGGCCAGGGCTGGCCGCCCTCGAGATCGAAGGCGAGGATTTCGAGCCCCGGTGGCCGGCCCAGGGCCGTCACCCGGGCCACGTCGCGGTCGACGGCGAGGACCCGGTGCCCCGCGTCCACAAGCAGCCGGCTATGCCTTCCGCCACCACAGGCAAGGTCGAGAACGCGCCGGCCCGTGCCGGGCCCTTGGATTTCTTTGATGGCCGCCGCGACCCAAGGGGAGGGGATCGGACCCCGCGCCCGCCATAGGGTTCCCGGGCCGTCGCATGGCGGGGCTTCCGATGGCGGGGCTTGGTGCTTCATGGGACTGGTGACCGGTTTCTCCCGCGGTGCCCACGGGTGCGGCGAAACAACGCCGATGGCGCGGCGGTTTTTCTCCCGGGGTCGGGCGCCGGGGGCAAACGCCCGGCGCCGTGGGCTATTGGGCGGCGGCCCGGGTGTCGCCTTGCTCGGGCCAATAGGCGAAAGCGAGGCCGCACTTGGCATGGTGCGAGGGGAAATAATCCAGCACCGTGGCGGCGCGGCCCATCGCCGCGGCGACCGTGATCCAAGCGCGGATTTCTCCGGTCCCCCCCCGCAGGGTGTCGGAATCGAAGGCGAACAGGTTGATCAGCTTTTCGCCTTCGTTGCGCTTGATGCGTTCAAGAACCCAGTTGTCCAAAGGCTCGTCCACCCAGCCAGCGCGCGGTCCCCGGGGGTCGTGGGACAATCCTCCAGAGGCGTAAAGCACGATCCGTTCGGGCGCATCCCCTAAGATATCCCTTAGCGCGAGCCCCAGGTCCCAGCACCTCTGACCGGTCGGCAGCGGCGGAAAATTCTCGTTGATGAAAATGGCGACCACGGGAATATCAAGTTCGGGCACCAACCGGGGATGGGGGTGGATCAGCATGTGGGACATGCCCTGGGAGACATTCCCCAGCGGCTGCATCTTGCCCAAGTTGGCCGGGTCGAAGCCGCGCTCCACCAGGCCGGCGAGAATCCGTTTGGCGAGATCGGTGTGCACCGCGACGGTGATGTGGGAATCCTCGAGCGGCTGATCGATGTAACGCGGCTTGCTGGCACCCCAGACCTCGTCGCCGGTGAACACGGCAAGGGAGGGGTTGTTGCTTTCGTTGAACATATCACCCTGATCGTCGCCGACATAGATGATGGCGTCCGGTGCATAGGCGGCTACCGCCGCCCGCAGCGTCTGGAACGCCGTCTCTATGCGGGCGACGTGTTGTGCCACCACTTGCGGGGTTTCCAATGACGCCGTGGGAGGCTGGGAGTTCCGCATGTAGTCGGGAACCCCTTCATACACCGCCGGCCACCATTCCGCCGGGCAGAACACGGCCGGTGCGTGCGACGTGGCGATGCCCAGTCCGATCATTGTGTGTTCCCCCGAGGATGCCGTTCCTGGATCATATTCATTCGAATACTAATCTAAATTTGGCGCTTGGTAAAAGGGCCATAGGGCGCGACTTAGCGGAGGGGATTGAGGAGAAGGCTCAACAGCCTGGCGTCGCCGGGGGTGCGGAACTCCGGCAGGCCCAGGGTCATACCATGGTGGCCCCGGGCCGGCGATAACCGGTAGGTCCCGAACAGGCGGTCCCAAAAGGAGAGCGCGAAACCGTAATTGCTGTTGGTCTCCTCGGCTATCACCGAATGGTGCACCCGGTGCATGTCGGGGGTGACGACAAGGGTCCTCAAGATGCGGTCGAGCGGCACCCCCAGGCGCACGTTGCCGTGGTTGAATAGGGCCGACGAGTTGAGAATGACTTCAAATGCGATGACCGCCCCGGCCGGTGCCCCCAAGGCGATCACGGCGAGGAATTTGACGCCCGCCGACGCGATGATCTCCAGCGGATGGAACCGGAGCCCGGTGGTGAAATCGACGTCGCGGTCCAGGTGATGCATGCGGTGCAGGCGCCAAAACAGGGGCACTTTGTGCATCACCACGTGTTGGCCGTAGATCAGCAAATCCAGCAATATCACCGATAGGCCGATCGCCGCCCAAGGGGGAACCACCACCCAGTTAAAAAGGCCGATATCGGATTCCGCCGCCCATAGGGCCGCGCCGACAGCGGCGGCCGGAAACAAAAGGCGGACCGCCACCGTGTTGATGGCGAGAATGCCGATATTGGCGGGCCAGCGCACGGCGCGGGAAAGCGCGCGCAGGCGCCTGGGCGCCACCCCTTCCCAACAGGCCATCGCCATCACCGTCACCAGAAACCCGCCCAAACGCAGCCAGGGCTCGTGGAGAGTCACGAAATCAGCCATGGGCGGTACCCGGGAAAATTTCACAAGTCATTGATATATATTCAAGAAATATGCCGCAAAGGCAAGTCTTCCCTGCCTTGGGAAGGCTGGTATTTTAGACTTTTTTTAATATCCGGCGAATAGAATTGGCTATTCATGCCTATATCTCGTGAAAGATCTATAAGACATCTTATACGTCTATCGCCGGAGATGATTGGTCCGTGGGTTTGGCAAGCATTGCCGCAGGAAAGATTTAGCGCCGCAGATGGATATATCGGCATCACTCAAGCGAATTTTCCCTTCTGAGCTTGGGAGCGCCTTTACCTTGGAAAAGGTCGATGCCCCCCTTCGAGAGCGGCTTGTCGCCTGGTGGCAGGGCCGCTCGGTCGCGGACATCGCCAAAGACGCGCCCAATGACGGCGATGACGGTGATTCCAAAAGCGCTATTGACGGTGAAGAACAAAGCCAAGCCAAGCCCCGTATCAGTCGCGTCGCCGCCGAGGAGGACTTCAGCGACGATATCGATGACGGCCGCTTCTGGACCAGGAAACGGATAGCGGTCAGCGAACAATTGTGGGGCGAGAGCCAAATTACCCCCGGCGGCGTGGAACGAACCCTGGAAATGATCGGCGCCTTCGGTCTCGGCACCGAGGTGAACGTGCTCAATATCGGATCGGGCCTGGGCGGCGCCGCCCGCCGCATCGCCGGGAAATATCAAGGCTGGGTGACCGGCTACGAGCAGGACCCCGACCTCGCCGCGGCCGCCATCGCGCGTTCGGAACAGGCGGGGCTCGCCAAGAAGGCGAAAATACACCACGCGAATTTCGGCGAGATGAATCTTCGCGCCGACCTCTTCGACTGTGCCTTCTCCAGGGACGTGCTCTACATCGTGGAGGACCGCGAAGATCTTCTGGTGGCCGTGCAGGAGGGCCTCAAGGCGCATTGTCCCCTGTTGTTCACCGATTATTTCGTCACCAAAGGGCGCGAAGACGATCCCACCGTCCGCAAATGGATGGAGGCCGAACCGGCCAAGGTCTATCCCTGGAACGTGGAGGCGGCCCAGGAAATACTGTGCCAGACGAATTTCGAACTGCGGGTGGTGGAAAACATATCCGACACGGTTCGCGCCGACATCTTCGCCGGCTGGGCCGGTTTCGTCGAAGATTCTGAAAAGACCGGCATCCCGCCGCAATTGCTGGAGACGGTCCTTGAACTGGCGGAGCTCTGGGGCCACCGGGTGGCGGCCCTCGATTCCGGCGCCGTGACGGCGCACAGGATCGTCGCCCTCAAGATTTGATCTGCTAGAGTACTTCCGGGTTAAATTGATTCGATTGGGCCGGAGTGCGCCCTAAGCACTCCGGTTGACAGCGCCGGTCCCAAACCCTATGTTCGCGCCCGCTGCGGCGGTACCGATGCCGCGCCCCAAGGACAGGATCATGAAGGTTCTCAATTCCCTCAAGTCGGCCAAGACCCGCGATAAGAACTGCCGCATCGTGCGGCGGAAGGGCCGCGTCTACGTGATCAACAAGCGCAACCCCCGCTTCAAGGCCCGCCAGGGCTGACTGGCCTCCAAGGCCGGCCTGGGGAAGCCGCCCATTGGGGCGGTTTTTTTGTGGCTCCGGCCCGACTCAGTCCTGGCCCGGCATCAGTCCTGGATGGTGTGGATGCGCAACACGTTGGTGGCGCCGGGCGTGCCGAAGGGAACGCCGGCGGTCACCACCACCTTCTGCCCTTTGTGCACGAAGCCTTCGCTGCTGGCGAGCCGCGCGGCGCGGCGCACCATCTCGTTGAAACTGCGGACGTCCTCGGTGACCACGGCGTGGACCCCCCAGGCCAGCGCCAGCCGCCTTGCGGTGTTGCGGTTGCCGGTCAGGCAGATCACCGGGACATCGGGCCGCTGGCGCGATGCGCGCAGGGTCGTCGAACCCGATGTGGTGTAGGTCACGATGGCGGCCGCCGAGATGGTATGTGCCACCGTTCGGGCCGCCGCGGTGATGGCGTCGGCATCGTTGCCCAGCGCCTCCTCACGGCTGGCCTCCATGATGTTCCGGAAATGGGGGTCCCGTTCGACCCGGCGGATGATCCGTTCCATCATGGTGACGGCGGCCGGGGCGTGGGCGCCGATGGCGGTTTCCGCCGACAGCATCACCGCGTCGGCGCCGTCGTAAATGGCGGTGGCCACGTCCGAGGCTTCGGCCCGGGTCGGCGCCGGCGACCGGATCATGGATTCCAACATCTGGGTGGCCACGACGACCGGCTTTCCGGCCTCGCGGCAGTGGCGGATGATCTGTTTTTGCACCGTGGGCACGTCCTCGGGCGGCATCTCCACGCCGAGGTCGCCGCGGGCCACCATGACCGCGTCGGAAAGGGCGATGATTTCATCCAATTCATCGATGGCCGAGGGTTTTTCCAGCTTGGCCATGATGCCGGCGCGGCCCTTGACGATCTTGCGGACCTCGGCCACGTCCTGGGCGCGCTGGATAAAGCTCAGCCCCACCCAATCGGCGCCGTTGTCGAGCGCGAAACGTAAATCGCGGCGGTCCTTCTGCGTCAACGCTTTCATCGCCAGGACCGTATCGGGGAGGTTGACCCCCTTGTGGTCCGAAAGCACGCCGCCGGTCACCACCCGGGTCTCGGCGTAGTCGGGGCCCCGGTGTTCGACGCGCAGGCGCACCCGTCCGTCATCGAGGAGGATGTGGTGTTTGGGTTCGAGCGCCGCGAACACCTCTTTGTGGGGAAGGGAGACGCGGCTTTCATCGCCCATCGCCCGCGACATGTCGAGCCGGAATTTCTCGCCGTTGATCAGGGTCGCCTCGCCGCCATGGAAGGTGCCGATGCGCAGTTTCGGTCCCTGCAGGTCGGTCAGGATGGCGATGGGCCGGCCGTGCTTGCGTTCGATTCCGCGGACGATCCCGATCAACGCCTTCAACTCGTCATGGGAACCATGGCTGAAATTGAGCCGAAACACATCGGCGCCCCGCCGGTGCAGGGTCTCGATCTGGCGCGTGGTTCGGGTGGCCGGCCCCAGGGTGGCGATGATCTTGGCGTTGCGGCGGCGGCGCATGGCCGCACACTAACCTTCGCGCATGACAAGCGCTAGTGCATTTTCTAACCAAATTGAACCATTTGACCGGGATGATTTTCCCCCAAGGTTAGGCGCGTGTCGCATGTCATGCGAAGCGTGCATCCGCACGGCGATGCGGGGCATCGGCGAAGATACGCAACGACGCCTTGGGGGAAAATCACCCGGCCTGCGCATGATAAGCACCATCAAATTGATTCAATTTGGTTGGAAAGTGCTCTGGTGCATTATCCCGCCATCGACTCCGGCGCGGCCTGATTGATCGGCCGATGCCGCTGTGGTTATAGTTCACCTATGGGCATGGCGCCTGGCGAGGAGAGTTGGATGGAAATGCCCGCCCCCGACCACCGCATCATTTCCCGGCGGCGGCAGATCGCGCGGTCCTTACGCCGGCTGGTCCGCGGCGAAGCGGTGATCGACCGTGCGGCCGAACTCTCAGCCTATGAGAGCGACGGTTTAACCGCCTACCGCCAGATGCCCCTGATCACGGTTCTGCCCGCCGATCGCGACGAGGTCGCGGCAATCTTGCGGTATTGCGCCCATGAAGGCATCAAGATCGTTCCCAGGGGGGCGGGCACGTCGCTGTCGGGCGGCGCCCTGCCGCTGGCCGACGGCATCACCCTGGGGCTGGCCCGGCTCAACCGCATCACCGATATCGACATCGCCAACCGCACCGTCACCTGCGGGTCCGGCGTGACTAATCTCGCCATTTCCACCGCCGTCGGCGGGCGCGGCTACTATTACGCGCCGGACCCCTCCAGCCAGGTGGCCTGCACCATCGGCGGCAACGTGGCGGAAAACGCCGGCGGCGTGCACTGCCTGAAATACGGGCTCACCACTAACAATCTGCTCGCCCTCGAATTGGTGTTGATGGGGGGCGAGGTGGTGCGCCTCGGCGGCAAGCAGTTCGACGCCGCCGGGCTCGACCTGCTGGGCGCCATGACCGGGTCCGAAGGGCTGCTCGCCATCGTCACCGAGGTCACGGTTCGTATCCTCAAAACCCCCGCCCGCGCGGTCGCCTTTCTCGCCGGTTTCGATTCCCTGGAGAACGCGGCGCGCTGCGTTAGCGAGGTGATCGCCGCCGGTATCATCCCCGCCGCCATGGAAATGATGGACGGCCCCGCCATCCGCGCCGCCGAAGCCTACATCGGCGCCGGTTATCCCACCGAGGCCGAAGCCCTTCTCATCATCGAGGCCGACGGGCCCCAGGCCGAGGTGGCGGCGGCCTCGGCGCGCATCGAGGCCATCGCCCGGCGGGCCGGCGCCACCACCTTCCGGGTCAGCGGCTCGGAAGCCGAACGGCTCGCCTTCTGGGCCGGACGCAAGGCCGCCTTCCCTGCGGTGGGCCGCCTGGCGCCCGATTACTACTGCATGGACGGCACCATCCCCCGGGCCAGCCTGCCCCTGGTGCTGGGGCGGATCTCCGAGATGTCCCGGCGCTACGGGCTCGCCGTCGCCAACGTGTTCCATGCGGGGGACGGCAATCTCCACCCGCTGATCCTGTACGATGCCAACAAGGACGGCGAGTTGCGCCAGGCCGAGGAATTCGGCACCGAAATCCTGCGCCTTTGCGTCGAGGTCGGCGGCGTGCTGACCGGCGAGCATGGCGTGGGCGTCGAAAAGCGCCACCTCATGGCCGAGGTCTTTACCGAGGACGACCTCAAGCACCAGCAGAGGCTGAAATGCGCCTTCGATCCCGACGGCCTGCTCAACCCCGGCAAGGTGTTCCCGACGCTCCACCGTTGTGCCGAGCTGGGGCGGCTGCACGTCCATGGGGGGCAATTGCCCCACCCGGAACTCGAGCGCTTCTGAGCGCGCTATGGACAGGCTGATCGAACCATTGGACGAAGATGGGCTGAGGGCCGCCATAGCCGAAGCGGCGGCGGACAGGCGGACCCTGGCGGTCTCCGGCCACGGCACCAAGGCGGGCCTGGGCCGCCCGGTCGAGGCCCAGGCGCATTTGTCGGTGGCGCGGCTCTCGGGGATCAATCATTACGCGCCCGGCGAATTGGTGATGGAGGCGGGCGCGGCGACGCCCATGGCCGAGATCGAGACGGCCTTGGCCGAAGCCGGCCAGCAACTCGCCTTCGAGCCGCCGGATTTGGGGCCGCTCTACGGGCAGCCAATCGGAGGCGGCACCATCGGCGGCGTCATCGCCTGCAACCTGTCGGGCCCGAGACGCCCCTTCGCCGGTGCCGCGCGCGATCATGTGCTGGGAATCAGGGCCGTCAGCGGGCGCGGCGAGGTCTTCGCGTCGGGCGGGCGGGTGGTCAAGAACGTCACCGGTTACGACATGTCGAAGCTGTTGACGGGCTCCTATGGCACCTTGGCGGTGCTGTCCCTTGTGACCTTCAAGGTGTTGCCCCGGGCCGCGGCGACCCGCACCGTTCTTCTGTTCGGCGAGACCCCGGCCGATGCGGCGGCCACCATGGAGGGCGCGGTGGACGGCCCGTGGGACATTTCCGCCGCCGCCTACCTGCCTCAATTGGCGGGCGCGCGTTCCGGCGTCGATGATGTGGCCCAGGCCGGCGGGCCGGTGACGGCGCTGCGCCTGGAAGGAAGCCGCCAAGGCGTGCGGGAGCGGACGGTCGCGTTGCGGGCGGCGTTGGCCCGGTCGGGCGAGACCGGGGAACTTCACGCCACGCGCAGCCGGGCGTTGTGGGCCGAGGTCGGCGCCGGCGTGCTGCTGCCCAAAGCGGGCGCCGGCGGGGACATGCTTTGGCGTCTTTCTTTGCCCCCGGCCCAGGGGATCGCCGGCGGTGGCAGGATCCAACAGGCGCTGGGCGGCGAGGTGGCCTTCGATTGGGCGGGCGGGCTGGTCTGGTGTGCTCCGGCGCCGGCGGAAACTCCCGAGGCGATCGATGCCGGGGCGGCAATGCTGCGCCGGATCACCAATGAGCACGGCGGCCACGCGACCCTCATGCGGGCGCCCGAGGCGGTGCGCGCCCGGGTGCCGGTATTCCAGCCGGAAGAGGGCGCCCTGGCGGCATTGACGCGGCGGGTGAAGGAGAATTTCGACCCCCGTGGCGTGCTCAATCCCGGCCGCATGTTCGAAGGACTCTAGGCATGCGAACCGGGTTCACCGAGAGCCAACGCGCCGATCCCCGCATCCGCGCCGCCGACGAGATTCTCAGGAATTGCGTTCATTGCGGGTTCTGCGCACCGGCCTGCCCCACTTACCGGCTCACCGGCGACGAACTCGACGGGCCCCGCGGCCGAATCTGGCTGATCCGCGACCTTCTGGAAGCGGGCGCGGAGACCGCCGGGCCGCCGCCGCCGCCCGATCCCTCCATCGTGACCCATTTGGACCGCTGTGTGGGATGCCTCGCCTGCATGCCCGCCTGCCCCTCCGGGGTCGATTACCGCAGCCTCATCGGCATCGCCCGCGACGTGGTGGAAGAGCGCACCCGGCGTGGCCCGTGGCAGCGATCGCTGCGCGCGCTTCTCGGCCGGGTGCTGCCGAATCCCGGTCTTTTCACCATCCTCATGCGCATGGTCCGGCCCTTGGCCCCCTTGCGCCACCTGCTGGGAGGCACGCTGAGCGCCGGGCTGGCCTTGGCCGCCGGCGGCCAGGTGCGGACCGAAAGGGTGGTGCCCGGAACCTATCCGCCCCAAGGGCCTCCCCGGGGGCGCATCGCCATGATCACCGGTTGCGCCCAATCCGTCCTGGCGCCGGAGATCAACGGCGCCCTGATTCGTATCCTCAACCGCGCCGGCATCGAGGCGGTGGTGTTGGGCGACGCCGCCTGCTGCGGGGCGCTCAACGAACATCTGGGCCAGGGCTCCGCGGCCCGCGCCCATGCCCGCAAGGTGATCGCCCGGGTCCTTATGGAGGCCGATGGCGGGGGCTTGGACGCGGTGGTCCAGACCGCCTCGGGCTGCGGCACGTTGATGAAAGCCTACGGTGGCCTGTTCGTTGGCGACCAGGAGTGGGAAGCGCCGGCGCGCCGGGTGGCGGGTTTGGTGCGTGATGCCGGCGAATTCCTCGACGGGCTCGGGCTCGGGTATCCGCCCTCGGGCCCGGCCCGGCGCATCGCTTGGCAGGCGCCCTGTTCGCTGGCCAACGGGCAGGGGGCGGCGGGGTCCAGTTCCGGGCTTCTCCGGGACGCCGGGTTCGAGGTGGTGGAGCCCGCCGAGGGCCCGGTTTGCTGCGGGTCGGCCGGCACTTACAACCTCACCGAGCCGGAAACCGCGGCCGTTTTGGGCGCCGACAAGGCGCGCTCCCTCAATCGCCTCGCGGCGGATGCCGTGGCATCGTCGAATCTCGGTTGCATGATGCAACTCGCCCCCCGCCTTGAAGCGCCGGTGGTCCATATGGTGGAACTGATCGACTGGGCCCAGGGCGGGCCGGCGCCCCGGAAAATGCTCTAGGCGGCGCGGGAGGGGTGAAATTGGACCTTGCCCTTGGCGAGGCTGAGTCAAAGTGCCATATCTATCCTTTGAGAGGAGCACCCCATGGACGATCAAACACGGACGGAGCTAGAGGCGGCGGCGTTCCGCACCCTGGTGGAACACCTGCGCAACCAACCCCAGGTGCAGAACATCGAGCTGATGACCCTGGCCGGGTTCTGCCGCAACTGCTTGTCCAAATGGATGAAGGCGGCGGCCGACGAACGCGGCGTCGAGGTCGAATTCGAAGCCATCCGCGAGAGCATCTACGGCATGCCCTACGACCAGTGGAAGGCCAAGTACCAGACCGAAGCGACGGCGGAACAAAAGGCCGCCTTCAAGGAGCATTCGGACGCCGAAGCATCGAAGGAAACCGGGGCCGCCTGAGGGCGCTGGCCCGCGGCGGATACCCCACCGCCGGTCAGGCGACCGCGACCATGCGTTCCACCGAGACCCGGGCGCGCCGCGCCACGTCTTCGGGAATTTCCACCCTCGGCTCCAGGGTCTCGAGCGCGGCCAGGATCTTGGGCAGGGTGATCATCTTCATGTAGGGGCACAGGTTGCAGGGCCGGATGAACTCCACCTCGGGCTCCTCGGCGGCGACATTGTCGCTCATGGAGCATTCGGTGACCATGAATACGCGTTTGGGTTTGTGGGTCCGGACCCAATCGATCATGGCACTGGTGGAGCCGACGAAATCCGCGGCGTCGCGCACCTCGCCGGGGCATTCGGGATGGGCGATGACGGCGATGTCGTCGTACATATCCCGGTATTCAGCGATTTCGGCGGCGGTGAAGGCTTCGTGAACCACGCAATGGCCCTTCCAGGGGATGATCTTGACCTTGGTCTGGCTGGCGACGAACCCCGATAGGTATTCGTCAGGGATCATGATCACTTCGTCGACGCCGAGGGATTCGACCACCTTCACGGCATTGGACGAGGTGCAACAGATGTCTGATTCCGCCTTTACCTCGGCCGAGGTGTTGACATAGGTCACCACCGGGCGTCCGGGATGGGCCACCTTCAGGGCGCGGACATCGGCACCGGTGATGGAAGACGCCAGGGTGCAGCCGGCGCCCAGGTCGGGCATCAGGACGGTTTTGTCCGGGTTGAGCAGCTTCGCCGTCTCGGCCATGAAATGGACGCCGGCGAGCAGGATCACCTCGGCGTCGGTGTCCTGGGCCATCTTGGCGAGGGCCAGGGAATCCCCGCATAAATCGCCGACGCAATGAAAGATTTCCGGCGTCATGTAGTTATGCGCCAGGATGACCGCGTTGCGCTCCACCTTGAGCTTGTTTATGGCCGCCACATAGGGCGCGTGAACCAGCCACTCCGCTTCCGGGATGACCGTCTTGACGCGCTCATAGAGCGGGGCGGTGATGCGGGCAATTTCCTCTGTAAAATCAAAGGCTTCCATCGTGCTCATGGGGGAAATTCCTCGCCTTTTCGGGATCGGTCCTTGGTGATCCGCCTGACCGGCACGGCCCCCATTGGGGCCGTGCGTTAAGTGATACTCAATATAGGGATCGATGCCTACCCGCGACAAGGGATGGGGAGAGAAATATATTTAAGCGGATTTCCCCGGCGGGACGCGCCGTCCCCGCCTTGGGCGTCAATCCTCGGGCGGCGCCTCCAGGGCGGCCTGCAGGGTTCCGCGCCTGGGCAGGGCGGCGGCCCAGGCCAACACGCAGATCACGCCGGCGCCGGCCACCGCCAGGCCCAACCCCAAAACCTCGGCCACCAGGCCAAGGACGATGGCGCCGATCGCCGGCATGCCCCGGAACACCACCGAATAAAGCGACATCACCCGGCCCCGGAACGCGCTCGCCACCGCCATCTGCATCAATGCCTGGGTGCCGGTTCCCGAAACCACCAGCATGAAGCCCAGAATCACCAGGAAACCCAGCGCCATGGAGAAATTCTCCACCAAGGCGAAGGCGGGCAGGGCCAGGCCCATGACCAGGGTCGTCGACAGCACCACGTTGGTCAGTCCCTTCCCCGGCGCGCGGCCGGTGAGCCAGATGGCGCCGAGCAGCCCGCCCACGCCCATGGCGGTCAAGAGCCACCCCAGTCCCTGGGGGCCGCGGGCGAAGACTTCGTCGGCGAAACCGGGCAGCAATTCGCCAAGCGGGCGCGACATCATGGATGCCACCACCAAAAGCAGAAGCAACGGCCCGATGCCGGGATGCCGCGCCGTATAGCGCAGTCCCTCGGCCACCTCGGCCAACATCCCCCGGCGCTGGGCGGCGTGGCGCTCGACGCGGACCGCGCGGATGCGGAACAGGTTGATCCAATGCGCCAGGAAGGCCGCGAAATTCAGGAAAAATACAGAGGCGACGCCCAACGGTCCGATCATCAGGCCGGCCAGCGCCGGACCCACCGCCCGGCCAAGGTTGAAGATGGTGGAATTGATGGTGACGGCGGTGCCGAGCTCATCCCTGGGAACCAGGTGCGGGAAGAACACCATGCGGGCGGCTATGGCGTAGGGCTGATTGACGCCGGTGAGCAACGACAGGGCCAAAAGGATCCAGACATTGATCCAACCGTTAGCCGTGAGGACAGCCAGCATTAGGGCGTGCGCCAGGATGATGCCCTGGGTAAGGCGCATCATCTTGAGCGGCACGGCGCGGTCGGCGGTCACCCCGGCGAAGGGCGAAAGAAAAATCCCTGGCAGCAGGTCGGCGGCGGCGACGATGCCCAGCCAGGTCGGCGAATGGGTCAGCTCCCAGGTCAGCCAGCCGATTCCGGTGCGCTGGCCCCACAGGCTGATCAGGGCCGGAAACAGGGTCGCGTTGAACCGCCTGTGGTCGCGGTGGCGGAGCGCCTGGACGACATGGCTCCAGCTGCCGGTTCGGATCAAGCGCCGGTCCCCGCGCGCGGCGCGGCGTGGGCCGCGCCCTCTAGCGCCGCGGTCATGGCGCCGAGCCTGGGCAGCATCACCAGCCAGAACACGATCCCCAGCATTCCCGCCGCCGCCACCGGCCAAGCCAGGCCGGTGTATTCGGCGGTGGCGCCGAGCAGCAGCGTGCCGGCCGCCGGCGCCCCTTGATGGAGGATCGTGTAGATCGACATCACCCGGCCGCGCAGGGGGCCGTCCACCACGTTCTGCATGAGATTGAGGACGCCGATGGAGTTGAGGTTCATGAAGAAGCCGATCCCCGCGATCATTACCAAGGCGACCCAGAAGGTATCGAACAACACGAACACGATCATGGTAAGTCCGAGCAGCACCAGGCAGTGCAGCACGATGGCGGTCATTCCCACCACACCGTCGCGGGCCAGGAACACGAATCCAGACAGCATGGCGCCCAGCCCCATCATCGAGGTCAGCCAGGCGAGGCCCTCCGGCCCGCGCCGGAAAACGGCATCGGCGAATCCGGGCAGCAGGTCGGGCAGCGACCGTCCGGCGAAGGCGGTGATGGTCAGCATCACCAAGAGCGGCCCGATCCCGGCGTGCCCCACCGCGTAACGCACCCCATGGGCGATATTGGAGAACACGCCCTGGCTGGGGCCGGGCCGGTGTTCTTCGCGCAGCAGTTCGAGCCGTCCCAGCACCACCAGAAAGACGGTGAAGGTCAAGGCGTTGAAGGCGAAGGCCGGTCCCACGCCGAAATTGGCGATGATCAAACCGGCCACCGCCGGGCCCAGGAAACGCGCCACGTTGAAGATCAGGGAATTGATGGCGATGGCCGGCGTCAGGTCTTCCAAGGGGACCAAATTGGGCACCATGGCAAGCCGCGAGGCGGTGTGATAGGCGTGCATCACGCCGAGCAGAAGGGTCATGGTCAACAGCAGCCAGATGCCCATCAGGTCGGCAAACACCAGGACGGCGATGGTTATCGCCTGGCACATCATCGCGAATTGGGACCAGAACGCGACTCTCCGCCGGTCCATGCGGTCGGCGAGGTCGCCGGCGAGGGGGGAAAACAGCATCATCACGAACATATCGGCGAAGGCGATGATGCCGAGCCAGGCGTAGGACCCGGTCAGTTGCCAGCTTAGCCAGCCGAGCGCCACCCGGTGGGTCCAGGTGCCGATCAACGACAGCACACTGCCGCAGGTGTAGTTCCGGTAGTGGCGATGGCGCATGGCCCGCGTGAACCCGGTCAAGGGGCTGACCATGCTCACCGCGTGGTTTCACCTGCTGGCAAGGACCTGGCCATGGGGTCGGCGGCGAGGGGGCCGCTCTCGGGGGCCGCGATCGGCGTCATCCAAAACCTATTGTGCGGCCAGTTGACCATGGTCCTCCTTATCGAGGGCGGCGCGAATCTCCGCGCGGCGCGATCTTCTCCACGGCGGCCTGTTTCACGCGGCCGAAGCCACGGGCCGCCAGCGGCAGGGCCGCAAGTTTAAGGCAAAGGCCGAAACTCTCAGGGCCGAGAGACCGGCAAATGCGCGTCAGGTCCTGTTCATACTCTTCCCGCTCCGCCCTCTCAAGCCTGCGCTCGGCCGTATTGCGGTGGGGGTCGTCATGGGAGCATGCCCTGGTCGCCGGCCTTCCCGGCGGCGCCAGGCGATGACCCGGATTCTTCGTGAGGGGTGATTTTGCCCGCCCACCAGGCTATACGGTGGGGGATTTGGCAAGGAGGGGCGATCCGCCCATGACCATCCTCGTGACCGGCGTCGCCGGTTTCATCGGCTACCACGTCGCCGAGGCGCTGATGGCGCGCGGCGACGACGTGATCGGCGTCGATAACCTGAACGAATACTACGACGTGGCGCTGAAAAAGGCGCGCCTCGACCGGCTCGAAACCCATCACGGGTTCACCTTCAAGCGGCTCGATATCGCCGATGAGGGCGCCATGGCGGCCCTTTCGCGCGGCCTCGGCGGCGTCACCGGGGTGGTCCATCTCGCGGCCCAGGCGGGGATACGCTATTCCCTGATCAACCCCCAAGCCTATGTGCGCGACAATATCGGGGGACATCTCAACATCTTGGAGACCTGCCGCCATATGGAGGATCTCCGCCACCTGGTCTATGCGTCGTCGTCTTCGGTCTACGGGACCAACCAGAAGCAACCCTATTCGGAAGAAGATCCGGTGGAGCGGCCGGTCTCTCTCTATGGCGCCTCCAAGAAGGCCGACGAGCTGATCAGCCATACCTACAGCCATCTTTACGGGATTCCGGCGACCGGGCTCCGCTTCTTCACGGTTTACGGACCCTGGGGCCGGCCGGACATGGCGTACTACGCCTTCACCGAGGCCATCTTCCGCGGCGAGACCATCCATGTCTTCAACCATGGCGACATGCGCCGCGATTTCACCTACATCGACGATGCGGTGGCGGGGGTCCTCGCGGCGCTCGACCGGCCGCCGGAATCGGCCGACGGCGCGGCGCCCCACAGGGTTTACAACATCGGCAACAACCAACCGGTGGAGCTGCTGCGGTTCATCGAAATGATCGAGCAGGCGGCCGGCAGGAAGGCCGACCTCAAGATGGCGCCGATGCAGCCGGGCGACGTCAAGGAAACTTACGCCGACATTACCGCTGCCGGCCGGGACCTCGGTTTCAAGCCCACCACTTCGCTGACCGCCGGCATCCCGCTGTTCGTTCGGTGGTACCGCGACTACCACGGCTGCTAGGGCATAATCGGGCCAAATCGAACCATATGGCAGGTATTTGCCCTAGGCCCGGTAGAGCGCCTCCAGGCGTTCGCCGTAGACGCCCATGAGAATGTGGCGGCGCACCTTGAGGGTGGGCGTCATTTGGCCGTTTTCGACGGTGAACGGTTGATCGGCGAGAATGAAGCGGCGCACCCGCTCGATGGGGGCGAGGGCCGCGTTCACCCTTTCCATGGCCGCGGCGACGAGTTCCCTCGCGGCTTTCTCCTCGCCTTCGGCGGCGGCCTCGGGCACGATGACCGCGACCAGGTGGGCGCGCTTGTCGCCGAACACCATGGCCTGGGAGATTTCCGGCTCCAGGGTCAGGAAGCCCTCCACCCTTTGGGGCGAGATATTGTCGCCGCCCGAATTGACGATGATGTCCTTCTTGCGGTCGGTGATGCGAAGATACCCGTCGGCGTCGAATTCGCCGATATCGCCGGTATGCAGCCAGCCGTCGCGCACCGCCTCGAGGGTGGCCTCGGGCCTGTTCCAATAGCCCTTCATGACCGATTCCCCCCTGACCAGGATTTCGCCGTCGCCGGCGATGCGGCACTCGACGCCGGCGCAGGGCGGGCCGACGGTGGCGATCTTGATCTTGTCCGGTGGGTTGCAGCTGATCACCGGCGCCGTTTCGGTCAGGCCGTAGCCCTGGAGGATATTGATGCCGAGCGACAGGAAGAACATGCCGATATCCGGGTTGAGCGCGGCGCCGCCCGAGACCATGAACTTGAGCCGGCCGCCGAACCGCGCGCGGACCTTGTGGCGCACCAATCGTTCCAGGAAGACGTCGAAGAGACGCTCCCACAAGGTCAGGGTGCCGGGCGCATCGAGCCGTTTGCGGCCGATCTCGAGGGTGCGCTGGAACAGGGACCGGCGCGCTGGAGAGGCGTGTTTCAGGCCCAGGGTCACCCGGCTCTTGAACACCTCGTAGAGGCGCGGCACCGCGGTCATGATGGTGGGGCGCGCTTGGCTCATGTCGCCGGCCAAGGTGTCGGTCCCGGCGGCGTAATAAATCTCCGCGCCGATGGAGATGGGAAAGAACTGGCCGGCGGTATGTTCGTAGGAATGGGACAGCGGGAGGCAGGACAGGAACACTTCATCCTTGAGGACGGAATCGCGGAAAAGGTGTTGGATGCCCTGGCAATTGGCGAGGATCGCGCCATGGCTCAGCATCACCCCCTTGGGCACGCCGCCGGTCCCCGAGGTATAGATGATGCACGCCGTGTCGCCGCGCGCGCCGGCATGGGGCCGGGCGGGCTCCCGGGCCAGGAGGTCGTCCCAGAGATGGAGCTCGAAGCCCAGGTTTTGGTCGACCGCCACTGGCTCCATGGTGATGATATGGCGGCAGCGGTCGGCCCGGGCGGCGCCCGGCATCAGCTTTCGCGCCAGGGCCGCCGTCGAGACGATGACGGCGCTGGCGCCGGAATCGGCGAGAACATGGTGGTGGTCGTCTTCGGTGTTGGTGGTGTAGGCCGGCACGCTGATGGCGCCGGCGGCCATGATGGCGTGATCGGCGATCAGCCATTGCGGCCGGTTTTCCGAAACGATGCCGACGCGGTCGCCGGGCCTGATGCCGAGCCCGGCGAGCCCCGCGGCCAGGCGCAGAACCTGGTCCGCAGCTTCGGCCCAGGTGATGGTGCCCCAGGCCTCCTTGCCATCGCCGCCGCGGCCATGGAGAAAGGGTTTGTTGCCCAGCCTCTCCGCCTGGGTGAACAACAGGTCGGTGAGCATGACCGCCTTGGCGGGGTCGACGGATTGGCGGCTTGGTTCGGCCATGTTCGCTAAGGTCCCTTGGCTGCCGGTCTCTGTTTTCATTTATAATGCGCGCCTCGGCCCTTAGCGCCAAGCCGCAGCATCGAAGGAGGTGACCATGAGCCCGCCCCGCCCACCAGCCGCCAAGTCCAAGACGCCCAGGTCCAAGACGGCCAGGTCCAAGACGGCCAGGTCCAAGACGCCCAAAGCCAAAACCAGGGCCGCCAATGGCATCGGCAGATTGCCGCGCTGGAACCTCGGAGACCTCTATTCCGGGCGCGGCTCGGCGCGGCTCACCGGCGACCTCGCCCGCGCCCAACGCCGGGCGCAACGCTTCGAGAAACTGAACAAAGGGCGGCTTGCCCGCATGTCGGGAAAGCGGCTGGGCGAAGCGGTCGCCGAGTTCGAGGCCATCGACCAGGCGCTGGGCAAGGTCATGTCCTACGCCCAGTTGCTCCATGCCGCCGATATCGCCGATCCCCGCATCTCGCAATTTTACCAGACCATGGTCGAGCGCGTGAACGCCATCGCCACCAGGCTGCTGTTTTTCACCCTGGAACTCAACCGCCTGCCGGAACCCGCCCTTCGCAAAAAGCTCGCAAGCCCGGCGCTTAGGCGCTATGCGCCATGGGTGCGCGATGCCCGGGCCTGGCGGCGCTTCCAGTTGGCCGACGACATGGAGAAGCTGCTCCATGAAAAGGCGCCCTCGGGGCGCGCCGCCTGGGTGCGCCTTTACGACGAGACCCTGGCCGACCTGCGCTTTCCCATCAATGGCACGTCCTTGACCTTGGCCGAGGCGCTCAACCGTCTGTCGCACCGGTCCGCCGCCACCCGCCGCGCCGCCGCGCTGGCCATCGGCAAGGTGCTGGGCCGACACCAGCGCACCTTCGCGCTGATCACCAACACGCTGGCCAAAGACAAGGAGGTCGAGGACCGCTGGCGCGGATTCGAGGGTCCGGCCTCGGCGCGCAACCTTTCCAACTACGTGGAAGACGAGGTGGTGGATGCCCTGGTGGGGGCGGTCAAGCGCGCCTATCCCCGCCTTTCACACCGTTATTACCGGCTCAAGGCGCGCTGGATGGGCAAGCGCCGCCTGGATTATTGGGACCGCAACGCGCCGCTGCCCAAGGGCCTGGACGCGACCATCCCCTGGGCCGAGGCCAAGTCCATCGTGCTGGAGGCCTATGGGGCCTTTTCACCGGACATGGAGCGCATCGCTGCGCGCTTCTTCGACCGCCGCTGGATCGACGCCGAGCCCCGCCCGGGCAAGGAATCGGGCGCCTTTTCCCATCCCACCGTGCCCTCGGTCCATCCCTATATCCTGATGAACTACCAGGGCAAGAACCGCGACGTCATGACCCTGGCCCACGAATTGGGCCACGGGGTCCATCAAGTCCTGGCCGGCCCCCAGGGGCATCTGATGGCGGACACGCCCCTGACCCTGGCCGAAACCGCGTCGGTGTTCGGCGAGATGTTGACCTTCCGCCGGCTGTTGGCGCGGCAAACCAATCCCGCCCGGCGCCGGGCGCTGGTCGCCGGAAAGGTGGAGGACATGCTCAACACCGTGGTGCGCCAGGTTGCCTTCTTCGACTTCGAAATGCGCGTCCATAGCGCGCGCCGGCAGGGCGAACTCACCGCCCATGAGCTGTCGGAGATCTGGTTGGCGGTGCAGGGCGAAAGCCTGGGTCCCGCCATCAAACTTTCGGGGGATTACCGCTGGTTTTGGACCTATATCCCGCACTTCATCCATTCGCCGTTCTACGTCTATGCCTATGCCTTCGGCGATTGCCTGGTGAATTCGCTCACCGCCACCTATGAGGCGGCGCCGGACGGGTTCGAGGCAAAATACCTCGCCATGCTGCGCGCCGGCGGGACGCTCCGCCACCGGGAACTGCTGAAACCCTTCGGGTTGGACGCCGCCGATCCCGCCTTCTGGGACCGCGGCCTGGCCATGATCGAAGGCCTGATCGACGAATTGGAATAGGGTGCTGGTGCCCCAGCGTCCGCCGCCCGCCACCGCGTGGATCCAGGCTGCGAGAACGCGGACCACGCGCTTTTCGATGCCCCTGAAGCCGCCGGATCCGCGGTGATGAAGTTCACGGGCTCCCTCCTTCTAATGAAAGCAGGCAACCGGGCTCATGAAAGCAGGCAACCGGAGCCTTGCAATTCAGTTGTTTCCCCGGCGCCCATCAATTCCCGGTGAAGGAGCGATTGCGGCCTTGGCAAAAGGCCGCCGATTGGGCATTGTGTGCCCCGTTTTCGATGCATGACCCAATCGTCAGGGGAGATCCCACCCAACACCATGAAACTAGCGATCCCTAGGGAATCCGCCGAAGGGGAGGAGCGAGTCGCGGCTTCGCCGGAAACGGTGAAGAAACTCATCACCCTTGGCTTTGAGGTGGTCGTGGAATCCGGCGCCGGCGCCGGCGCGTCCCTGGCCGATGATCTCTACATTGCGGCCGGCGCCACCATCGCCACCGGGGCGGCCGACGTCCTGGCAGACGCCGATATCGTCTTCAAGGTCCAGCGCCCCGACGACGGCCAACTCGGCCACATGAAAAGGGGCGCGGTTTTGGTCGCCATGCTCGATCCTCTTAACCGGTCGGGCGACGCCGAGGCTTATGCCGCCGCCGGGATCACCGCCTTCGCCATGGAACTGGTGCCGCGCATCTCCCGGGCCCAAGGCATGGACGTGCTGTCTTCGCAATCCAACCTCGCGGGATACAAGGCGGTGTTGGACGCGGCTTATGAATACCGGCGCATGATGCCGATGATGATGACGGCGGCGGGCTCGGTGGCGCCGGCGCGGGTCTTCGTCATGGGGGTGGGGGTCGCCGGCCTCCAGGCCATCGCCACGGCGCGCCGGCTCGGTGCCGTGGTGTTGGCCACCGACGTGCGTCCGGCCACCAAGGAACAGGTGGAAAGCCTGGGCGCCAAGTTCCTCATGGTCGAAAGCGAAGAAGCCCGGGAGGCGGAAACCGCCGGCGGCTACGCCAAGGAAATGTCCGACGACTACAAGCGCCAACAGGCGGCGCTGATCGCCGAGACCATCGCCAAGCAGGACATGGTCATCACCACGGCGCTGATCCCGGGCCGCCCGGCGCCGGAACTGGTCAGCGAGGAAATGGTCAAGTCCATGCGCCCGGGTTCGGTGATCAACGACCTGGCGGTCGAGGCGGGCGGCAATTGCGCGCTCTCGGAGCCGGGCCGCGTGGTGGTCTGCTTTGGCGTCACCATCATCGGCCATGGCAACGTGGCCTCGCGGGTGGCCGGCGACGCGAGCCTGCTGTACGCGCGCAACCTGTTGAACTTCCTGACCCCTTTGGTCGACCAGCAAACCGGCGCGCTCGACATCGACTGGGACGACGAGATCATCAAAGGCACCGGGTTGACCCGCGACGGCGCCGTGGTGCACCCGCAATCGAGGGAAGGAGAAGCCTAGCCATGGAAGCCACAGCGGTGGACCCCTTTGTTTTCCGGCTTGCCATCTTCGTGCTGGCGATCTTCGTCGGCTATTACGTGGTGTGGTCGGTGACGCCGGCGCTGCACACGCCCTTGATGAGCGTCACCAACGCGATTTCCTCGGTGATCATCGTCGGCGCCCTGATCGCCGCCGGTCCCGGCGAGTTCGAGTTGTCGAAGATATTCGGCCTCATCGCCATCGCCCTGGCGGCGGTCAATATCTTCGGCGGCTTTGCCGTCACCCATCGCATGCTGGCCATGTACAAGAAGAAAGAGCGGGGCTAGGGGCGCCCCATGACAGCGAATTTCGCGGCGCTGGCCTATGTCTTGGCGTCGGTCCTTTTCATCATGGCGCTGCGCGGCCTTTCCGGTCCGGAAACCGCGCGCATGGGCAATGTTTACGGCATTGCCGGCATGGTCATCGCCATCCTCACCACCCTGGCCACGCCGGGCGTGGTGTCCTATGCGGAAATTTTGGCCGCCCTGGTGATCGGCGGCGCGCTCGGCACCTTCATCGCCCAGCGGATCGAAATGGCGTCCATGCCCCAGTTGGTGGCGGCCTTCCATTCCCTGGTCGGCCTGGCGGCGGTGCTGGTGGCGGCGGCGGCGTTCTACAATCCCGCGGCCTACGGCATTGCCGATGCCGCTGGGGCATTGAAGTTCGTCAGCCGCATCGAGATGTCGCTGGGCACAATCATCGGCGCCATCACCTTTTCCGGTTCCATCGTCGCCTTCGCCAAGTTGCAGGGCCTGGTGTCGGGCAACCCGGTGGTGTTCCCCGGCCAGCATCTGGCCAATCTTTTGCTCGGCCTGGTCATCATCGCCATCGCCGTGGCGTTCTGCATGGACGTGGATCCGCGATGGTTCTGGGCCATGGCCGGCCTGGCCTTCCTTATGGGCTTCGCGATCATCATCCCCATCGGCGGCGCCGACATGCCGGTGGTGATCTCCATGCTGAACTCGTATTCGGGCTGGGCGGCGGCGGGCATCGGCTTCACCCTGGAGAACACGGCGCTGATCGTCACCGGCGCCCTGGTCGGCTCTTCGGGCGCCATCCTCAGCTACATCATGTGCAAGGCCATGAACCGGTCGTTTTTCAGCGTCATCCTGGGCGGCTTCGGCGGCGACACGGCGGCGGCGGGCCCGGCGGCGGGCGAAAAGCCGGTCAAGGCGGGTGCGGCGGAGGACGCCGCCTTCATCATGAAGAACGCCGGCAAGGTGATCATCGTGCCCGGCTACGGCATGGCCGTGGCCCAGGCCCAGCACGCGCTCCGCGAATTGGGCGACCTGTTGCAGGCGGAAGGGGTGGAGGTCTCCTACGCCGTCCATCCGGTGGCCGGCCGCATGCCGGGGCACATGAACGTGCTGCTGGCCGAGGCCAGCGTGCCCTATGACGAGGTGTTCGAGCTCGACCAGATCAATTCCGAATTCCGCACCACCGACGTCGCCTTCGTCATCGGCGCCAACGACGTTACCAACCCGGCCGCCCGGGACGACCCGCAAAGCCCGCTCTACGGCATGCCGATCCTCGACGTGGACAAGGCGCGCACGGTGCTGTTCGTCAAGCGCTCGCTGTCGCCGGGCTATGCCGGGGTCGACAACGAATTGTTCTACCGCGACAACACCATGATGCTGTTCGCCGACGCCAAGAAAATGTGCGACGACATCGTCAAGGCGCTGGGCTAGGGCGGCGACGGGCGCTGCCCCCCGCGGCCATGACAAAAGCCGCTTGCCCGGGTCCGGGAAGCGGCTTCGCGAAGGGCCGGGGCTTTTGCGCCGGCCTTCTTTTTTGATGCCTAGTAGCCTTCGCGCTCCATCCTCTTGCGCATCAGCTTGCGGTAGCGGCGCACCGCCTCGGCCCGTTCCCGGGCGCGCTTCTCCGAGGGCTTCTCGTAGCTGCGGCGCATCTTCATTTCGCGGTAGACGCCTTCGCGCTGCATCTTCTTCTTGAGCGCGCGCAGCGCCTGATCGACGTTGTTGTCTCTAACCGTTACCTGCACGTTACCTTCGACCTTCCTTATTCGCTTCGGGCCTTGTCCGCGCCGGGCCTTATCCTAGCCTGGCCTTGTCCGGGCCGCCATGGGGCCGCCCGATTGGAACCCCGTCATCCACCGCCCGTCATCAACCGGAGGCCGCGCCTCCGGAACCGCGGTTTCTAACACTTCTCCCCGGCCTTGGGAAGGCCAAAGGCCGGCGGGAAACCGCGGGGCCGACAAACCATAGGACGGCAATAGTATGGCAGTATAGTGGCAAACCCCCGGTTAACAGGGGGTAAAAAAGCAAAAAAGCGCGATTTTCCGCCTCGGCCCCCTTTACCGGGCCGGGGCCCGGCCTCATATTGCGCCCATGGCTATTCTCAAGATCGCGAAGATGGGTGATCCGGTGCTGCGCGCGCGCGCCCAGGAGGTCCCCGACCCCACGGCGCCGCAAATCCGGGCGCTCATCGCCGACATGGTGGAAACCCTGATGGACGCCGGCGGGGTGGGCCTGGCCGCGCCCCAGGTCCACGTGCCGCTGCGCATCGTCATCTTCCGCCAGCCCTCCGAGGCTGAAGAGGACGCAGAGGACGCAGAGGACGCAGGGGGCCCAGGGGATGCAGGGGCCGAGGATACCGGGAATCCCGGGGACGCGGCGGCGGCCACGGCGGCGAACCGGGCCGGGCCCGGGGACGACGGTCCCGGAGACGCCGATCCTGAAAATGAGGCCCCCGGGCCGCTTCGCATCCTCGTCAATCCGGTGATCGAGACCTTGTCCGACGAAATCGCGCTCGATTGGGAGGCCTGCCTTTCGGTGCCCGGGATGCGCGGCGTGGTGCCGCGCTTCACCCGCATCCGCTGTTCCGGGCTGGGGCTGGACGGCAAGCCGGCCACCTTCGATGCCGAAGGCTTCCACGCCCGCGTGGTGCAGCACGAATGCGACCATCTCGACGGCATCCTCTATCCCCAGCGCATGACCGATCTCCGGCTGTTGGGTTTCGACGACGAGCTTGACCGCCATCCCCTCGAATTCGCGCCGGCCGATGACGGCGACCCCAAGCCGGGCGCGGCAGAGACGGAGACGGCGATGGCGGAAGGAGCGGGCGCCGTGGGCGCCTGAGCAGCGATGGCCAATGAGGCGCCGGAATTGGATCAAGCGCGCGCGGCGATCCTGCGCGCGACCCTGGTTCACGTGCCCTTCGACGGCTGGAGCGAGGCGGCCATCGCCGCCGGCATCGCCGACGCCGGCCAGCGCGAAAGCTTGAGCGTCCTCGCCTTCCCCGACGGCCCTTCGGCGCTCGCCGAATACTATTCGGCTGACGCTGACCGGCGCATGGAGGCGGGCCTCGATGCCGAGCTCATCGCCAAGTTGCCGATCCGCGAGCGCATCATCACGGCGCTGCGCCTGCGTCTCACCCAGGCCGAGAATGAACGCGAGGCCCTGAAGGTCTTGATGACCTGGTTCGCCTTTCCCGCTCATCAGGCGCTTGCCGCCCAATGCCTCTACCGCACCGTGGACGCCGTCTGGCACGCCATCGGCGATACCTCGACGGATTTCAATTTTTATTCCAAGCGGGCGATCCTGGCGGGCGTGCTGGCGGCCACGGTGCTCTATTGGCTGGGCGACGAATCCGAGGGCGCGGCTTCGACCTTCGGCTTCCTCGATCGGCGCATCGCCGACGTGATGGCTTTCGAGAAGGCCAAGGGCCGGGCCCGGGAATGGCTGGCCGAGCTTCCCGATCCCTTTCGCATCCTGCGCGACGTCACCGCGCGCCGCGATGAACGCGGCGGAGAAGACACGCCCGGGGCCGGGCCGGGTCGGCCCCAGCCCTAAGCCCTAAGCCCCGAATAAGGGTATTTTGGGGGCGCCGGTATCCACCGGATAGAGCTTGGTCGCGTGGCCCATCTTGCGGCCGGGGCGGGGCTCGGCCTTGCCGTAGAGGTGGATCTTGGTGTCGGGGTCGGCCATCAGCTCCTGCACCTTCTCGACATCGTCGCCGATCAGGTTGCGCATGACCGCGTTGGAATGGCGCGACGGGTTGCCGAGCGGCAGGCCGCAGATGGCGCGTACGAACTGCTCGAACTGGCTGGTGATGCAGGCGTCCATGGTCCAGTGGCCGGAATTGTGGGGCCTCGGGGCGATTTCGTTGACCAGCAGTTTGTGGTCCGGGGTCACGAACATTTCCACGGCTAACAGGCCCACCAGGTCGAGCGCCTCGGCGATGGCCTCGGCCATGGCGATGGCCTGGCGGCCGAGCTCCGCCGTGATCGGCGCCGGGGCGATGGTGGTGTCCAAGATGTGGTGGCGGTGGCGGTTTTCCACCGGGTCGAAGGCCGCCACGCGGTCTCGGTCCAGGCGCGCCAGGATCACCGATATTTCGCTGTCGAAGTCGACGAAGGCCTCGAGCATGCCGCGCGCCGCGCCCAATTGGGCGAACGCCGCCGCCGCGTCGGTATCGGCCTCGATCATCACCTGGCCCTTGCCGTCATAGCCCAGCGTCGCCGTCTTGAGGACCGCCGGCCGGCCGATGGTCTCCAGCGCCCGCGCCAGTTCTTGGGCCGAGCCGACGGCGGCGAACGGCGTCGTCGGCACGCCCTGGGCATTGAGGAAGGATTTTTCCCGGACCCGGTCCTGGGCGATCGCCAAGCAGTGCGTCGATGGCCGGAGCGGAACCAGCGCGGCCAGCGCCTCGGCCACCTCCAGGGGGATGTTTTCGAATTCGAAGGTGGCGATATCGATGGCCTTGGCGAAGGATTTAAGGGCGCCGGCATCGTCATAGGCGGCGACCGTGGCCTCGGTGGCGACCTGGGCGGCGGGGCTGTCTTTCTCGGGCGTCAGGATATGCACGCGATAGCCCAGACGCGCCGCCGCCTGTGCCGTCATGCGGCCCAACTGGCCGCCGCCGACGATGCCAATGGTGGCGCCCGGATAGATGGCAGGGAAGGTCAGGTCGGTCACGGATAAGGGATCAGTCGTCGTCGCTGGGCTCGAGTGCCACCGCCGCGGTTTGGCCCGCCCGGAATTCGTCCAGCGCCTTGGCGACGGCGTCATCGGAGAGTGCCAGCACGGCGGCGGCGAGAAGGGCGGCGTTGATGGCGCCGGCCCGGCCGATGGCCAGGGTGCCCACCGGCACGCCGCCCGGCATCTGGGCGATGGAGAGAAGGCTGTCCATGCCTTTCAGCGCCTTCGATTCGATGGGGACGCCGAACACCGGCAGCGGCGTCATGGCGGCCGCCATGCCCGGCAGGTGGGCGGCGCCGCCGGCGGCGGCGATGATCACCTTGTAGCCCTGTTCCCTGGCCTGGGAGGCGAAATCGTACAGGCGGGCGGGCGTGCGATGGGCGGAGATGATCCGCTTCGCGTGGGCGATGCCCAGCGTCCCCAGCGTTTCGGCGGCATGGCGCATGGTGTCCCAATCGGACTGGCTGCCCATGATGATGGCGACGGCTGGCCTGGATTCTGCCATTGGAGCCCCTCTCGATCGCGCCTGACGGCGGCACTTGGGGCGGCGCGCCTGCGCGGGAAAGCGCACATTATAGGAAGGCAATCGGTTAAGGCAACCGGCTATGCACCCCCCGCGCCACCGCCTTGAGGCGTCGGTTTCGCGTCCCTGAGCCGGCCGGGTTTTAACCAGTGTTTAAGGTTTTGGCGCTAAGACTTTATTAACCGTTGATCTGTCCGCGGTCTTTATGCGCCGTT
>SMXQ01000035.1 GCA_004356985.1 Alphaproteobacteria bacterium | reverse complement strand
TGACGCCGAGCTTCGGCAGCACGCCGTCCATGGACTTGAGGCCATAGACGGCCTCTTCGCTGTAACTGGTGGGCGCGATGCAGTCGGACCTGGTGCGGTTGATGCCCCGGCCCGCGGCCAGTTCCACGTAGGCGTCTTCCAGGACCTCGATGCAATCGGCCATGGTCAAGAGCCGCTCGACGTCGTCGTTGGAAAGGATCAGGGTCATCGGGGCCTCCCAGGCATTTATTTTGGCATAAAAATACGGACCCGGGTAGACGCCCGGGCCCGCATTTTACAGCAAATCAGGATTTGCATTCCATGGTCTTGGGCTCGTTCCTCTTGCCCAGCTTGTAGCTGATATCGCAGACCATGCCGACCTTGAGCGACTTGCGCTTGGCCTTCTTGCCGTTGACCTTGATCTTGGTGCGCGAGCCGGAAATTTTCGACTTGATGGTCTTGGAGCCGTGTTTGAAGGTGATAAAGCGCCCGTCCGGCGTCTTGGTCAGCAGTTTGGTGCCCAGCACCGTGTTGGTCGGCGCCTTGACGGCAAGAATCTTGCGCACCAGGGCAACCACTTCGGGCGGCTGGTTCAGTGCCGCGCGGACCTTTTTACGGACTTCTTCGCCATAGGCCGGGACGATGGGCCGGCCCGCCCTGGCCGCCTGGGCGCGCAGGCCCTTTTCCTCCAGGGACGCCTTGTAGGCCGCGCGCAGGGCGCCGAGCCGGTCGGCGGGAATCTCCGGCGGTCCGGCGGTGAAGCGGGCCAGTTCCGCTTGGGCGCCGATCAGCGCGGCGATGGCCTTGGCGTCTTTGGTCTCGACCAGGTCCATGAGCTGCGGTACGCCCTTCATGGGCGCGCCGCCGATCACCGTCAGCAGCCGCCCATAGCCGTTCTTGACGAACAATTCGGCCGAGCTAAGCGACCCCACGGCGACGTGAATCTCGCCACGCCGCATGGCCAGTTCCGACCCGGTGCCGCGATAGCCCAAGATCATCTTGTATTTCCATCCCAGGACGGTGCCCAGCATCCGGGTGTCGTTGTAGCCCGCCGAACCGACGCCACCGGAGGAAAACTTCCATACCTTGGGACCCTTGAGTTCGGCGAGGGTCTTGGGACCGCCATTGACGGCGGCCATCACCACCCGGGGGTCGGCGGCGGCCTTACCGATCCACGACATCTTGGCGAGATCGAAGCGGATCCCCTTCTTGCCGATGACTTGGGAATAGATCAGGCCGGTGTTGAAGATGCCGATGGTGAGCCCATTGGGCTTGGAATTGTAGATCAGGTTGGTGCCGATGATATGGCCGGCGCCGGGCTTGTTCCTGACCACGAAGGTGGAGCCGGGCAGGTGTATTTGCATGTATTTGGAGACCAGCCGGGCATAGAAATCATAGCCACCGCCCGGCGACGTGGCGGCTATGTAGGTGACCACCTTGCCCTTGTAGAAATCGGCGCCGCTAGCGGCCGCGGCCGGGCTAGCGCCGAGGCCAACCATCATGGCCATGGCTATGGGCGCGGTGACGGCCATGGGTGCCCGAAGGCCGAAAAGATTTTTCATGGTGACGCTCCCTTTCAAGTATCAACGACGCAGTCGCCCCATAGGCTAGAGCACTTTCCGACCAAATTGAATCAATTTGATGGGTGCTCGTCATGCGCAGCGTGCAGTCGCACGATTTGCGCAGCGTGCAGTCGCACGACGGCTTCCAGGGTAGGCGCGGGCAAGGGCCGGGGATGTGAAAAGGGCGGGCCACCGCGGCCCGCCCGTCCCAGTTTGTGCCGCCTGACTACTTGCAGGAAACCTTCTTGAATTCCATGCCCTTCTTCTTGCCGCTGGTATTGCCCTTGCAACTCATGCCGACTTTCAGTTCGGCGCGGTCGGCGTCGCAGGTGCCCTTGATGCAGACATTGGTACGCGAGCCGGAGATGAAATAGGTCTTGCCGCCGATCTTGATTTGGCGGCCCTCTTTTTTGGTCGATTCGATCTTACCCTTGACCTCCCCGGCCTCAGCCGTGCCGGTGGGAAGGGCGGTGAATCCGAAAGCGAGGCCGATGGCCAGTGCAGACGTGAACAAAGCAGTGGAAAGTTTCATTGTTGTGGTCCTCCTAATGACTCCCTTGGTGTAAATCAATTCGGTCGACAGGACCGAATCGCATACGACGCCGAGCATCAATTTCATCGTCAGCACATGAACCAGCTTTCGACAGAAGGCACGGCGCCGTTGGATGGCACTTTGATGGACCTTTTGCCCAAGGGCAAGTCTCTTGAATCAATCGGTTAGATAGTTGTCGATGATGAAACCGCTGATGTATCCCTCGAAAATGATCTGTGACAGGAGGATCACCAGGAGGAAATACATCGTCGACCAGACAATTGCGGTGACGATCAGGCTCAGTTTCAGGGATTCCTTGGCGTAATAGCGCACGAACAGGAACAGGAATATGGGCGTGCCGATCCAGAACCCGAACAACAGGACCATGGCCAGCAGGAAGAAGAAGAAGCCGAAAAGGGTCATTTCCTGGCGGTTGCGGGTTTTCGCGACCATCGAGTGGTCCTCGACGAGGGTTTCCAATTTTTCCTTTCCGAGGTCGAGCTCCAGCCCCTCGGTGTGGCTGGTAAGCTCGGCCATGTATCTTTCGAATTCCGTCCTGGGGTCGATCTGTCCCTTGGCGGCAAGGAAGCCCCGGATGTCGATGACGATCTGCAGAAAGGCCAAAGCCATCCCCGGGATGCCGATCACGAAGGGCAGGAAATTGGCCGGCCACGCATAATCCCAGGCCACGAGCACCATGACCAAGAAGATGGAGAACATGATAATGGAAAACAGCGTGCGCCCATGGGCCAGCGCGCGCCACAGGGGGGGGCGCGCTGCGCCGTTGCGATCAGACGCCGACATTGGCTTGACTCCGCTTTCGACTGTCGATGATGTTGCGATAAATGGCGAACGCGATGGTGGCGATGATCAGGGTGATGAGGATGACCGACAGGGGCCGCAGGAAGAAATCCCAACGCCACAGGGCCCAGGCCTTGTGAAGCGATTCCTCGGCGATCTTGCCGAGCACGATACCAATGGCGAACGGCGGACGCGGCCAATCGTATTTCAACAGGCCATAGCCGATGACGCTGAGGATGCCCAGCAGCACCAAGTTTTCCGGTTGCCCCTTCGCCAACAGGGTGCCGAGCACGGTGACGATCAGCACCACGGGGATCAGGATGCCGCCACGCAGGAAGATGAGCAACGCCACCCAACGGGTGATGAACAGCAAGATCACCACCGCCGCCAGGTTCGAGATCACCAGCGCCCAGATCAGGATCCACACCAAGTCCAGATTCTCGGTGAGCATGGCCGGGCCCGGCTGGATGCCCAGGATCAGCCAGGCGCCGAGCAGGATGGCCATGCCCGAGGAGCCCGGCACGCCGAAGAACAGCGTCGGCAGCAACGACCCGCCTTCCTTGGAATTGGTCGCCGATTCCGGCGCGATGACGCCGCGCACGTCGCCCTTGCCGAAGGTTTCCGGGTTCTTGCAGCTCTGCACCGCGTGGCCGTAACAGATCCACGCCGCCGCCGAGCCGCCGAGGCCGGGCAGGATGCCGATGAAGGCGCCGATGGCGGAGCACCGCAGAACCAGCCACCAGTGCGTGAAGGTGATGGCGCAGCCCTTGAGCTGGGCGCGGAGGCCGGTCTGCGACATTTCCTTGGAAACCGAGGAGATGGAGCCGCCCTTGACGCCGAGATGGATCATCTCCGGCACCGCGAACAGCGCCAATACCGCCGTGATCAGGTCCATGCCGTCCCACAGGAACAAAAAGTCCTCGGAATACCGCGCGATGCCGGTCTGGGGGTCCATGCCGACGAAGGCCAGCATCATGCCGTAGAAGCCCACCACCAGGCCCTTGGATATGAACGCGCCGGAAACGAAGGCGACGAAGGTGATGCCGAGTAGGGCCAGGAAGAAGAACTCCGCCGGGCTGAACTTGAGGACGATGGGCTCGATGACCGGAATCAGCACGGCGAGCACGATCGCCCCGATCACGCCGCCGATCCCCGATGCCATGAGGCTTGCGCCCAGCGCCACGCCGGCCTCGCCCTTCTTGGCCATGGGGTAGCCGTCGACGATGGTGGCGGCGTCGTCGCCGGTACCCGGCACGCCGAACAGAATCGAGGAAATCTGGCCGCTGGTCCCGGTGACCGCGTGCATGGACAAAAGGAACACGGCGCCCGCGATCATCGGTTGCCCGAAGATGAAGGGGATCGTCACGGCGATGGCAAGGCGCCCGCCCAGGCCCGGGACCGCGCCGAAGAATATGCCGATGCAGGTTCCCAACATCAGCATGTACAGAACGTAAGGCGAGGTCATCAGCTGAACGAAGGTGCTCAGCATTATGTCAATCATCGTAAAGCCTCATACCTGTTTGGTTTTATTGGTTGGCGGCGCGGGAGCGATGGTCCCATCCCCTGGTGCTCTTCGGCCCTTGACCACCCTGCGTCTTTACCCCACTGGTGCCGCCGCCACGGGTTGGCGGGCGCCGACACGCTATACCTTCACGTCTTCGAAGCCTTCCGCGTTTTCAAGCTGATCGAACCAGTCGAAGCCCATTTTCTTGATGATGCGGCTGTTGACGACGACCACCCGCGCTTCGTTGTCCGGATCGGTGTTGAAACGCTGGTGGATCACGTAGGGCGGCACGTAAATGAAATCGCCTTCCTTCCATTCGAACTTCTTGGGCTCGGATTTCCATACCCATTCGAACTCGTCCTTGCAGTCGAAGTCCACGTCCCAATGAAGGTCATAGCCCCGGCCCTCCACCACGTAGACGATCTCCTCGGTGAGGTGCCGGGACTTTCCGGTTCCCTTGCCGGGCTCGATAAATTGCATATAGGCGTCGATGCACATTTCCATGGTGTTCATCTTTTCATGGATGATGTGCTTGATGAGACCGTCGGGCGAACGCTCCATGGGCATTTCGTTGGCCTTGACGACGTTCTTCATTTTCGATTTGTAGGCGTCGCGGAAGCTCGCCGATTCCTGCAGCCCTTCCAGGTAGAAGTTGCATTCCGCGTCGGAAAGATGGGCCCGCGCTTTTTCGTCATCAAAGGCCATTTGGCTCACTCTCCCTTGATTCGCCGCTCTCGGGCGGCATTGGTGTGGTCTGCCTCGGTCTCTCGCGGGGTGGCGTCCGGCACGCCCGCCCCCTCTGGTAAATTCCACCTCAACGCCCGGTGCAAACTCTTCCCTGGGAACATTGAGCGGTCACTATCGTCGGCTGAACCCCCACCGTATTTAATAGCGGATTCGATTGTTTCCGGCTAGGGGTTTCTGGGGTTGACAGGCAATTTTCCGCGCCCCGATGGATGGCGCTTTCGCCGGCCCGGGGGATGGGTTATGTCTTCGCCCCGGAGGGCGGTATCGGGGGTATTTTGGGCGCGACCGAAGCAAGCGGCGGCGGACGGGGGCCGGGTGGACGGCTGCGGGGGCGCGTCCTCGACCGCGCCGTCGCCGGCATTTACGGGACGGCGTTTTTCAGCCTCTCCATGCATCACATGGCGTCCATCCTGGTGCCGTTGTGGATGGTCCAGTTGGGCGCCTCGCCGCTGTGGATCGGCATCGCCATCGGCGCGCGATCGGCCCTGCCCCTGGCGTTCTCCATCCATGGC
>SMXQ01000034.1 GCA_004356985.1 Alphaproteobacteria bacterium | reverse complement strand
AATGATCGATGATGAACGCGTCGTTTCCTGATCTCGCTGGCAAACATCGGGCCGAATCGGTTCCACCAGAAGCGTACCGTCTCGTGGCAGATGTCTATACGCCGCTGGAACAGCAGATCTTCGACCTGCCGCAGTGACAACGGATAGTGGATGTACATCATCACCGCGAGGCGAATCACCTCGGGTGAGCTGTTGAAATAACGGAAGGGATTTTTCATCCGCAGAGGCTACGGGCCAAACCTGCCGGCCTCAACCCAAATTGCTCTGACACTGCCTCTCCTTGGGCTTTCAGGTGATACGCTTGCGAACCGTGGCCGAAACCAACTCACTCACCAGCACCACGCCGAAAATGGCCAGCAACATCACCGACACCTCCTGCCAGGCGAACCGGTTGATGGAGGCATAAAGCTGGATGCCGATGCCCCCGGCGCCGACGAAGCCCAGCACCGTGGATTCGCGGATGTTGATATCCCAGCGATAGACCAGGGTACCGAACACCACCGGCAGCACCTGGGGGACCACACCGATCACGATCACCTGAAGCCGTGTTGCGCCGGTGGCTTCGATGGCCTCCACCGTGCCCTCATCTATTTCCTCGATGGCCTCGGCGATCAATTTGCCGACGAATCCGATGGACCGCGCCACCACCGCCCAGATACCGGCCACCGGGCCGGGGCCGAAGATGGCGACGAACAGCAGCCCCCATATCACCGTGTTCACCGAGCGCGAAGTGACCAGGATGAAGCGGCCGATGAACCAGGTGAGGGCATTGGGGGTGGTGTTACGCGCCGCCACGAACGCCAAGGGATAGGCAATGAAGAAGGTGATGGCGGTGCCCAGTGTCGCAATGTGGACAGTCTCGATCAGGGGATCGGCGATTCGGCTGAAATGGGCCCAATCGGGTGGGTACATGCGAACCAAGAGATCGGCCGCCTGGACATGGGCATCGAGGAAATAAAACCACGGAATATCAAGATTGCTCACCGACCACACGGCGACAAAAACTATTCCCAAATACCAGGCGTAATTGATCACGGTCTGGCGCGGACTGAAGCGGCGCCAGATATCGGGGTTTTTATCTCCGTGTAGCGTCATGGTCACCGCAGCTTGGCCCGCACCCAAGTACTGAAGAATTCACCTAAGAACACCAGGAAAATGATCGTCAGCAGGATCGCCAGGCTAAAATCGTAGTCGTAGCGCGAGAACGACGCCGCCAGGGTCTGGCCGATGCCGCCGGCGCCAACGATGCCGACCACGGTCGAATGGCGGAGATTGGCGTCAAGGCGGTAAATGGACACCCCCAAGTAGCGCGGCAGCATCTGCGGCGTGATGGCGTAGACCAGAAGCCGGGGAAAGCTCGCGCCGGTGGCGCGCACCGCCTCTACGGAGCCCATGTTCATATTCTCGATATCCTCCGCCAGCATCTTGCCAATGAAGCTCAGGGAGGCAACAATCAGGGTGAGGACGCCGGCCAGCGGCCCGAAGCCGAAAATCTTGACAAAGAAGATGGCGACGATGACCTCGTGGAACGTGCGGGTCAGGGCCAGAATGGCGCGGGCCACCAAATAGACCGGCCGCGGGGCCAGATTGCTCGCCGCGCAGAGCCCCAAGGGGATGGCCAGCAACATGCCGAAGAAGCTTGCCGCCAGCGCCATCTGTACGCTTTCGATAACGCCACGCATAAGAAGCTGCCAACGCCCGAAATTGGGCGGAAACATGCGATCAAGGATATCTGCCGCACGCGGTAATCCGCGGGCGATACGGGCCCAATCGATTTCCATGGATCCCAGCGACCAGACGACATAGGCCGCGACCAGCAGCACCAGCCCATTTCGGTATATACGGTTTCCGATCAGCCTCGGCGGTTGCCAGGTGCGGACGTCGTTCACCCGATCACCACGTCGTGGCCCACACCGCCATCATCTGGCGGGGGTTTTGGCTCATCGTTGGTCTCCCCAATTGTGGTGCTCCAGTCCTCCTCGCCATAGATCATGGTGAGCACCTCTTCGTCGAGTTGGCCGGGGGCGCCGTCGAAGATGATCTTTCCGCTGCTCAACCCGATGATGCGGTCGGCAAAGGTCTGGGCAAGCTGCACGTTGTGGATATTGACCAGTGCCGGAGTTCCGCGCTCTTGCGCCAATTCGCAAATCAGCCGCATGATCTGCCGGCCGGTGCGAGGATCGAGACTAGCGGTCGGCTCGTCCACCAGCAAAAGGTCCGGCTTTTGCATCAGCGCCCGGGCGATACCCACGCGCTGGCGCTGGCCTCCGGAAAGCGCATCGGCACGGGTATCCTGGTAGCCATCCAGTTCGACCCTCTCAAGAATTTCAAAAGCGTCGCGCACGTCCTTTTTGGGATAACGCCGGCGGTAGGCCTGCCAGAAACTGACGTAGCCAAGGCGGCCCGACAGCACGTTCTCCATCACCGTCAGCCGCTCGACCAAGTTATATTCTTGGAAAATCATGCCCATGCGCCGCCGCGCTGCGCGTAGCTTCCGGCGGCTCAAGGACGTGATATCCATATCGTTGAGAACAATCTTTCCCGAGGTCGGCTCCACTAGACGGTTGATGCAGCGGATCAGGGTGCTCTTGCCGGCACCCGACGAACCGATCACGGCAACCACCTGAGGCTCGGAAATGGTCAGGTCGAGCCCGTTCAGCGCCCGGATGCCGGTGGGGTAGACTTTGACGAGACCCGATATAGTAAGCATCACGCCCCACGCCATGGGGCACCGCAGCCGGTGACGGCCGCAATACCCCATGGAACAGTTTAGGGTTACAAGACGGCGGCTAATTCTTCTTTTTCTTTTTCTTCTTCTTTTTCTTGAGTTTCAGGCCCTTCAGCGTGGCCTGGCTATAGACCACTTTATTTTCCTTCTGGATCAGGCGGATCGGCTTCCAGTGCTCCTTGAAATTGATGCGAACGAAGCCATCTCTCGGCTTGAATTCCTTATAAAGGGCCGTGCCCTTCCAGTCGAAGCTGAGGAACGCATCGACCACCTTTTTGGCGAGATCCGGATTCAGGTTGTAGACATACCCGTAGGATGTGGTCGGGAAGGTCTCGGACTCCCAGATGATGCGGAGGTCCGAGCGCTTGAGCATACCCTTGTTGATCATGCGGTCGAGCACGCTGGAGGCGATAGGGGCGGCATCGTAGTCCTTGTTGACGACGCCCATGATCGAGTTGTCATGCTTGCCAGAGAAGATGATCTTGTAGTCCTTTCCGGGGACCACGCCCATCTCCTTGAAGTAGGCTTTTGGCGCCTGGTTGCCCGAGTTGGAGGTCGGCGTGACATGGGCGATTTTGCGCCCCTTGAGGTCCGATACCTTGCGGATGTTGGTGCTCTTATGGGTGATGAGCTGCAGCTTGTAGCCGAAAATCTTTCCGCCCTTGCCCATGATGGAGAAAGGGACGTAGCCGGCAAGGTTGACGCCGAACACGGTCGGTCCCGTCGAGATGCCGGCGATGTGCAGACGGCCGGAGCGCATGGCCTCGACCTGGGCGGCATAGGATTCGGCCCCATACCATTTCACTTTCTTGCCGGTCTTCTTGGCGAGATAGGCCATGAACTCGGTGAACACGTTCTCGTAGACCGACGGGTCCTCGACCGGCGTGTATGAAAAGATCAACGTAGACGGGTTGAGCCACTTGCTGGGATCCTTAGGGGTATCGGCCACAAGGTCGCCATTGTCATCACAATAGCGAACGTCCAGATTACCGCGATTCTTGCACGCCGCCGATGCCGGCGATGCCGCCCAAGCGGTCATGACCGTCACCATGGCCCCTGCCAGGCCAATCACCAGCGCGCGCCTATTTTTCAGTAATGCCACCATGATATTCTCCCTTTAATCTTGCCAACTAGAGCATCAGGTATATTGAAATAGGTCGGGGATCAAAGCCTATAGGGATGGATGGTACAGTGCAATGCATGCATGACACCCGGCATCAGTTCTGTCCCATGCGCCGGCTGAGGTTTCGCCGCTCATCATCGCTGAATCGGAGGCCCAGTTTGGTGCGCCGCCATAAAACATCGTCAACGGTCTGGGCCCATTCCGTGTTCATGAGGTAGGCAAGTTCACGCTCGTGCATGCCCGAACCAAAGTCGGCCCCGAGGTCGGTTGGCCCCCCAGCGCCGGATAAAAGTTCCCTTGCCCTTGTGCCATAGCTGCTGGCGTAACGCCGGGCCAGGGGCGGCGGCAGCCACGGATGAGCGGCAATGAGCTCCTCCGCCAGCGCCGCCGCGCCACCCGCCGGCAAATCTCCGCCCGGCAGTGTGGCCGTGGCCGTCCACATTGGACCCATGCCGGGGAACCATGGCCTGAGGCGGTCGAGCGCGGATTCAGCTATGACCCGGTAGGTGGTGATCTTCCCGCCCACCACCGAGAGCAGCGGCGCGGCACCCTCGGGACAATCGACATCCAACATGTATTCGCGGCTGATGGACGCCGGGTCGGTTTCGCTGTCGTCCAACAAGGGGCGGACGCCGGCGTAGGACCAGACCACATCGTCTTCGGTTAGCGTGGCGCGGAAATATCTGTTCAAGGCGGAGCATAAATAGCGGGTTTCCTCGCGGCTGATGGACACCTCCGCTGGGTTTCCGGAAAACGGGATGTCGGTGGTGCCGATCAACGTGTAATCGCCCTCGAAGGGGATGGCAAAGACAATGCGCCGGTCGGGCTGCTGCAAAACATAGGCGTGGTCGCCCTCGTATAGGCGCGGGACGACGATATGGCTGCCCTTGACGAGCCGTTGGCGCCAGGCTGGCGCCACCCCGGCCCGGTCCAATACCCCCGCCACCCACGGCCCCGCGGCATTGACCAATGCGCGGGCGGTAATTTCACGGCTCGTGCCACTGCGCCGGTCGCGTAACTCGGCCCTCCACACGCCATGGTCGCGTCGTGCGCTGGTGCATTCGGTGCGCGTTAAGATCTGGGCGCCAAGCTCGGCCGCGGCAAGGGCATTGAGGACGACGAGCCGGGCATCGTCCACCCTGGCATCAGCGTAGATAAAGCCTCTCTTGGCACTTTCCACGAGGGACGCGCCCTCCGGAGCGGTGGTGAGGTCCACCCCGCGCGAGCGGGCAAGAATGCCCCGCCGTCCCAGCCTGTCATAGAGAAAAAGCCCCAACCGGATCATCCAGGCCGGCCGCATCCGGGCGTCATGCACAAGCACGAAGGGCAGCGGGCGGATGATATGGGCGGCCTTGTGGAGCAATACTTCGCGTTCGCAAAGTGCTTCGCGAACCAGGCGGAAGGCATAATTTTCGAGATAGCGTAGGCCGCCATGGATCAGCTTGGAACTGGCCGACGACGTGGCGCCGCCAAGATCACCCTGTTCGCAGAGCACCACCGAAAGCCCCCTGCCGGCGGCGTCGCAGGCAATCCCCGCACCGTTGATCCCGCCGCCGATAATCAACAGATCCACGCAATCCGCGGGCATCTTGGCGGCGTTTATCATGGCACCTTGAGCAGCATGTCAGAGATTTCCGTGAACCCCACGCCCGATCGGCCGGCACTTATATAGGCCGGCAGGGCATTCATGCGCGCGGAAAAATCCCGCACATTGGCGACCCCCACCGCAAGGGGAAAATAGGCGAACATGGGTGCGTCATTGGGAGAATCGCCGACAAACACGAAACGCTGCTTCTCGGCATCTAAGTCGATGCCAAAACACTCATCGAGCATGATGCGGGTCATCGCCAGCTTGTCGTAGGTGCCGAACCAGCCATTGACATGGATCGAACTGACCTTGGCCGTCGCCCCTTCCGCCTCGAAGATGCCGACCACCCGGTCCACGGCCTCGGCCGGGACCGGCGGTACGTCCTCACAGAAATCAATAGCCAGGTCGGAGTCCCTGTAAGGCTGGTCCGAGGCGATAGCCACGCCCGGAACCTCGGCGAGGATGCGCCGACCGATCTCGGCCAGCCGCGAACGGTTGGCCGCGCGCGCCTCGGGGGCCAACAAGAAGCGCTTGACGAGCTTGCCTCGCGCCGCGTCATAACGAAAATAGAAGGCGCCGTTTTCACCGACCACCGCGTCCACCGGCCACATCCGCGCGATATGGTCGCACCACCCCGCGGGGCGGCCGGTTATGGGCACGCACAGCTTGCCGGAATCGTGTAGGCGCTCAAGCGCTGCATAGGCCTCGGCGGTCAGTTTTCCGTCGCTTGTCAGCGTCTCGTCAATGTCGAGAAATACGCCCCGAACGGCGCGGCGGTCGGTCTCTGGAAATGCGCTCACCGGCTGCATGGGGCAGGTCCCTCAACGCGATTAGGATGCGGCCTAACTATCGTAGCTGATCACGGTGGCGCAGGGTACGCCAAGCTCAACTGCCACAGACTTTCGGCGTGGCCCACGGCCGGCGGTGGCGCGGGCCAACCAGCGGCCCTTCAATGGGGCCAGTAGCGGGATTATGGTTAGTATGGAAATCGGCGGTGGAGAGACAGCTTCGCTCACAGCCTCACCGATGGCCTGCCCCCATTGACTGGTTCAGTTTCTATGTTAGACGAAAAGCCTTTTGAAGGAAGTGCTGTTAACCAAACGTCCGCTTTTGGCTGAAAGCCAATATATAACTTAGACCCAACAGAATTGCGTGATGTTCGATCTGACTATCTCCCCTGGCACCAAGCTACGAGGCCCCCTTTTTAAAAGGCGGGAGGCGTGGAAACGTCTGGATATGAGTATGCGTGGACCCTCCACGACGGACTCCCCAGCGGCGACACGATCCCGCGTCACCGCAACGGGCTTCCGTCCCACCGACCAACCCCGGACAGCGGAAGGGTGACGCTCGCGACGGCAGGTCTCCTGGCTAACGGGTCGTCGCTTGCGCCCGGCCTTCCCAGTTT
>SMXQ01000033.1 GCA_004356985.1 Alphaproteobacteria bacterium | reverse complement strand
TCGTCATGCCTACGTACAGCGTGCCATTGGGCCTGTTCGTCATGATGTAGACCGATCCACCCGGCATGAGACAGCAAGAGATGCCCCGGACAAGCCGGGGCATGACCGTCTTATATATCGCTTCAATTCCCTCGTCATGCCTTATCCGGGCTGCGCCCAGCCGCGCTGGATGGCGGGCCGGTCGCCCACCAGCGCGGTCCAGCGGATGATGTTGGGGTATTTGTCCAGTGCCAGGCTATCGACCGACCAATTGGCGACCCTGGGATAGAAGGCCAGGTCGGCGATGGAAAACTCGGCGGCGAAGAATTCATGGTCGGCGAGATGCCCATCGATCACCCCTAGCACCCGTTCGGCATTAGGCAGCAACGGCGGATTGGCGCGCAATGCGCCCATGATCGGCAGGGTCGCGTTCATGATCAGCATGAACCATTTCTGCACCTCGACCCGGTCGACCGCATCCTTGCCGTAGAGCTTGCCCGATTTCTCCGCCGCGTAAAGCAAGATGGCGCCAGATTCGAACACCGTGACCGGCACGCCCCCCGGCCCGTCATGGTCCACGATCACCGGCACCTTCTGGTAGGGATTTCGCGCCGTATGCTCGGGCGTGAACTGATCCTTTTCATTGATGTTGATGGGGTGGACATTGTATTCCAGGCCCGCTTCCTCGAGCCCGATGGAGGCACGGCGGCTGTTGGTGGTCGACCACATGTAGAGATCTATCATCGGCTTTCCTTGAGTTAATGTCGCCCTGTCTTGGGCGCGAAAAGGCGGGCGGTTCAGGGATGGACAGTTTGCGAAAAATAGTGGTCCTCGACGTTCAGGCCGATGTTCCGGGTCCGCGCCTCGCCATAGATGATCGATCCGATGGCGGCGAACTGAAGCCCCATTCCCTTGTAGTTATGGAAACAGGTTATTTCATCTTCCGACTGGCGGCCCGGCTTCAGGCCGGCGACCACGGATTTCAGTTCCGGGGCCTGGGTGATGTCGAAAACGCCGATATCCGGGCGCGCGTAATCGCCATTGACGAATTCGGGGATTTCCTCGGGCCAGCCCCGGGTGGCATGGGCGGTCACCGGATCGTGGGTGTTGACCACCAGGCGGTCGACCGCTTGCAGCACCTCGAGGGGAATTTCGGAGCCCCGGACGGAGGTGATATGCATGCCCGGGCGCAGCAGATCCGGGGTGATGGTCGGGGTCATGGAATTGGTGGCCGAGGCCAGGATATCGACGCCGGCGGCGGCTTCGGCGATGCTGGACACGGGGCGCACCTCGATCCCCAGCTTCTTCGCGTAAGTCGCGGCGAAGGACTCGCGGTTGGCGGCGGTGGTGCTGAACACCTTGACCAGTTCGAGCTCCCTCACCGTGGCCATGGCCTCGATCTGGCCGCCCGCCTGCCAGCCGCTGCCGATCAGGCCGAGCACCGAAGCGTCCGCGCGGGCCAGATATTTGGCCGCCACCCCCGATGACCCGCCGACCCGGGTTTTCTGCACCACGCCGTCGTTGAACATGGCGAGAAGTTCACCGGTCTCGGTGGAGAACAACAGCACCAGGCCGTTGTAGCGGTCGCCCTGGGAGAGCGGGATCTTCACCCGGCGCGGCTTGCCGTCGATCTCCGGCCAATGGACCACGTCGGAATTGAGCCGGAGCGCGACCAGGCCGGCCGCCGGCCAGCTGCCGGACATGGTCTTGAAGGCATGGACCGCGCCGGGGCGCGCATGATCGACGACGCCGTCCTGGCGCGGCATGTCGACGGCGTCGCGGTTGCCAAGATCGCGGTAGGCCGCTTCCAGCGCTTCCACACAGGCCGGCATTTCCAGGAATGTTTCGATATCTTCGTTGGTGATCACCAACATGGTGCGCCTCCCCCGGGGCTAATGAATGAAATTAAATGGCCTCAATCCGCCCCTGCCATCTTCGGGGTCTTGTAGCCCTCGGCCTTGCGGCCTTTCATGAAAAACATGTAATCGTCGCGGTGGTTGGGCGCGTTGTAGGGGCAGACATCGACACAAAGGTGGCAGTATTCCTTGCGCAAGCGGGAATAGGGATAGCACTTCTCGACATCGGTCAACCAGCGCTTGACGCCGTCGGTCACCACGTAATCGTCGGGGATGGCATCGCCGGGGCAGTTATTGATGCAGACCTGGCAACTGACGCAGCGCTCCTGCACCCCGAACGACATGGGGGAATCATGGGCCAGGGGCAGGTCGGTGGTGACGAAGCTTGGACGGAAACTGGCGCCGAGAACGGGATGGATCAGGCTTCCGTTCTTGCCCAACTCGCCCCAGCCGCATTGCCACATGACGGGGATCGCCTGGATGGTGGTTCCGCCATTGTGGTGGGAGACGGCGTCCCAGCCGAGCTCCTCCCTGATCCAGAGCACCATTTCCGTGGCGATCTTGGCGACCATGAAATACGCCCGGTGGGCCTCGTCGCTGACCGCGTCGGCGCCATGGAGAACCTTTTGGTACGATTCGTGGTGGGCGAAAGCTATGACGTTGGAAAACGAACAATCCACCCCTTCATCGATCATCACCGGCTGGAGAGCGCAGGCGCCAACCAGGTCGGCGCCGCAAACCGCTGCCCGGGCCTTGACCTCTTCGGCCATGGCGGCGGGGTCGGTCACCTCGCGCCGTTTGGGCCCCACCGGCCCGACGCGAAAGGCGGCCATTTCGTCGATCCGCCGGCGATAGCTGATCCTGGCCTCGGACTGGTGATCGTAGAGAGGCACCGAATCCAGGCCCATTTCCGCCATGACCTTGCGCAGCACCGGATCTTTGAGCCCGTGCTCGCGCCGTTTCGTGCTTCCCATCATCGGCTTGGCTCTCCCTGTCGCCGGACAGCAGTTTATCTTCGGCGCATCTTAGCATGGGCAAGAAGCCGAGAAGAAGCGGCTCAGGTGGTGACCTCGACCTCGATCAAGTCGCCGTCGCCAAGACCGAGAGTCTCACGGATCGACACCGCGGCGATGATCTCCACCTGGTCGGGCGCGTAGGATTCCACCTCGGGCACGACGATGGCGCAACTGAGGCCTTGGATCACCGCCGGGTAACAGCGGCCATCGCACCAAGCGGAATCCGGCGCGCGCAGGATCAGTCCCGGCAATTTCTTGATTTCGTGCCACACGGCGAGGGATCTTTTCTCGCTCACACGGAGATTGAGGGTTCCCGGCCAGGGGTCGATGTCCACCAGGTCCTGAAAGGCCTCGCGAACCCAATCGGTGCGGGTGAACCGCGCGCCCTCCCCCTTGCCGAATACCAATGCGCCTGAAAATACCAGCCGTGCCATGGCGCTCAGGCAAGCAATCCGGCCCTGCGGAAAGCCTCGGCGCCGGCCGGGTGAAGCGGCGCGCCATCTGGCGCCAGCGCGCTTACACCATCGCTCCGGGCCTTGGCCAACAAATCTTGCAGCCCCCGGAACAGCGGGTTCATATGTTCCAAGTCGCCCGCCCTCTTGATATAGGCGGCAACCACATCACCTGTGAAGCCGGGATCGCCGGCGGCGGCGGCAACGATGACGTTGAGAACCCCGATGGCTTTGAGGTCCGCCTCCTGGCCCGGCACCAAATCCGCTGGAACCAGGGCCGGGGTATAGAACGGAATTTCCCGGCATGCGGTCTCTATCTCGCCGTCGGCGTATTCCAGGACCTTGATTGGCGTGCGTTCACAGAGTTCGGTGAAATGGGTGCTGGGGATTGGCGCCTGGAGCTGTGCGTCCACCGCGCCCGTGGCCAGCGCATCGCCGCCGTCGAAGGTGGAGATGAAGGCGAATTCCATGCCGTCCTCACCCCAGCCGAAGATCCGGACCATGTTCAGCGCATGCTGGGCCATGCCCGAATCCCTGTGGCCGACGGCGACCTTGCGTCCCCGAAGCTGGGCCACGGTGTCGAGTTCGGAATCCGCCTTGGCCACGAAAAAAAGCGGCCCGGCGTTGAGCGGCGCGGCGATGGCGATATCGACCGGATTGCTGAACGGCGGCGCCCCGGTGACCGCCCGGGGCACCCAATTGGATGCCATGAAGCCGAGATCGGCCTCGCCGCTGGCCACCATTTCCGCGTTCATGACGCTGCCGGTGGTGACCAGCACCTCGGTTTTATCGGCGATGCCTTCCTCCACCAGGATGGCGCCCAGCGCCTTGGCCTGCGCGAAAAAGGTGCTGAGCAAATCCGATGAGGCGATGCGTATTGTCTTCATGGCGGGCGTCCCTGAGCTTGCCTTTATAGGCGATCCCGGGGTTCCGTGAAAGCGTTTGGCGGCGGGGGGGGCCAAGGACAGGGCGGTCAATGGAGCGTAGCCGAGGGTTTTGGCCGCGCCGTTTTGGGACGATGTTCGGTGACCCCGGCGTGATGGTGCACCAGGCGCCAGGACCCCCCTTGGCGAAGGAACAAATTGGTCGCCGCAAGAAAGATTTCGCCGATGGCCTCGAAGCAAACCACCAGGGCCGCGTCGCCCATCAGGGTAACTTGTTCCTCCACGGGCTGGACGGCGGGCCGCGGCGGCGCCGCCAGGATGCCGCGCCAGCTCGCCATGACATCGGCGCGGCCGCGCACCGGCGGCCAGCCGGGATGGATGCAGGTCACCTCGCCCCGGTCCGCCCAAAGGGCGTCCATGGCTTCCATGTCGCCGGCGCCGAAGGCCCGGTAAAATTCGGCGTTGGCGGCGGTGACCGCCTGGCGTTCCGCGTCTTCGCGATCGGTCATGCCGAGGGCTCCTTTTCGGTTGGCGCTGCATCCCTTGAAGGGCTAGCATGCGGCCCCACCCCGGCCCCTCATTCCCAAGGGCCGTCTCAAGAATTACAATTCGGCCCGTTCATGTCCATCAAAGAGGCGGCCCAGTCCCTTCTCGACCGTTACTGGCGTTCTCTCCCAGGAAATTTCCGCGGCGCCATTTGGGTGCTGCTTTCGGCCTTCACCTTTATCCTCCTCCAGGCCCTGACCAAGCAATTGGGCGGCAGATTCGACAGCATCCAGCTGGCGTTTTTCCGCGCGTCGATCGGCGGCCTCGCGGTTCTGCCGTTTATTTTCAGCCGGGGATCATCGGCCTTCCGGACCGAGAACCTGCCCTACCATGTGGGGCGCGGCCTGTTCGGCGCCATGGCCATCTTTCTCATGGTCTTCGCCATCATCCACATGCCGCTGGCCGACGCCACGGTGATCGGCTTCACCCGGACCCTGTTCCTGATCGCGCTGGCCGTAATTTTTCTTGGCGAAAGGGTGCGCTGGCGGCGCTGGACGGCGACGGCGGTCGGCTTCGGCGGCGTGGTCATCATGCTGCGGCCGGGGGACGAGACCTTCCAGCTGGCCGCCTTGGCCGCGGTGGGCGCCTCGGTCTGCTTCGCCTCGGCCCACGTCTGCATCAAGAAATGCACCACCCAGAAGGATCATCCGCTGACCGTCCAGAGCTATTATTGGCTGATCGCCACGGCCGTGACCTTGCCCCCGGCGCTGTGGTTTTGGACCACCCCGAGTTGGGACGAGCTGGCCCTGTTGATCCTGATTGGCGTGATATCGGGATTGGCGCAAATATTCACCGCCTATTCGCTCAGCGCCGGGGAAGCCACCTTCGTGGCGCCGTTCGATTTCACGCGTCTCCTCTGGGCGGCGCTGTTCGGGGTCGCCCTCTTCGGCGAAGCCTTGGCCCCCGCCACCATCGGCGGGGCGCTCATCATTATCGGCTCAAACCTCTATATCGCCCGCCGCCAGGCTAAGGAAAGCAAGGCCAAGGCGGCGGCCGGCGGGGTGGACAGACCCTAGTCCTCCATGACCCGGATCGGCGCGCCCTTCAGCCAGGCGTCGATATCCTCGATGCCCTGGCCGAAATAGCGCTGGTAGCTCTCCTTTGAGGTGTAGCCGAGATGCGGCGTCGGCACGATCCCCGCCATGGTGCGGTAGGGATGATCGGCGGGCAGCGGCTCGATATCGAAGACATCGAGGCCGGCGCCGGCGATCTTGCCGCCCTCGATCGCCGCGATCAGGGCGTCTTCTTCGACGATGGGCCCGCGCGAGGTATTGATCAGGTAGGCGCCGGGTTTCATGTGCGACAGCGCCGCCGCGTCGATGGTGCCCCGGCTGCGGTCCGACAGGACCAAATGGATGGTCACGATATCGGACTGCGCCAGCAGGGCTTCCTTGGTGTCCACAAAACGGACGCCGTGTTCGGCGCATCGCTCGGCTGTCAGGTTCTGGCTCCAGGCGGCGACGTCCATGGCGAAGGCCAGCCCGACCCGGGCCACCGCCGACCCCTGGCGGCCCAAGCCGATGATCCCCAAGGTCTTGCCGGCCAAGCCGATGCCGAGGCCGATCTGCCAGCCGCCGTCGCGGATCGAGCGAACCTGGTCGGGAATATTGCGCACGGTGGCGAGGATCAGCCCCCAGGTGAGTTCCGAGGTGGGAGAGCCCAGCGATTCGGTGCCGCAGACGGTCACCCCAAAGTCCTTGGCCGCGGCCAGGTCGATGCCCCGGTTGCGCATGCCGCCGGTGACCAGAAGTTTGAGGTTGGGAAGTTTTTCGAAAAGGGCCTTGGGAAATTTGGTGCGCTCGCGGATGACGACGACGATCTCGAAAGGTTCCAGGCGCCGGGCGACGTCGTCGACCTCTTCCAGGTGATCGTTGAACACGGTGATATCGACCCGGTCCTCGATCACCGACCAGTCGGATACCGCGCGCACCACGTTCTGAAAATCGTCGAGAATGGCAAGACGCATGCTTCTTTATCCTCCCAAGGCGGACGAGTTGGAGAGAGCGGCAACGGCGCGGGACATCGGGCGCCGGCGGCGCCCAGGCGCGCATCGAGGGTCAATCGTCGGTGATGTCGATCCAGTTGCCGTCGGGGTCGGCCATCTGATACTTGCCCAGCGCGCAGGCGGCCAACAGCGCGGCCCGGGTATTGGCTTCGTCGCTGCCGCCCAACGGACGCGCGGCGATGAAGGTATTCTTGTCGGCCAGGCGCTTGGCTTCCTTCTTGAACGCATCGAGGTCCGGCACATGTATGCCGATATGGTCGGGCCCCGGGCGCTTGATGGACATGCCGCCGAACATGTCGATATCCCATTGCATGAGCGACAGGATCACCCGCCCGTCGGTCAGGTGATAGCCTTCCTTGCCCTCGGGCGTGTTGATCAACTGCAGCTCGAAGACGTCGGCATAGAATTCCGCGCAGGCCTCGGCGTTGCGGGTGCGGATGGCGAAACGCCTGAACCGGCAGGCCCCGGATTCCTTCCAGTCCTCCTCCTGCTGCTCGACATAAACGTCCTTGAGATTGTCGCTTTTCTTTTCCGCCAGATCGAAGACGTTGCCGTCGGGGTCGTGACCGGAATAGGCGGCGAAGGGGCGGGTGCTGGGGCGCTTGACGATATTGGTCTTGGGGTGCGCGCCCTTCATGCGCTCGAGCACGGCGTCGATGGAATCGACGACCATGCCGAAATGGTCGATGGCGCCCATGTAGCCGTCGCGGCGCGGCAATATATTGAGCCCCACATAGCCGTCCCCGACGATGGCCGAGGCCTCGGCGTCGTGATCGGCGCGTTCCGAGACGCGGAACTTGAAATGCGAGCGGTAGAACCGCTCCAGCAGGGGGTACTGATGGCTGATCATCGCCATGTGGTTAATTTGCGCGAACATCTCGATTCTCTCCCGACTGGAAAACTGGAAAAAGGTGGACCCAATGGCGGGACCCGGCCGGCCCGGGCCCCAAGGGCGGCGTTGGCTTTATTTTTTCTTCTTCCGTTTCTTCTTGGACTTGCAGTTCTTGGCCAAGGTGTGCGACTTGCACTTGATGGTGTTGCTCCGGACCATGGCCGCCTTGGCCATTTTCACGATGCCCGCCGGCGTGTTGATCATGGCGGCGACGATGGCCGCCACCTGATCGGCGGTGGCCGGGAACAGGTCGAACTTGCGTTTCTTTTGGGCCGCCAGGAAGGCCTTGTCCGCCAAGGTCGCAGCGAAGGCCTTGCGCAGGGCCGCCAAGCGGTCGGCCGGCACGCCCGGGGTCGTGAGATAGGGCCTGCCCAGGGCCACGGTGCCGGAAAACAGCTCGAATATCTTCCTCTGGTCCTTGTTCTTGGCGAGGTCGATCAACAGCGGCACGCCCTTGGGGCCGCGCGCCGGGTCGACGCCCACCTGGACCGGGAAGAAGACCTTGTTGGTCTTGATCCAATCGGGGTGGCGGCGGGCCAGGCTGCCGTAGGAATAGCCGCTGCGGGCGAAGACCTCGCCCCGTTCCATGGCAAGGTCGATGTTGCTCGCCGACCGGTAGCCGATCACCACCCGGAAGCGGGTGCCGAGCAATTTATTCATGATCATGGGATAGATCACGGTCCCCGAACCGGCGCCGGTGCCGCCGGAAATCACTTCCTTGTTCTTGGCGTCGTCGATGGTCTTGACCCCGGCCTTGTGCCAGACCGCCGTCATCAGGTTGGTGATGCCGGTGGACCCCAACCAGTTGAACTTGAGGGCGTCGTAGCGCACGCCCTTGCGGCCCAGCACCTGGTGCAGGGGGATCGAGTTGCCGATAGAGGCAAAATAGCTGCCGTCCTGGGGCGCCCGGTTGTACATGAAGTTGGTGGCGCGCACGTGGCCGGCGCCGGGCATGTTCTTGACGATCATGGTGGGCGCGCCGGGAAGGTAGCGCGGCATGTGGCGGGCGATGGTGCGGGCGACCAATGTATAGGTGCCGCCGCCGGTGGAAACGATAACCGTCACCACCTTGCCCTTGTAGAACCCGGCCACCTCGGCCTTGGAAGCAAGTGGTGTCAGGCCCATGGCCAAGCCGGCCAGGCCGCCGGTAATCATCCGTGCAATCATCTTAAGCCTCCCCTGTGGTGTCGTTGGTGGTGCGGATCGTCGGCCTTAGGCCGGCGCTTCGGTCAGGTCGATGTAGACCCCTTCGATATCGGTCAGGTGATAGGACCCCAACGGGCATTTCTTGAACAACGCCAACCGGGCCTCGCCTTCGGGCCCATAGCCCAGCGCCCGGCAGCGCATGTGCGGGTTCTGGCCGGTCAGGTCGTCGATGTCTGCCTTGACCTGTTCGATGCTTTCCACCGTGAAGCCGATGTGATCGGGGCCCAGGCGCTGGGGGTCCATGTCGGCATAATCCTCCATGCGCCACTGCAGCAGCGCCAGGGTCATGTTGCCGTCGGTGAGGTAATAGTTACCGTCGTCGTGCGGCTTGTTGATGGTGCTCAGCTCGAAGACCTCGGAATAGAACGCGGCGCAGCGTTCGGCGTTCAGGGTGCGCAGCGCGAAGTGGCTGAAACGGCGTTCCGTGACGTCCATCTCCTCGGCGTACACGTCCTTCTGAAAACTGGTGCCGGCCTGGGAAATATCGAAGATATTGGCATCGGGGTCATGGCCGGAATAGGCCGCGAAGGGCCGCACCGGCGGCCGCTTGATGGTGGTGAGCGAAGGGTCGAACTTGGTGATGCGGGCGATGGCTTCGTCGAGGTCGGCGACCTGGAAACCGAAATGATCGAGCCCCGAGGTCCGCCCTTCGCGCCGCGGGATGATGTTCATGCCGACCCGGCCGTCGCTCACCACCGCGGCACGGGCGGGGCGGTAGTTCTTGGCGCTCCTCAGCCCGAACAGGGCCTCATAGAAGCGCGCATTGATGGCGTATTGATCCGACGCGATGGCGATATGGTTAAGCTTTGCGAACATGTCCCCCGCTTTCTCCCGGTTTCGTCACCGCGAACCCTCCGGCCGGCCTAACCGGGGCCGGGGCACGCGCGGCCGAAACCCCGGCGCGCGCGTGAAGGCCCCAACCGGTTCGGGCACGCCTATTCGATGACGTCGATCAGGATGCCGTCTGGATCGGCCAGGTGGTAAGAGCCGATGCTGGTCCGCTTAAACATTGCCAAACGCGCCGCGCCTTCGGGACCGCTGCCCACGGGCGAGGGCGCGATCAACGGATTGTTGGCGGCGATTTCCTCGGCGTCCTTGGCGAACGCCTCGATGCTTTCCACCTTGAAGCCGATGTAATCGATCCCCGGGCCGGTGATTCCGCTATCGGCGTAATCGTCGAGATCCCATTGCATGATCATCAGGGTCATGCGGCCGTCGGTCACCCCAAAGGCGCCTTCGGGGACCGGCCCGTTGGTGAGCTTGAGGTCGAGGACTTCGGTGTAGAATTGGGCGACCTTTTCGGCGTTCATGGTGCGCAGGCCAAGATGGCTGATGGTCCGGTCCTGCTCCCAGTCATTGTGGGCATAGACATCCTTGATGTTCTTGCCGCTGGCTTCGGTCAGGTCGAACACGTTGCCATCGGTATCATGGGTCGAATAGGCGGCGAAGGGACGCGTGTCCGGCCGTTTGAGCACCTTGACGCCGGCTTCCTTGACCCGTTCTATGGCGTCTTCGAGGTTATCGACCTGAATGCCGAAATGATCGAAACGGGCCGGTCGGCCCGCCCGCCGGGGATTGATGTTCATGCCCACGTAGCCGTCGCCGATGGAAACCGCGCGGTTGGACCGCGCATTGGGCGAGTTCTTCATGCCGAAGTACGATTCGTAGAATTTCGATTCGAGAGCGTAATTACCGCTCATGATCGCCACGTGATTGATCTTCGAAGCCATACCTTCCTCCCTTGTTGAACCTCTCTCCGCTTGGCGAAACCTTACTTGCAGGCGACCGACTTCGCCAAGGTTATCTTTTTCGCGCCCTGGTGATGGTGTCGCCTTCTTCCACATAGCGTTCCCCGGATGTGATTTGGTAACGCTGGTCCTCGCAATCGGTCCGGCCGCTGGACTTCATATCGGGCCCGGAAAAGGCGCCGACCTGCAGCAGTTCCAATTCTTCATCACCGCTTGATTCGAACCAATAGCGGGTATAGGCGGGGGTGATGATTCCTTCATGGGGGCCGAATTCACCGAGCAGTTCGTCGCCGACCCCGTAGAATTTCACCCGTCCCTTGAGCACCATCCACAGGCTGTCGGCATCGGTGTGGTAATGAAGGTTGTTTTCACCGCCTTCCTTGACCACCTGGATGATGCCGCGGATATTCCCGCCCCGGCCCAACTCGATGCGCGCCTTTCCGCTGGCGATGCCTTGGGGCTTGGCGTAGCGGTAGGATTTGATGCCTTTTTCCGCTTCCTCGATCCGCGCCAGCAGATTCGGGGCCAGGTCGTATGCTTGTGCCATTGGGTTTCCTCCTGGTTGTCTCAACCGGCCGCCCGGCAGCGCCAGCACCACGGCGCCAACTTGGCTGCCGACCTTCTCCCCATGGTGAATCCATATCCATTTATCTTTTCAATACTCTACACCCGGCCCCCAGGCGCGGCAATGACGCTGCAAGGCAACCGCCAAACCGCGCCCATGGCACGGAATATTGATCCCCGCCGCCAAAAGGCTATGCTCTTGGCGAGCCATTCCAGGGAACGCCGTTCCGGCCTCCCCCTCCCCATCCGGCCAACCCCGTCCGAGAGGTCCACGGTCACGTGTCCAGCGGTCAAGCCAGCGGCAATTTCCTGATCACCGCGTACAGGACCAATCCCTACGGATGGCTGGTGGTCTTCGTCATGTTCCTGGCCATGTCCATGGTGTCGGTGTCCCGCGCCTCCATCGGCCTGGCCATGCCGGCCATGGAACAGGACATGGGCTGGTCGCGCAGCTTCCTTTCCACGGTGGTTGCCTGGGCGCTCATTTCCATGGCCATCATCAGCCCGCTGGTGGGCTACCTGCTCGACCGTTTCGGGGCCCGGCGCATCATCCTCGGCGGTCTCCTGATCAGCGCCGGCGCGCTGGCGCTGACCTCCCGGGCCGACAGCGCTTGGCAAATTCTGGTGGCTTATTCGCTGATCGGCGGGATCGGCTTCGGCCTGGTGTCGAAGAACGTCGCTTCCGCCACCATCGCCCGGCATTTCGACGCCAACCGCGGCCTCGCCGTGGGCGTCGCCAACGCCGGGTCGACCGCCGGGCATATCGCCATCCTGCCGGTGATGGCGATCATTCTGACCACCGTGGGCTGGCGTTGGGGCTACCTGTTCCTGGCCGGCATCAGCCTGGCCCTGCTGCCCGTGGTCTGGTTCCTGATCAAACCCGGGACCGCCTACGCCATCGCGCCCCGGCGCGCGGCCGCGGCACGGGAATCGGCGCCGGCGCCGGCCGTCCTGATCGAAGAAGAGGTGCCCGATACCCTCATCGGGCGGCTCGGGCTGCTGTTCCGCAACCGCACCTTCCTCGCCCTGCTCTGCAGCTACACCATTTGCGGCTTCACGGCGACCGGCATGATCGACACCCATTTCCTGCCCTATGCGGTGGCCATCGGCATTCCCCTGGTCACCGGCGCCGCCGCTTACGGCGTGCTGGCCGCCTTCAACATGGGGGGGATGGCGCTGTCGGGATACCTTTCCGACCGCGTGAACAGGCCGCGGCTGCTGGCGGTGATCTATATCATGCGGGGGCTTTCTTACGGTATCCTGCTGATGGTTCCGGTCTATGACGTCAACCTGATCTGGGTCTTCGCCGTGATGTTCGGCATCTTCGACTATTCCACCATCCCGGTGACCACGTCCCTGGTCGCCAGCCATATCGGGCTGCGCACCATCGGCCTGTCGTTGGGCGTGCTGGCCATGTTCCATTCCGCCGGCGGCGCGGCGGGCGCGTTCCTGGGCGGCGTGCTTTATGACAAGTTCCAAGCCTACGATCTGGTCTGGATCGCCGCCATCGCCGTCGCCATGATCGCCGGAATGCTGGTCCTGACGATCCGCGAGAACCGCGGTGAGCCCGACATTCCCGCGCCCCGCCCCCAGCCGGCGGCGGCGTGAGGCGGCTGAATGCGCCGACAATTGCCTGACCACGGCGGCCGACGCGGCAGGGAGGCCGAGGCCCACGCGCCACCGGGACAATGATTAATCCATTACTTTCGTTTGATCTATCAACTTACTGGATTTAAGTAAATAATTTGAAGTGATGATATTTTACGCCGAGGGGAGGCGAGCGGCCGCATTATGAACCTCATCTTCTTCCTGATCGTCGCCACCGCCTTCGGGGTCACCGCAGTGCGCCAATTGCTTTGGACCGGACCCGCCGCCGGCGTCACCGGCACGGCGGCGCTTTCGCCCATGGCGGCGCTGGGCCAGGGCATGATGGACCAGGCCGGGGCGTCGGTGACGCTGGCCATCGGCCTGATCGGCGTCATGGCGCTGTTCTTGGGGCTCATGAAGGTCGCCGAGGCGGGCGGATTGCTGGTCATCATCGCCCGCACCATCCGCCCCCTGATGACCCGGCTGTTCCCCGACGTGCCGCCCGACCACCCGGCCATGGGGGCGATGATCCTCAATTTCTCGGCCAACGTGCTGGGCCTGGGCAACGCCGCCACGCCGTTCGGCATCCGCGCCATGCAGGAATTGGACAAGCTCAACCCCATCAAGGGCACGGCGTCCAACGCCATGGTGCTGTTCCTCGCCATCAACACCTCGTCCATCACCATCTTGCCCACCGGGGTCATCGCGCTGCGCGCCGCGGCGGGTTCCGTGGACCCCGCGGCCATCGTCCCCACCACCCTGTTCGCCACCATCTGCTCCACCACCGTGGCCATCATCGCCGCCAAGTTCTATCAACGGCTCTCCCCCCTCCATGCCGCCCCGGCCACGGCCACCGCCCCGGGGAGTGACGGGGCCGCGGATAGCGCCGCGGACGGCAGTGGCGACGGCCCGCCCTTCACCCCCGCGCCAACGCCGCCGGCCGAGATCGATCCCGGCGCGGCGGCGGGCCAGGCGGCCCGGGCCGACCAAAGCGGGCTGAGCGACACCTGGAAGGGGGCGGATGCCGGCGCCTATCCCACCTGGGTGTCGGTGGTGGTGCTTTCCGCCATCGTCGCCATGGTCCCCATCACCATCTTCTGGGGCCGCGCCCTGTCGCCGTGGATCATCCCCGGGCTGATGATGGGCATGCTGGGGTTCGGCTTCGCCCGTGGGGTGCCGGTCTACGAATCCTTCGTCGACGGCGCGCGGGACGGCTTTTCCGTCGCCGTGCGCATCATCCCCTACCTGGTGGCGATCCTGGTCGCGGTGGCCATGCTCCGTTCATCGGGCACCATGGAACTATTCACCTCCCTGGTCGGCCCGGTCACCGGCAAGGTGGGGCTGCCGGCCGAGGCCCTGCCCATGGCCCTGCTGCGCCCGCTGTCGGGCTCCGGCGCTTACGGCATCCTGGCGGCGACCATCAACGATCCGGCCATCGGCCCGGATTCCTATGTCGGCTTCCTGGTCTCCACCCTCCAGGGCTCGACGGAAACCACGTTCTACGTGCTGGCGGTCTATTTCGGCGCCATCCAGGTGCGCCGCATGCGCCACGGCCTGGCCGCCGGCCTCACCGCCGACGCCGCCGGCATTGCCGCCGCCGTGGTCATCTGCCTGCTGCTGTTCGCGCCGTGAGGGCGGGGGCATCAAAAGACGTTAACCTTATGTCTGCTTTTAGCCACAAGCGGACATAAGAGACTCACAGCCCTTTAAGCCATTTGATGATCTCATCCTCGCCTGTTCGAACCGCATCGGTATGGCCACCGTCCACTTCGACATAGATGCTTTTTGGATGGGATGGAGCCTCATCAAAAGCGTAAGATTTGCCGCGACGAAAATTCCGGAGGTCTTGCTTGCCAATAATCCACATCAGGGCGGTGCCCGGATGCAACATCATAGCGTTGCTCGGCATGACGGCTGGACCGCTGGGGTCATACCAACTCAGATAATCTTTCGCCTTGGCGCTGACCTCTGTCACACCACCTTGGTTTTGATCCTTGAAGTCGAAGGTCTCATCACCCCTTCCCTCTTGGACTAATTTTAACGCTCGTCTCCAATCATGATCCATCCGTCTCTGAAACCCACGCAATTCCGGCACATGCCCCGGAGCGATGGCTAGGATACCGGCGATCCCTTTACGTCGTGCGCCGTAGCCTAAGGCCGCACTCGCCCCGAGGCTTTGCCCACCGACAACTATTTTCTTTGCGCCCTTTCTTTTTAGTTCCGCCACATATCCATCTATTTCCACCATCGATTCATCAAAACTCTTGTCCCAAATTCGCAATTCGTGCCAGGGCATATCAGGTGCGAGAACGATAAATCCTAAACTCTCCAAAGAAATCACAAGTTCGTCGAAGATCACCGCAGTGGCTCCCTTGCCGTGCATAAGGAGAACACCGACGCCGTTGTTGGCCGAGACGGTATTTTGCGGGGCACATACCAATACAGCCAGCACCAACGCCGCAATCGTGTGTTTAAGAAATTTGAACATTCCAGCCCCCATGGTTCCGTCGTGCAACATCCTATCGGTCGCGCTGACAATGCTACGGTCAACCGACGGGAAAGAACTAAGCATTTTTTGGGAAGCGGTTCAGTCATATGAACCTATTAGTGCCGACGTCTAAATGAACATGCATATAC
>SMXQ01000032.1 GCA_004356985.1 Alphaproteobacteria bacterium | reverse complement strand
GTTCTACAACCGGGTCGGCTATCACGATTTCGAGGGCATCGCCCAGGACCTGGACGAGCGTGGCCGCCTGGTCGCCGACCTCGGCGATCACAAGGTCATGATCCTGCGCAATCACGGGCTGCTGACCGCCGGGATCAACGTCGGCGAAGCCTTCCATTTCATGTATCACCTGGAAAAATCCTGCCAGACCCAGATGCAGGTGCTGGCCTCCAACATGCCTTACACCCTTCCCTCGACGGAAGCCTGCGAGAAGGCGGCAGGCCAGTTCTGGCGCCCCAACCGGGTGTTCGGTTCCCGCGACTGGCCGGCCCTGGTGAAGCTCGCCGACAGCCTCGATCCCTCTTACCGGGACTAGCCCCGGGTCCGCGGGGGGCGGTGGCAAAGCCGGCGGATGATGCATATGGTTTACGCCCCGGGGGATCTCGCGGGGTCTCTCAGGGAGGAAAAACATGGGTAAATACGCGCTGGGGCAGCCGGTATGGCGGGCCGAGGACCAACGTCTCCTCAAGGGCGGGGGGCGGTTCGTCGACGACGTGCAACTGCCGCGCATGGCCTACGGCGTGGTGGTTCGTTCGCCCCATGCCCATGCCAAGATTCGCGCCCTCGACACCGCCGCCGCCAAGGCGTCGCCGGGCGTGCTGGCGGTCCTGACCCATGCCGATTGGCAGGCGTCGGGTTTCGGCGACCTGCCCAACGCCAAGGGGCGCAAGCGCCGCGACGGCTCCGATTCCTACGTCACCCCCATCTACCCCTTGGTCCATGACCGGGTGCGGCGGGTCGGCGACGCCATCGCCTTCGTCGTCGCCGGAACCCGGGACCAGGCCCAGGACGCCGCCGAACGGGTCGAGGTGGACTACGATCCGCTGCCCTCGGTCACCGATACCGCCGCCGCCAGCGCCCCCGGCGCCCCCCTGGTGTGGGACGATTGCCCCGACAATATCTGCTTCGTGCATCTCGGCGGCGACAAGCAGGCGGCCGATGCGGCCTTCAATGACGCCGCCCATGTGATCACCCACACCTTCGTCATCAATCGGGTGATCGCCGCGGCCATGGAACCGAGGGCGTGCGTCGGCGATTACAACCCGGCGGAGGATCACTACACCTTGTACACCACCCTCCAAGGCGTCCATCCCTACCGCTCGCAACTGGCCAATCGGGTGCTGAAAGTGCCGGAAAACCGCGTCCGCGTGGTGGCCCAGGACGTGGGCGGCAGTTTCGGCATGAAATCCAACATCTACGCCGAGGGCCCGCTCTGCCTGCTGGCCTCCAAGATCGTCGGCCGGCCGGTCAAATGGACCAGCACCCGGGCCGAGGCTTTCCTCAGCGACAACCATGGGCGCGACAATATCGCCGAGGTCAGCCTGGCGCTCGACGCCGATCACAACTTCTTGGGCGTCAAGGTCAAATCCATCGCCAATCTGGGGGCGTATTGCACCAATTCGACCCCCAACCCGGCGGTCAACAATCTCGGTTCCGTCGCCGGGGTTTATAAGACGCCGGTCATCCACGTGGACGTGACCGGCGTCTTCACCCATTCCAATTCCACCTCGCCCTACCGCGGCGCCGGCCGGCCCGAGGCGGCCTTCATGATCGAGCGGATCATCGATATCGCCGCCGACGAGTTGGGCGTGGACCCGGTGGTTTTGCGGCGTAAGAACACCATCGGGCCCGAGCTCATGCCGTTCAAGACCGGGCTCAACCTGACCTACGATTGCGGCGAGTTCCAGAAGAACCTGGACATGGCGCTGGCCGCCGCCGATTACCACGGCTTCGATGCGCGGCGCGCCGAATCCAAGGCTCGCGGCAAGCTGCGCGGCTTCGGCATATCCAACACCATCGAACGCGCCGCGGGCCCCGGCATCGAAGGTTCCGAACTGCGCTTCGACCGTTCGGGAACGGCGACCATCCTGGCCGGGTCCGTCACCGGCGGCCAGGGCCATGAAACCATCTACAAGCAGATCGTCTGCGACCGTCTGGGCCTGGAAATGGACGATGTCAGCTATATCTGGGGCGACACCGACAAGGTTCCCTTCGGCCACGGCACCGGCGGTTCGCGCTCGGCCACCCATGGCGGCAACGCGGTGGCGCTGGCCACCGAAAAGGTGTTGAAAAAAGCGACCGCCCTGGCCGCCCATATGTTGGAGGTGGACCTGGACGACGTCGCCTTCGAAGAAGGTGTCTTTTCAAGCCCGCGGTCCAACCGTTCGCTGACCATCAAGGAGGTGGCGGTGGCGTCGGCCAACCCGGCCAACCTGCCCGACGGCATGGAGCCGGGGCTGATGGCGACCGGCGTGCGGCGGGCCAAGGTCGCCAATTTCCCCAATGGCTGCCACGTGGTGGAGCTTGAGATCGACGAGGAAACCGGCGCCGTGGAGGTTCTCGGCTACCGGGTGGTGGATGATGTCGGCGTGGTCTTGAATCCGCTTCTCCTGGCCGGCCAGATCCAGGGCGGGGCGGGCCAGGGGCTGGGCCAGGTGTTGTTAGAGAACATCGACTATGACCCGCAAACGGGCCAACTCAATTCGGGCACCTTCCTGGATTACGCCATGCCCAAGGCGAGCCATTTCAGCACCATCACCGTGGAATGCAATCCGGTGCCCACCGACACCAATCCGCTCGGCGTCAAGGGGGCGGGCGAGGCCGGCGCCGTGGGCGCCCTGCCGGCGGTGGCCAATGCCGTGGTCGATGCGCTTTCGCCCTTGGGGGTGCGTCACGTCCCCATGCCGGCGACGCCCGAGCGTATCTGGCGGTTGATGCGGGAGGTGAAGGCCAGCGCTGCGGGTTAGAGCATCTTCCGGCCAAATGGTTCAACTTGGCCCGGAAATTCTCAAGCGCAGGGGCCGACGGCCCGGTGGCCGGCTCAGGCGGCGGAAGCGGGCGCGCCCACGGCTTTGGGCGCCGCCAGGCCGGTGGCCGCGCACCAATAGCTGGTGTCGTAGAAATGCTCCGCCGTGTGGTGGGGCGGGGGGTAAAGGCCGAGCTCGATCCTCAGTTCCAGGTTGCGGCGGATGGCGTCGGGGTTGATGCAGCCCTTGGGCACCACCCGGTGATAGGCGTGTTCGGCGCGCTGCGCGCTCAAGCCTTCCCGGTCGACCAAAAGGCGGATGGTTTCGTCGTGGTTGGCGGGGTCGAGCAGCCAATCGGTGCTGGCCGCCCAGGCGCCGATGAAGCGCACCACCAATTCGCGGTTGCCCTCGACCCAGCTTCGCAGGCCCCAGCCGCAGGCCAGCGGCCAGTCGGGGACATAATCTTCGCCGCTGGCGAGCAACACGCCGCCGGCCTCCAGCACCCGGTCCGATGACGGCGGCGTCAACATGGCCGCGGCCACCTTGCCTTCGAGGAAGGCCTTGGCGCGGGCCGGCGTGCTGCCGATGATTTCGTAAGTGTATTCGTCTTCGCCGATGCCGTGGTCGCGCATGATCTTCATGCGAATGACATCGAGATTGGAATCGACCGGGTCGGCGGCCAGGAGTTTGCCGCGCAGGTCTTCCACCGAGGTCATCCCGGCTTGGCCGATCAGGTAGGCGCCGAGCCCCTCTTCGGCCTGCATGAACAAGACATAATCGACCCCTTCCTTGGTCGCCCGGGCGATCATGGTGTCGGCGCTGGACAGCGTCATGTTCCACTTTCCCGCCGCCATCTCCTCGTTATGGAGGGGGGCCAGCAACACCTGGTGAAAATCGACGTCGAGTCCCTGGTCCTTGAAGAAGCCTTTTTCTTCTGCCACCACGTGGGGCGGCCTGCGCGAATAACCGCTGAGGGTCAGTTTATCCATGGTTTTCCTCCACTCCGGGCGTGCCCGAGCCTATTTTCCGGTCTCTTGGGGCGATGCGGGTCGATGTAAATGATGGGCCCTGCAAGCCCCTGCCACAAGGGTTTTCCGCCGATTTGCGGGGAATCGCCGGCGGCGATTCAAGGCAGGCGGCAGGTCCGCATGGTAAAATAAGCATTGCACCTTGGACTTGATCATCGTTAGATAAAAATGTGACGCCTCCGCATTGGGCTTGGCAGATGGTCACGGTTGCCTACGACCGGAATAATCTCCTCAAATCATTGTGAAGGAAGTCCGCGCTTCACGTATGTTGCGTGACGGCGAATTATCGATGGGAAAACAATTTATGGCTACAGGCACTGTGAAATTTTTCAACACCACTAGGGGATTCGGCTTCATCTCTCCCGATGACGGCTCTAAGGATGTCTTCGTACACATTTCCGCGGTGGAACAGTCGGGAATGACGACCTTGAACGAAGGTCAGAAAGTCAATTTCGACATCGAGCCCGATGCTCGGGGTCCCAAGGCGGTAAACCTTCAAGACGCCTAGGCGTCCAGAAGTCGCATACGGGAAGGTCCGCCCTCATCAGGGTGGCCCTTTCTGACTTAATTTGAAAGGCATTGCCTTGGCTGGCGATGCCAACACCGGAGACGGGCCAGAGCGCCGCTCTGTTTCTCCCATCACGACTGTTTGGCCTGGATTTTGGCCCAGCCGTCCCGCAATCCCATGGTGCGGTTGAACACCGGAAGGGCGGGCGACGAATCGCGGTCGGCGCTGAAATAGCCCTGGCGCTCGAACTGGACCGTGGTGCCCGGCGCCATCCGGCCCAGGGCGGGCTCCAGCTTGCAGCCCTCCAGGACAATTAGCGATTCCGGGTTTAGATGGTCGAGCCAGTCGTCCCCGGCGCCGGGGTCGGGGCGGGCGAACAGGTGGTCATAGAGCCGCACTTCCCCATCGATGGCGTCGGCGGCCGAAACCCAATGCAGCGTCGCCTTGACCTTGCGCCCATCGGGCGCGTTGCCGCCCCGGGTCGTGGGGTCATAGCTGCAGCGGAGTTCGACGACCTCACCGTCTGCGTCCTTCACCACCTCTTGACAGGTGATGAAATAGGCGTAACGCAGCCGAACCTCCCGGCCCGGCGCCAGCCGGAAGAACTTCTTGGGCGGGTCTTCCATGAAATCGGCCCGCTCTATATAGAGCTCGCGCCCGAAGGGCACCTGGTGGGTGCCGGCGCTTTCGTCGCCCGGGTTGTTGATGGCCACGAGCGCCTCCCTCTCTCCCTTGGGGTAGTTCTCGATCACTACCTTGAGGGGGTCGAGCACCGCCATGTGCCGGTCGGCCACCTGGTTCAGGCGTTCGCGCACGCAATGCTCCAGAAACGCCATGTCCACGGTGCTGTCGGCCTTGGCGACACCGATGCGGGCGGTGAAATCACGGATCGCCTCGGGCGGAAAGCCGCGCCGGCGCAGCCCCGCCAGGGTGGGGAGACGGGGGTCGTCCCAGCCGGCCACATGGCCGCCGGCCACCAGTTCCACGAGGCGCCGCTTGGACAGCACCGTGTGGGTCAGGTTGAGGCGCGCGAACTCGATCTGCCGCGGCCGCGACGGCACCGGCAGGTGGTCTAAAAGCCACTCGTAGAGGGGCCGGTGATCCTCGAACTCCAGAGTGCACAGCGAATGGGTGACGCCCTCGATGGCATCGGACTGGCCATGGGCGAAATCGTAGGTCGGATAGATGCACCAATCGTCGCCGGTCCTGGGATGGGTGGCGCGGAGAATGCGGTAGAGGACCGGGTCGCGCAGGTTCATGTTGCCCGAGCCCATGTCGATCTTGGCGCGGAGCACGCGGGCGGCGTCGGCGAAATCGCCCGCGCGCATCCCCCGGAACAGCGCCAGGTTTTCCTCCGGCCCGCGTTCCCGGAAGGGGCTGGCGCGGCCGGGCTCGGTCAAGGTGCCCCGGTTTTCGCGGATCTCCTCGGCGCTTTGGTCGTCCACATAGGCATCGCCCGCTTTGATCAAATGTTCGGCCCAGCGATAGAGCTGGTCGAAATTGTCCGAGGCATGGTGGAGGTGTTCCCCCCAATCGAAGCCCAGCCAAGCCACGTCCGTCTTGATGGCCTCGATGTATTCCTCTTCTTCCTTGGCGGGATTGGTATCGTCGAAGCGCAGATGGCAGCGCCCGCCCAATTCCTGGGCGATGCCGAAATTGAGGCAGATGGACTTGGCGTGGCCGATATGGAGATAGCCGTTGGGTTCCGGCGGGAAACGGGTCACCACGGTTGGCATCCGTCCGGCGTCGAGATCGTCGCGAACGGCGGTGCGAATGAAGTCGTGGAGGTCCTCGGGGGTCTCGGTCTCGGCGGTGGTCATGTCTCTCTTTCCAGCCCGGCGCGGGACGATGGCGCGGGGCGGCCCATCTTTGCCACAAAGGGCGCGCGAGGCCAAGGCCGGGGGCCCCTAAAGAAATTTCCGGTCAAATGGTTCAATTTGGTTGGAAAGTGCTCTAACCGCCCGGTGGGTCCGGGCCGAACAGGCGCTTGCGGCCCTCGAAATAGGGTTTCCACCAGGCGATGGTGACGGGCACCGACACGTTCAGCCAGAAGGCCGTGAACATCAGCGTGTAGAAGGCCTCATGGTTGAGGATGCGGTGCTGCACATAGGCGATGTCCATGACCACGAAGGCGAGTTCCGCCCGGCCCAGCATGCCGAAGCCGATCAACATCGATTCGTTCCATGGAAAGGCGCCGGTGTAGCGGGCCGCCAGCGCCGCCGAGGCGACCTGGGCCACGAAGATGGCCAACAGGAGCACCAGCGTTTGCGGGATGACGCCGACGAAGATGTCCCAATCGAAGACTAGCTTGGTGCCGAGCTCGACGAAAAACACCGGCCCGATCCAGGAATAGGCGACGTTGTCGATGATGTCCTTGGTGCGCTGGTAGTAATTTTCCTCGGGATGGCGCAGGTAATGAAAATATTCTTCCTTGAGGACGAGCCCGGCCATGTAAGCGCCCACCGCCGGATGAAAGCCGAATTCATTGGCCAGGAGCCCGACCAGGAGGGCGAAGGTCAATACCGTCAGGGTGGCGTGCTCGCCTTCGCCGAGCGATAAAAGATTCTTGATGCCCTTGCCCTTGATCCAGGGCAGGTAGCGGTCCAGGGCGCCGCGGTCATGGGGCAGCACCCAGCCGCCGACCACGGTGACCATGCCGAAGAAGATCACCGCCTTGCCCAGGACCCAACCGACATCGGCCAGGCTCGCCGGCCCGGCGCCGGTGGCGATGGGAATCAGGATCGCCACCAGGGCCAGGGAAGAGATGCTGTCGATCACCGCGGATGTCATGATGCCGGTGGCCGCCTGGGTATGTTCGAGATGCTCGCTTTTGAGAGACACCATGGTCAGGGACAACGCGGTGGCGGTCATGGTGAGCCCGAACATCAGGGAAAGGTTGGTGTCTGCCCAGAAATATTCCGCCACCGCGAACGCGGTGAGGAACGGGATCAGCGCCCCGAACAGGGCGATGCCCCAGGTGCGGCGCACGCTTTGCAGGAATTTCGACGTGCTTTCCTCGAAGCCGAGCGCGAACATGATCAGGATCATGCCGATTTCGGCGAAGCCGCGGATGAAGGGATGGCTTTGCTCGGGCAGGATGCCGAGGTTGACCAGGAGGGAGCCGATGGCGAGGAAGTAAAGCACCGGCGTCAGTTTGGTCTTGCGCGCGGCGAACACCGCGGCGAACACGGCGAGCCAGATTATGGCGAGATTGAGAAGCGGTTCCATCGCTTGACGACCTTCCGTGGCCTTGTCTTGTCGCCCCCGCGGAACACCGGGGGATACCGAATATATGAGATAGTCGAGGCCGGATACATGAGATAGTTGAGGCCGCCGCTGGCGCCTTGCCTTGGGGGGGAATCATCCCCGTCAAAGGGACCCATGCGGCGGGAATTTGCTTTAAAAGATCAGTGGGCCGCGACCCGCTGGCCCACGCATCAAAGGGAGGCAACCATGGCCATCGTGCAAAAAGAACGAACCGGGGCGAGCTCCCGCAGCGTCGAAGCGGTCTGTACCGCGGGGGTGCGCTGCGAGATTTCGACGCCCGAAGGTCACACCATCATCACCGACGAACCGGCCCAGCGCGGCGGCGAAAATACCGGCCCCTCGCCCCTGGCTTGCCTGACCGCGTCCCTTGCATCCTGCCAGGTGGTGCAGATCGTGAAAGTGGCCGAGGCCATGCGGTTCGAACATGGGACCATCGCCATTACCGCGTCCACCGTCACCGACCGGGTGGCCAGCGACAAGGGCAATGACAAGGTCATGCGCTTTGGCGCCGCCGATCTGGCCATCAGCATGGAGACCGATGAAAGCCCGGAACGGGTGGAACGGCTCAAGACCCTGTCCGAGGACCGTTGTCCGGTCGGCAATCTGTTCGCCGACGCGGGCTATGCGCCGACCATCGCCTGGACCATCGTGCCGATGTCCGATTAGCCCTTGTGCCCACCCGGGCGGGGGAGAGCACCGGCGGCGGTGCCGCCATTCCGCCATTATTTAACCCTATAAGTGTTGTACCCTTTACCCGGCACCGGCAATCGGCTAGTGAGATTCTTAGCGGCCTGACGCAAAAATGCCCAAGCGATGAACCGACATTCGAGCCCAATCCTCAAGACCGTGGCGGCCTTGGCCGCCGCCGCCGTGCTGTCGCTTCCCGCGGCGGCCCAGGATAGGATATTCCTGCGCATCGGGACCGGTTCCATATCCGGCGTCTATTTCCCCATCGGCGGCTTGATCGCCAGCGCCATTTCCCACCCCCCGGGCGCCAGCTTGTGCGGCCAGGGCGGGTCCTGTGGCGTGCCCGGGCTGGTCGCCGTGGCCCAGGCATCCAGGGGTTCGGTGTCCAATGTCCGCCAGATCGCCGCGGGAAGGATAGAATCGGCGCTGGTCCAGGCCGACATCGCCTATTTCGCGGTCAAGGGCGTGGGCATCTTCTCGGGCGGGAAGGCGATTCCCGGCCTTCGTGCCATCGCCAACCTCTACCCCGAGGCGGTCCATGTGGTGGTGCGCGAAGACTCGCGCATTCGCGCCATCGGGGATTTGCGGAGGAAAAGGGTATCCCTCGATCTCAAGGGGTCGGGGACCCGTTCAATCGCCAATCTGGTGCTCATGGCCCATGGCGTCGATCCGAAATCCTTGCGGCGGCGGGATTCCCAGGTGGGTCCCGCGGTCGACCGGCTGCAGGTCGGGGGCATCGATGCCTTCTTTTTCGTCGGCGGTTTTCCGGCGCCGTCCATCGCCCGGCTTGCCCGAGAGGTTCCGCTGCGGTTGTTGCCCATCACCGGAGAGCAGGCGGCCGCCATCAGGAAGACGAATCCGTTCCTCGCCGTGGTGACCATACCGCCGTCGGTGTACGGCCGCATGGCGGCGACCACGACCCTCGCCGTGGGGGCGCTTTGGACGATTTCCGACAAGGTCAGCGCCGACCTCGTCTATGGCATCACCCGGGCACTCTGGCACCCAACCAGCCGTTTGATCCTCGACCAGGGGCCGCCGGCGACACGCCAAATGCGGCTGAAGAACGCGCTGAAGGGGGTGGCGATCCCCCTCCACGAGGGCGCCCGGCGGTTCTATCGGGAAAAGGGGCTGATGGCGAAATCCCCACCCGAGGTCAAACCTGGGACAACCGAAAAGCCCGCGCCCAAGGCGAAGCCCGAATCTCCGGCACAACCCGCGCCCAAGTCCTAAACTTAGGATTGCCCGCGCCGCCGCTTCATGGGGCGCCGCCGTCTTCGAATTCGGGGATCACCCAAGGCTCCGCCCGGGCCGCCTCGCGCCACTCGATCATGGGGGGGTGGGCCGCTACCGCGTCCACATAGGCCTGGGCCTGGGATTCGAGATCGACCGCATAGCCGGTGAAGCGGCTCGCCACCGGTGCGAACATGGCGTCGATGGCGGAAAACGCGCCCATCAGGAAGGGCCCTTCGCCGGTGGCGCCGGCGAATCGGCGTTGGGCGTCGCGCCAGATGGCCTGGATGCGGTTGACCTCGGCGCCGACATGGTCATCGAAGCGGGCGTCGGGGAAGGTATGGCGCACATTCAGGGGCATGGCGCGGCGCAAGGCCAGGAAACCACCATGCATTTCATTGGCCGCGGCCCGCGCATGGGCCCGGGCGGCCCCATCGCTGGGCCACAGCCCCGCATGGGGGAACTTTTCCGCCAGGTATTCGATGATGGCGAGGGACTCCCAGACCACCACGTCGCCGTCGATCAGCGCCGGCAGCTTGCCCGATGGGGAATATTTGAGGATCTCCGCCCTGGTGTCGGCCCGACCGAGCGGGATCACCACCTCGTCGAACTCGGCCCCGGTTAATTTCAGGGCAAGCCAGCCGCGCAGCGACCATGAGGAATAAGCCTTGTTGGCGACGGCGAGGGTAAGATCGGCCATGGCGGGCGGCTCCTTCAATCGGCATGAGACCGAACCCACTGAACCATGAGGCCGGCCGTGCGCGCAAGGGGCGCGAGATTTGCCCTTTCCTCAAGCCCGGCGGCGGGCGATCATCGGTGCCCGGATTTTGGCGGCGTGAAGGGCAAACCATGGCGATCGAAGGACTCACCTCAAGGGCGCGCAAAACCACGGTGCCGCTGGTGGCCGTGTCCGAGGACGGGTTCGAGAAATGGCTGTCCGGCCAACCCGCGCGGATCAAGACCTGGGCGCGGGCCAGCGGATTCAAGGCCCGGCCCGGCGCCATCAGCCTGCTGGCGGCACCCGACGGCGCGCTGGAACGGGTCTTCCTTGGCCTGCCGTCGCCCACGGCCAAGGCGCCGGGCACCGAAGAGGGCGCCCTCTGGGCCTACGCCGCCTGCCCCTTCGGCCTGCCCGAGGGCAGCTATCGGCTGGACCGGCGGGTGGGCGCCGCCCACGCCGGCGAGGCGGCGCTGGGCTGGGCGTTGGGCAGCTATCGGTTCACCCGCTACCGCAAGCCCGACCGGGCGCCGGCGCGGCTGGTTTGGCCACCCAACGCCGGCCGGCCAGGGGTGGAAAACGCCGCCCTTGCCACATTCCTGGTGCGCGACCTCATCAATACGCCGGCCGGCGACATGGGGCCGTCCCACCTGGCCGCCGCGGCGCGGCGCCTGGGCCGCCAGTTCGGCGCGCGGGTCTCGGTGATCACCGGGGCCAGGCTGCTCGACCGCAACTATCCCGCCATTCATGCGGTGGGCCGCGCCGCCGCCGATCCGCCCCGGCTGATCGACCTCCATTGGCGCCCGGCGGGCCGCCGCCGGGCGCCAATGGTGGTCCTCTGCGGCAAGGGGGTGTGCTTCGATACCGGCGGGCTCGACCTCAAGTCCACCGCCGGCATCAAGCTGATGAAGAAGGACATGGGCGGGGCCGCCCAGGCCTTGGGCCTGGCCCGCATGATCATGGCGGCCGGGCTGCCGATCCGCCTGCGGGTGCTGATCCCGGCGGTGGAGAACGCGGTTGCGGGAAACGCCTATCATCCCCTCGACGTCATCAGCACCCGCTTGGGGCTCAGCGTGGAGGTCGGTAATACCGATGCCGAAGGCCGCATCGTGCTGGCCGACGCTCTCGCCGAGGCGTGCCGCGCGCGCCCCGACCTGTTGATCGACATGGCGACCCTGACCGGCGCCGCCCGGGTCGCCTTGGGCACCGACCTGCCGGCGCTCTTCTGCAACGACGACGGCCTGGCCGAAAAGACCCTCGCCGCGGGCCGCCGGGCCGAGGATCCGCTGTGGCGGCTGCCCCTATGGGCGCCCTACCGCGACAAGCTCGACAGCCGGGTCGCCGACATCAACAACATATCGCCGGGCGCCTATGGCGGGGCCATTACCGCGGCATTGTTCCTGCAGGAATTCGTGACCAATGGGACCCCCTGGATCCATGTCGATTTCATGGGCTGGAACGAAACCGAGCGGCCGGGCCGCCCCGAAGGCGGCGAAGCCCAGGGCATGCGGGCGCTGTTCGCCTTGATCGAGAAGGAATTTTGCGCCTGAGGCGAAGGGGCCCAAAGTTCGCGCCTGAGGCGAAGGTGCCCAAAATTCGCGCCTGAGGCGCGGGCCCTAAGGAAGGGCCGCGCGGGTCAGATCGGGTAAGCGGCCACCAAGGCCTGGGTCTTGGCCGGATCGATGCCTTCGCCAACGGCGAGCACGCAAGACACCCCTTGGACATTGGTCAGCAGCGCCGTCCAGGTCCCCTCGTTGGGCGAGACGTGGAACTCGAGCAGTCCCTTGCCCTTGATTTCACGGACTTCGGCGAGCTGCTCGCCGTATTCGGCGATCAGGGTGTCAACCATCACGGATCGGTCGAGGCAGGCCTTGACCTCGGCGCCATGGGCGCGCGGCAGGGCCGCCAGCATGAGCGGCAGCAGGATGAGCAACAGGCCTTTCTTCATGGCATCCTCTCTTCCGATCCGCCTGCCGCCGATATTTCCGACAGGAAGAATTACGCGGTACTGGAGACTTTTCGCCTCCCCGTTGAAAAAACCATCCCTGTTCGATCGATTTGCCCGGGTGCCCCATTCTTGGGGTTTTCGGGCGGTTGGCGGGGAATTCCGGGCCACCTGGGCGCTATATTCCTTAACCAACGTGCCTGAAGTTACGGTGAATTGGTTTAAAATTGATCAATATTTTGGCAATTTCCAGTGCTGAAATTACAACCCTGCCTCAACCCTAGGGCAGGGCTCAATAGCGCCGGGCGCGGTCGACCAGGCCGCTCATGGGCGCGCCCGCCCGAAAGCGTCCGATATTCAAGGCGATTTCCCGGGCCGTGGTATCGCCATAGGTGATGGCCGCCACATGGGGCGTCACCCGGACCCGGGGGTGGGCCCAGAACGGATGGTCCTGGGCCAGGGGTTCCGTGGCGAACACGTCGAGGGTGGCGGCCCCGAGCGCGCCCGAGTCGAGCGCGTCGATGAGGTCGGCCTCGACCACATGGCCGCCGCGCGCGGCATTGATCAGCGCCGCGCCGCTGGGCAGGGCGGCGAAGGCGCCGGCATCGAGGATGCCCTCGGTCTCCGGCGTCAGCGGCAACAGGCAGACCAGGATGTCGCTGATGGCCAGGAAGGGGCGCAAGCCGCCGCGCCCATGGAAGGCCTCGCCCAGCGGCCAGTCCCGTGCCGTGCGGGTCCAACCGGCAAGGGGAAAGCCAAAACGGGCCAGCGCCTCGGCCGCGGCGCTCCCCAACACGCCGAGCCCCATGATCCCGACCCGCCGCCGGGCGGTCCGTGGAAGGTCGGCCTGGCGCCACCGGCGGCCCGCCTGATGGGCGGCGTATTGGTCCATGCCCCGGTGATGCCAGAGCACGTTCATGACCACGTATTCGGCCATCTGCGCCGTGAGCACCGGGTCGATCAGGCGAAACACCGGGACATGGGCGGGCAGTTCGCTATCGGCGAAGATGTGATCGACCCCGGCGCCGAGGGAAAAAATCGCCCGGAGATTAGGGATCCGGGCGAGCCGGCCCTTGGCGGGCTGCCACACCACGGCGAATTCCACGTCGCCGTCGTCGCCCGGCCCGGTGTTGACGCGGATCACTTCATCGGGCAGCTCATTGGCCAGCGCGTCGGCCCACGCGGTCGCCGCGGCGGCATCGGACAGGAACAAGATGGCCATGGGGTTACTGGCTGACGATGCCGCCCTCGGTGACGGCAAGGTCGAAGGCGGCGGCCATCAGGGCCTTGGTGTAGGGGGTTTCGGGGTTCTCGAAGATATGGTCGGCGGCGCCGAATTCCACCATTTTGCCATCCTTGATGACCAGCACTTCGTCGGCCAGGGCGCGCACCACCTTGAGATCGTGGCTGATGAACAGATAGGCGAGACCGTGGCGGTCCTGAATCTCGCGCAACAGGTCGACGATCTGGGCCTGGACCGACATGTCCAGCGCCGAGGTGGGTTCGTCGAGAATGATCAGCCGCGGCTTCAGCACCAGCACCCGGGCGATGGCGATGCGCTGGCGCTGGCCGCCGGAAAATTCGTGGGGGTAGCGGTTCTTGGCGCCGGGATCGATGCCCACTTCCGACAGCGCCGCGTCGATCAGCTCGGCGCGGTCCGCCGGGTCCGGCGCGATGTCGTGGACCTTCAGGCCCTCGCCGACGATTTGGGCGACCGACATCCTGGGCGACAGTGACGAATAGGGGTCCTGGAAGACCATCTGCATCTCGCGGCGCAGCGGCCGGACCGCGCGCTGGCTCATCTCGCTCAGCCGGTGGGGGCCAAAACTGACCGTGCCCCGGGCCCCCTCCAGGCGCAGCAGCGCCAGGCCCAGGGTGGTTTTGCCGGACCCCGATTCGCCGACCACGCCCAAAGTGCGGCCGGCGCGCAATTTCAGGGAAATGCCGTCGACCGCCTTGATATGGTCCACCGTGCGCTTGAAGACGCCGCGCTTGATGGGGAACCAGACCTTCACGTCGCTGGCCTCCATGATCACCTCTGCGCTCTCCAACGGCCGGGCGGGCTTGGCCTTGGGCTCGGCGGCAAGGAGGTGGCGGGTGTAGTCGTGCCGGGGCCGGGAGAAGACGTCGGCCACCGGGCCCTCCTCGACGATCTCACCATTGGTCATCACCGCGACCTTATCGGCCATGTGCCGGACGATGCCGAGGTCGTGGGTGATCAGCAGGAGCGCCATGCCGAGCTTATCCTTGAGATCCCCCAAGAGGGTCAGGATCTGCGCCTGCACCGTCACGTCCAGCGCCGTGGTCGGCTCGTCGGCGATCAACAGGTCGGGCTCGTTGGCCAGGGCCATGGCGATCATCACCCGCTGGCGCTGGCCGCCGGACAGCTGGTGGGGGTAGGCGGTGAGGCGCTTTTCCGCCTCACTGAGGCCGACCAGGTGGAGAAGCTCCAGCGCGCGGGCGCGGGCGGCCACGCGCGCCAGGCCCTTGTGCAGGATCAGGGTTTCGGTGATCTGCTTCTCGATATTGTGCAGCGGGTTGAGCGAGCTCATGGGCTCTTGGAACACCATGGCGATCCGCCGGCCGCGGATGCGCGCCAAGGTGGCCTCGTCGGCGCCGATCATTTCCTCGCCGTCCACCAGGATCGAGCCGGTCGGGTGGCTCGCCACGGGATAGGGCAGCAACTGCAAGATGGACAGCGCCGTCACCGACTTGCCGGAGCCCGATTCGCCCACCAAGGCCACGGTTTCGCCGCGGTCGATGTCGAGGTCGAGATCCTTGACCGCGTCCACGTCGCCGCCCGGTGTGGCGAACCGGACGCTTAGGTCGCGAATGGTGATGAACGGGGTTCCGGCCATTTTTGCCCCCTAAAGCCGGGTCTTGCGCGGATCGAAGGCGTCGCGCACGGCCTCGCCGACGAAGATCAGCAGGCTCAGCATGATGGCGATGGAAAAGAACGCCGACAGGCCCAGCCAGGGCGCCTGCAGGTTGCCCTTGCCCTGGGCCAGAAGCTCGCCCAGGGACGGCGAGCCCGGCGGCATGCCGAGGCCGAGGAAGTCGAGCGACGTCAGCGCGGTGATCGAGCCGTTGAGGATGAAGGGAAGGAAGGTGATGGTCGCCACCATGGCGTTGGGCAACACGTGGCGGACCATGATGGTGGTATGGCCGACGCCAAGGGCGCGGGCGGCGCGCACGTAATCGAAGTTTCGTCCGCGCAGGAATTCCGCCCGCACCACGCCGGTCAGAGAGGTCCATGAAAACAGCAGCAATATTCCCAAAAGCGTCCAGAACCCGGGGACGAACATGGACGCCAGGATGATGAGAACGTAAAGGCTGGGCAGCCCCTCCCAGACCTCGATCAGGCGCTGGCCGGCGAGATCGACCCAGCCGCCGAAATAGCCCTGGATGGCGCCCGCCGCGACCCCGAAGATGGAGGCGAAAAACGTCAGGACCAAGCCGAACAGGATGGAAATACGAAAGCCGTAGATCAGCCGCGCCGTCACGTCCCGGGCTTGGTCGTCGGTGCCCAGCCAGTTATCGGCGGAAGGCGGGGCGGGGGAAGGCACGGCCAGGAAATAGTTGGGCGTGTCGAAGCTGTAGCGGATGGGCGGCCAGATCATCCAGCCCTTGGCGCCGATCAGCTTGGTAACAAAGGGGTCCCGGTAGTCGGCCTCGGTGGGGAATTCGCCGCCGAAGACGGTTTCGGGATAGAGCTTGAAGATCGGCATGTAGTAACCGCCATCGTACTTCACGACGATCGGCTTGTCGTTGGCGATGAATTCCGCGAACAGGGAGAAGACGAACAGGCCCAGGAAGATCCAAAGCGACCAGTAGCCCCGGCGGTTGCGCTTGAAGCTGTCGATCCGCCGCCGGGTGAGCGGCGTAATAGAGACGCCGAAGGCGCGGTCTTGGCGGTCCATGGTGGGTTCCGGCATGGTCAGTTCTGGCCCTCGAAACTGATGCGTGGATCGACGAAGACATAGGTGATGTCGCGGATCAGGCCGATCACCAGGCCGATCAGGGAAAAGAAGAAAACGGTCGCGAAAACGATCGGATAATCGCGGTTGATCACCGCCTCGAACCCCAGCAGCCCAAGCCCGTCCAGGGAGAAGATCACCTCGATCAGCAGCGCGCCGGTGAACAGGATGCCGATGAGCACCGCCGGAAAGCCGGCGATGACGATGAGCATGGCGTTGCGGAAGACATGGCCGTACAGCACGCGCTTTTCCGACAGGCCCTTGGCCCGGGCGGTGGTCACGTATTGCTTGTTGATCTCTTCCAGGAACGAATTCTTGGTCAGCATGGTGAGCGAGGCGAAACCGCCGATCACCAGGGCCAGGATCGGCAGCGCCATGTGCCAGAAATAATCGGCGATCTTGCCGATCAAGCTGAGCTCCGCCCAATTGGCGGAGGTCAGGCCGCGCAGGGGGAACCAGTCGAAATAACTGCCGCCGGCAAACAGCACGATGAGGAAGATGGCGAAGATGAAGGCGGGGATGGCATTGCCGAAGACCACCAGGGCCGAGGTCCAGATGTCGAAGCCCTGGCCGTCGCGCACCGCCTTGGCGACGCCGAGGGGAATACAGATCAGGTAGATGATCAGGGTCGACCACAGGCCGAGGGATATGGACACCGGCATTTTTTCCAGCACCAGGTCGACCACCCGGCGGTCGCGGAAGAAGCTCTCGCCGAAATCGAACTGCAGGTAATCCGCCAGCATCTTGAAGAAGCGCTCATGGGCGGGCTTGTCGAAGCCGTAACGTTTTTCCAGGTCCTTGATGAACTGCGGGTCGAGCCCCTGGGAACCGCGGTAGCGGCCGGCGGAGGTTTCGCCGAGGGTCGATCGGCGGGCCTGGGCGGAGGACGCGGCGTCGCCGGTGGTGGTGCCGCCGATGCGCGCCGTCGCCGCCACGTCGGTGCCGGTGATCTGGGCGATCAGCTGTTCCACCGGGCCGCCGGGGGCGAACTGGATGATGGCGAAATTGATCACCATGATGCCGAACAAGGTGGGCACGATGAGCAAAAACCGGCGGATGATATAGGCGATCATCGGGGTGTCCCTTCATTGACCGAGGGTCCCAGCCCGCGGAGATTGCCTTTCGCCGCCTTTATGGCCGCCGCCTTTTCGCCATCGAGCCACCAGGTACCGATGTCGGCGCCGCGCAGGGGAATCTTGTCGGGCCTGCCGAACTTGTCCCAGAAGGCGAAGCGGTCGGCGCGGATATGCCACTGGGGGATCACGTAATGGCCCCACAGAAGCACCCGGTCGAGCGCCCGGGTGCGGGCCACCAGCCCCTTGCGGTCGGGCGCGGCGATCAGTTTTTCGACCAATTCGTCCACCACCGGGTCCTTGATGCCGGCATAATTGCGGCCCCCGTCCAAATCGGCGTTGCGCGAATTCCAATAGCTGCGCTGCTCGTTGCCCGGCGAGAGCGACTGCCCCCAGCTGCCGACGATCATGTCGAAATCAAACGCCCGCACCCGGTTCTGGTATTGCGACGTGTCCACCGTCCGCATGCGGGCCTCGATGCCGAGACGGCGCAAGTTGTAGATGAAGGGGCCGACGATGCGCTCGAACGCCGGGCTCACCAACAGGACCTCGAAGCGCATCTGTTGGTTGGTCTCGGCGTTGATCAGTTTGCCCTGGCGCACCACCCAGCCGGCCTCTTGCAAGATCTTCAGCGCCTTGAGGAGATTCACGCGCAGGCGCCGGTTGGTGCCGGCGACGGGGGGAAGGTATTGCTTGGTGAAGACTTCGCCCGGAACGCGCCCCCGGTAGGGCGCCAGCACGGCAAGCTCGGCGCCGCTCGGTAGGCCGCGCGAAGCCAACTCGGAATTGGAAAAATAGCTCGTGGTGCGGGTATAGGCGCCATAGAAGAGGTTGCGGTTGGACCATCGGAAGTCGAAGGCATGGGCCAGCGCCCAGCGTACCCGGCGGTCGGCGAATATCGCCCGGCGGGTGTTGAAGACGAAGCCCTGCATGCCGGTCGATCGCTGGTTGGGGAAAAGCTTCTTGATGAGAAGGCCGGCGCGGATGGCGGGCGAATCATAGGCCGTGGCCCAGGCCTTGGAGAAGTTTTCCTCGCGAATGTCGAACTCGCCTTTCTTCAACGCCTCGATGGCGACCGTGGAATCGCGGTAATAGTCGTAATGGATGACGTCGAAATTGTTCTGCCCCTTGTTCACCGGCAGATCGGCGCCCCAGTAGTCCTTGACGCGCGCGTAGGTGATGGAGCGGCCGGGCTCCAATGATTTGATCTTGTAGGGGCCGCTGCCGAGGGGCGGGCTCAGGGTCGTCTTGGCGAAATCCTTGCCTTCCCAGTAATGGGCGGGCAGCAGCGGCAATTCGCCGAGGATCAACGGCAGTTCGCGGTTGTCGCCCTTCTTGAAGGTGAATTTGACCCTGAGCCGGCCGAGCCGCTCCACCTTGGCCACCGATCCGAAATAGAATCGATAGAACGGGTGGCCCTTCTTGATGAGGGCGTTGAAGGAGAAGATGACGTCGTCGGCGGTGATCGGGCGGCCGTCGTGAAACCGGGCCTCGGGCCGAAGCGTGAAGATCACCCAGGAACGGTCGGGCGGGGTCTCGATGGTCTTGGCCACCAGGCCGTATTGGGAAAACGGCTCGTCCCGGGAAACCGTGGCGAGCCTGTCGAAAACCCGGCCGGCGCCTGCCGCAATGACGCCTTTTAAAATGAACGGATTGAGGTTGTCATAGGTGCCGGTATCCGCGAAGCGCACGGTGCCGCCCTTGGGCGCGGAGGGATTGACGTAGTCGAAATTCTTGAAGCCGGGTCCGTATTTGAGATCCCCATGCATGGCGAGGCCATGGGCCGGCCGGCCCGCCGCGGTCTCTTGCGCCGCCACCGGCGCCGCCCCCGGGGCTAAAATGGCCGCGGCCAGGACACCCGCCGCCGCCTGACGGACGCGTGATGCCATGGCCCTAGCCCGCGCCCAAGAGGTCCAGCGCCTGGGCATGGACGGCGGCGTCGCCGGCGGCGATGACGCGCCCGTCGGAGGCCAGGGTGAGCCGCTCCCCCGCCCAGTCGGTGATGATGCCGCCCGCGCTCTCCACCACCGGCACCAGGGCGGCGTAATCGTAAGGCTGGAGGCTTGCCTCCACCACCAAGTCGGCATGGCCCGAGGCCAGCAGCCCATAGGCGTAGCAATCCCCGCCGTAAAGCGGATGGCGGACGCGGTCGCGGACGCGGCCGAAGGCCTCGGCATCGGCGCCCTGGAACATATGGGGGCTGGTCGCATACAGCATCGCGCCGGCGATGTCGTCACAGGCCCGGACCCTGGCGGGCGCGCCGTTGAAGGTGGCGGGCAGGCCCGCGGCCCCGCGCCAGCGTTCCGCCAAGATCGGCTGGTCGATGATGCCGAGGATCGGGCTGTCTCCTTGGGCCAAGGCGATCAGGATGCCGAACAAGGGCTTGCCGGTGATGAACGACTTGGTGCCGTCGATGGGGTCGAGCACCCAGGTGAATTCGGCGCCGGGGTTCACCGGGTCGAACTCCTCGCCGAGGATGCCGTGATCGGGATGGGCGCCGGCGACCAAAGCCCGCATGGCGGTCTCGGCATCGCGGTCGGCCTTGGTGACGGGGCTTTGGTCGGCCTTGGTCTCCACCGCCATGGGGGTGCGAAAATAACGCCTCAACACCTCGCCCGCCGCGTCGGCCATGCGGTCGGCGAGGTCCATGAACCCGTCCACGGTGGTGATGTCCGGTGGTTTGGCCATGGTGTCCCGCCCGCCCCTAAGGCAGGGGAAGGGGGCTGTCCGACAGGCTTCGGAGGTAGAGGATCAGGGCCGCCCGATCGGCGGCCCTCTTGATGCCGGCGAACGGCATCTTATTGCCCGGCGCGAAGGCCTTGGGGCTGGCCAGGAAAGCGTTGAGCGCGGCGTAGTCCCAAACCCCGCCGAGACCCTTCAGGGCGCTGGAATAACGGAATGACCGGCCCGCCTTCTGGGCGCCGACGACACCCCACAGCGCCGGCCCGACCTTGTTCTTTCCGTCCTTCTTGAGGCTGTGACAGGTGGTGCATTTGCGGGCCAGGGATTTGCCGCTCTCGGCGCTGGCGGCGGCCAGCAGCGGCCCCATAGCGGCCCCGGAACCGGGTCCTGCCGCGCCCGGCTTGTCGGCGGCCGCCTTGGCTTCGGTCTTGGCGCCCGGGGCGGCGGCCGCCGCCGCCAGGTAGGCGGGCTTGGCGAGCGGTTGGGCCTGGCCCACGGCGTCGCCGGCCAGATCGGCAACCTTGATGATGATGAGAGCCATCAGAATGGCGCCGGCGATCTTGTTGATTTCCCTAGCGGACATCGTGTGCTCCGGTGCGTGCCCCGGTGTTTGGCCGGGCCCTGTCAAGCGCGCGGGGGTAAGGAAAAACCGCGAATCGCGGCGCCGACCGCGGCCCGAGACTAGCTGTTCACCCGGGCCCTGTCCAACCCGTATTGCCGCCTCCGCGGTTAGCACTGGCCCGCCGGGCGGGTTCCGGAGTAATCTGGAAAGGCATTGAAATTTAGGGCTTTTTCACGAAAGCCGGGGGCGCCCCGGCCGAGGATATCCGAACCATGGCGGCACCCCGAAAGCCCATCGTCCTGATCCCCGCGCGCATGGCCTCGACCCGCCTGGCGGGCAAGCCGCTGGCCGATATCTGCGGCGCGCCGATGATCGTCCAGGTCTGGCGCCGGGCCATGGAGGCGGATTTGGGTCCGGTGATCGTCGCCGCCGGGGAGGCCGAAATCGTCGATGCGGTGCGGGCCGCGGGCGGCGAGGCGGTGCTGACCCGGCCCGATCATCTCTCGGGCTCCGACCGCATCTTCGAGGCGCTGGCCAAGGTCGATCCCGACGGCAGATTCGATGCGGTGGTCAACCTGCAAGGAGACCTGCCGACCCTGGATCCCGGGTTGCCGGCGCGGGCGCTGGAATTGCTTGGCGCGGAGGGCGTCGACATCGGCACCCTGGCGGCCCCCATCACCGAGGCCCGGGAAAAGAACGACCCCAACGTGGTCAAGGTGGTGGTGGCGGCGGCGGGCGAAGCGGCGGTGGGGGGGCGCGGCCGGGCGCTTTATTTCAGCCGGGCGACGGTGCCGGGCGGCGCTGGGCCATTGTGGCACCATATCGGCCTTTACGCCTGGCGCCGCGATGCCCTGGCGCGATTCGTGGGCCTGGTGCCGAGCCCGCTGGAGCGGCGCGAGCGGTTGGAGCAGCTGCGCGCCCTAGAGGACGGCATGCGCATGGACGTGGCCTTCGTTGACACCTCTCCCCTTGGTGTCGATACTCCCGCCGATCTTGAGAGGGCGCGGCGCGCCCTGGCCGCCGGCAACCGGGCGGGGGACCAATGACGGCATCAGACATTGACCAGGACGGCAAGACCGGGGCGGGCGAAACCATCGCCTTCCAAGGTTTGCCTGGGGCCTATTCCGATCTCGCCTGCCGCCAGGTCCATCCCGAAATGGCGCCCTTGGCGTTCCAGACCTTCGACGAGGTTTTCGCCGCCGTGGAGGACGGCGCCGCGGCGCTGGCCATGATCCCCATCGAAAACTCGGTGGCCGGCCGGGTCGCCGACATCCACCAGTTGATGCCCCATGCCAAGCTGCATATCGTGGCCGAGCATTTCCAGCGCGTGAACCACCACCTGCTGGCGCCCGAGGGCGCCACCCTGGAGGGCCTCGCCCGCGTCCACAGCCATGTCCATGCCTTGTCCCAGTGCCGCCGGTTCCTCCACGACCACGGCCTTACGCCGGTGGTCCACGCCGACACCGCCGGGGCGGCCCAGGAGGTGGCGGCGAGGAATGATCCGGCCGAAGCCGCCATCGCCTCGGAACTGGCGGGGGAGATTTACGGGCTGCGCTCGCTGGCCGCCAACATCGAAGACGCCGACCACAACACCACCCGTTTCGTGGCCCTCGCCCGGGACCTGGCCGATCCGGGCGCGGAATCGCCGTCGGTGATGACGGCATTCCTGTTCCGGGTGCGCAATATCCCCGCCGCCCTGTACAAGGCCATGGGCGGGTTCGCCACCAACGGCGTCAACATGGGCAAGTTGGAGAGCTACATGGTGGACGGCAATTTCGCCTCCACCGAATTCTATGCCGAGATCGACGGCCATCCCGACCATGGGCCCGTGAAGCTGGCCTTCGAGGAGCTCAATTTCTATTCGGAAAAGGTGCGCATCGTCGGCATCTTCCCCGCCCATCCCTATCGTAAGGAAGCCGCGGCCGCGGGCGAGGACTAACCGCTCAGGGCGCGCGGCCGTCGATCCATTCGGCGATCAGGCGCCGGGCGATGGAGACCGGGCGCGGCAGATGCAGGGCGCCGCCCAGGCGCGTGGATTCGGCGCGGTCGCGCACCGCCATCAGTTCGCGGACCTCGCCGCGGTCGAACCAGCGGGCATCGGCCAACTCGTCGGTGTTGAAATTGATCTCGGTGCTGGCGGCGTCGGCATAGAACCCCAGCATCAGATTGGCGGGAAAGGGCCAGGGTTGGGAATGGGCGTAGCGCACGTTGGCGACGCGAATGCCGGTTTCCTCCATGACCTCCCGGGCGACGGCTTCCTCCAGGGATTCGCCGGGTTCGACGAAGCCCGCGAGGGTCGAATACATGAAATTCTCGCGCCCGGGCCGGCGGCCGAGCAGGCAGCGCTCGGCGTCGGTCACTAACATGATGACGGCGGGATCGGTGCGTGGAAAATGGGTGGTGGCGCAATCGGCATTGGTGCAGTTGCGCACGTGGCCGGCTTCGCCCGACACCGTGGGGGCGCCGCACAGGCCGCAGAAAACATGGCGCCGGTGCCAGTAGAACAAGGCCCGGGAGAAGGCCATGAGTTGCGCGTCGGCGCGGCTCAGGAGCGAGCCCACGTCGCGGATATCGATGAATTCGCCGCGCCCGGTCAGCTCGGGCCGGGCCAGGGGCTCTTCGATATGCGAGATATCCAAGGCCAACACGGCGGTGTCTTCGACGATGCCGAGAAGCACCATGGATTCGGTTTCCGGGGCCAGCGGCGGCACCTCGGCCGGCGCCAGGAACACCGGCTCGGGCTTGGGCTTGATGACGATCAGGTGCCGGTCCCGCCAGACCGGGATGATGCGCGTGCCGGGGTCGGCCATGAGACCGGCGACCCAATCGGCGTCCTTGCGCAGGAGGCCGGCGCGGTCGAACGCGCCGCCGGCGAAAAAGTTCGGCTCGTTCATGGCGCCGCCCCGTGGCCGCCCATCACCGTGCCCCGAGCCGGAACAGCACCAGGGAAAACCATTGCCTGGCGTCGGACCACAGCGCCACTTGGCCTAAGCCCAGGGCGGTGAACTCGCCCGCGAGTTCCTCAGGGTCGAATTTCTTCGAGATCTCGGTGCGGATGGACTCGCCCCGGGCGAAGCTCACCGACAGGTTGAGGTCGGCCAGGCGCGCCGTCTGCGCCACCCGGCTTTCCAGCCTCATTTCGATCTGATGGCGCCGGGGCTCGTAGACCGCGCGATGGGTGAAATTATCGACCACCAAATCGCCGTGGAAGCGCCGGTTGAGATGACTCAGCATATTCAGGTTGAAGCGCGCGGTGAGGCCCTGGGAATCGTTGTAGGCCGCCTCGATGATGGCCCCATCCTTGCGCCGGTCGATGCCCAGCAAGAAGGTGTCGCCGTCTTCCATGGCGTCGCGAATCCGGGCGACGAAGGCGACGCGTTCGGAATTGCGGAAATTGCCGATGGTGGAGCCCAGGAACACGAACATCCGGGCCGGCGCCGGGGCCGGATGCAGGGCCGCCAGGGCCTGCTCATAGGTGCCCGAATAGCCGCGGATGGAAAGCGCCGCATAGCGGCTCACCAAGTCCCGGGAGCTTTCGCGCAATACGCTTTCGGAAACGTCGATGGGGACGAAATGCACCTCTTTGGCGCCATCGGCGTAAGCGTCCAGCAAAAGCCGCGTCTTGCTGGCGGTTCCGCTGCCCAGCTCGACGATCTCGCAGGGCCCGGTCAGCGCGGCGATCTCGCCGGCATGCCGGGTGAGGATGGAGCGCTCGGTGCGGGTGGGGTAATATTCCGGGGTCTCGCAGATCTGGGCGAACAAATCCGACCCCGCGGCGTCGTAAAAATACCTGCAGGGCAGGGTCTTAGGCGCGGACGTGAGGCCGGCCACCACGTCGGCCCCGTCCTCGGCTTCGGCGCCGCGGGCGAGGCGGGTGAACTGGAATCGCTGAACTTCGTTGACGAGCTCCATGGCTCCCTTCCCGGCATGGCCCTTTTCCCGGGTCATGCGGCCCCGCTTGGGGCGGCGCCGCCGGGATGATACCGGAGCCTTGACGCCATGGCAAAAAGCGGCCGGTCAAGGTAGTCTCGCGGACGGGCCCGGGCTCGGCTCGCCGCGGCCCGCGGCCGGCCAGTCGGCGGAGAGCCCGCGGCCGGCCAATCGGCGGAGAGAGGGAGTTGAACAATGGACATGGCGAAAGTCGTCACCCCAAAAGTCGCCACCTTTGTGGAGAAAGCCCCCATGGGGGGCGGGCAGGGCTGGTGGTGAGCGCGCCCGAAACAAAACGGGGATACCGGGACCTCCACGAGCATATCGCGGCGCTGCGCGAGGCCGGCCTGCTGGTCGAGGTCGACCGCCCCATCAACAAGGATACCGAGATGCACCCCCTGGTGCGCTGGCAGTACCGCGGCGGCATCGCCGAAAAGGACCGCAAGGCTTTTCTGTTCACCAACGTCATCGATTCCAAGGGGCGTAAATTCGACATTCCGGTCCTGGTCTGCGGGCTGGGCGGCAATCCCGCCATCTACGAGGTCGGCATCGGCCATCCCCTGGATCAGGTCAAGGACCTATGGAGCCGGGCCCTGTCCAACCCGGTGGCCCCGGTTATCATCGCCGGCACCGAGGCGCCCTGCCAGGAACTGGTGTTCCAAGGCGCGGCGCTTCTCGACGGCCATGGCCTCGATGACATTCCGGTGCCCATCTCGACGCCGGGCTGGGACAACGCGCCCTATACCTCTTCATCCCATTTCATCACCAAGGATCCCGACACCGGCATCCAGAACGTTGGCAACTACCGGGGACAGATCAAGGCACCGGACCGGCTCGGCATGAATACCTCGGTCGAACTCAGGACCGGCGGCTACCTGCATTGGCTCAAATGGAAGGCGCGCGGCGAGCCCATGCCGTGCGCCGTGGTGGTGGGTTGCCCGCCCATCGTGTCCTACGGCGCGGTGCAAAAGATGCCCGAGGACCAGGACGAGATGGCCGTCACCGGCGCTCTCGCCGGCGCGCCCATCCGCATGGTCGCGGCCAAAACCGTCGATTTGCTGGTGCCGGCCGATGCCGAGGTGGTCATCGAAGGCTTCGTCGACACCGAATACCTCGAGCCGGAGGCGCCGTTCGGTGAATCCCACGGCTATATCAATCTTTGCGAATACAACGGTTTCTTGGACGTGACCACCATCACCAGGCGCAAGGACGCCGTCATCACCTCGTGGATGAGCCAGGTGGCGCCCAGTGAATCCAGCGTCATCCGCCGTTTCGCCTTCGAGGCCGCCCAGACCCGCTACCTGCGCGACAACCTGGGAATCCAGGGCCTGATCGCGGTCAAGGCCCACGAGAACCTGACCTCGCTACAAAGGGTGGTGGCGATCGTTTTCGAAAGATCGGCGCCGCGCACCGAGATTTGGCGGGCGTTGTACGCCATGGCCGCGTTCCGCCAGGCCGAGGGCAAGTGGATCATCGCCGTCAACGACGATATCGACCCCGGCAACGGCGATGCGCTGTTCTGGGTCATGTCGTACCGCGTCCGGCCCCAGCGCGACGTCGAGATCCTCAAGAACAAGCACGAGGGCCACGGCCCGCGCAGCCAGGTGGACAGCGCCGACGCCGCCGTGCTGATCGACGCCACCTTGAAGGAAAGTTATCCGCCGGTGGCCATGCCCAAGCGTGAATTCATGGAAGCCGCGGCTAAGATCTGGGACGAGCTTGGCCTGCCGGCGCTGGAACCCGAGATGCCGTGGTACGGCTACGACCTCGGCGAATGGAACGAAGACTTCGAACGCATGGCCCAGCGCGCGGTCAGGAGCGAGTATTGGGAGACCGGCAAGATCTTCGCCCAGCGCCGCCGCAAGGACGTGGCCATGAACACCGAAATCCGCTCCCTCAAGGACGAGGACGACGGGGATTAGGGCCGCGCTCTCCTGGGCCCAAGCAGGCATGCCCGGCCCGCGCGTGAAGCACCGATGATCACCGAACCCAAAGGAATTCTCGGCGGCGGATGATCAAGGCCCGTGGTGAACCCAGGAGCCGCCCAACATCACAGTCACCGGGCACAGGCGCTGGGCACAGGCCCTGGTCCTGGGCAGGGTCAGACGGCTTCCGTCCCGTCTTCCAAGAGTTCGTCGATGAGGGCGGCTTCGAGGTCGCCCACCACGACATCCTCGGCGATGTCGGTGAGAGTCGTCTCTTCGCCATCGCTTTCGGCAACCATGTCCTCTTCGGTGTTGGCCTCGGGCTCCACCACCGGATCGCTTTCGCTGACCAAGTCCTCTTCGGTGTTGGCCTCGGGCGCCACCACCGGATCGGTGTCGGCGGTGCCTGCATCGCCGGATTCGGCGCCGTCGCCATCCGAGGCGGCCACGTCATCGCCGGTCACGGGGTTGGTTTCCCCGGTGCCGCCGGTCTCTTCGTTGGTCGGGCCGCTGGTTGGGTCGCCGGCCTCGGGGCCCTCGACGCCATCGGCGGCGGCG
>SMXQ01000031.1 GCA_004356985.1 Alphaproteobacteria bacterium | reverse complement strand
GGCCATCGGCATCGAAGGCTTGTCGGTGGACCTCAACCTGCCGACCCTGGTGGACGAGATTGTCGGCGGGCTCGGGATCGAGGCCGCCGCCGCCGCCGCCGTGCGTTCGGCCCTGGACCGCAAGGATGGCGGCGAATTGGCGGCATTGGCCGGAGAGGGCGGGACGCTTCTGACCAACTTGCTGAAGGCCACGGGGCCCGCCCATAAGACCCTTGCGGCCCTGGGCGCCATGGATCTGCCGGCCGCGGCGCGGGCGGCCTGCCAGCGGCTGTCGGAGGTGGTGGCGCTGGTCGAGGACGCGGCGCCGGAGATATCCATCACCATCGATCCCGTGGAGAACAGGGGGTTCGAATATCACGCCGGCGTCACCTTCGTGTTGTTCGCCATGGGCGTGCGCGGCGAACTCGGCCGCGGCGGCCGTTATTTGGCCGGCGGCGGCGTCAACGGCACAACCGCGTCCTCGGCCCGCGTCGCCCATGACGGCGCCGAGCCCGCCACCGGATTCACCTTGTTCATGGATACCGTGCTCGGCGCCTTGACGCCCGATCCACGCGCCAGGCGCATCTACCTGCCGCTGGCGTCCCCGGCCGCCGACCGCCGTGCCCTGCAGGCCGAGGGGTGGATCAGCGTCACCGGCCTGGAGGCGGTCGATGACGACGCGGCGGAAGCGGCGCGGCTCGGCTGTTCCCATGTCTTGAGCGGCGGTAAGCCGCGGCCCGTCCAGGGGGCCGAAGGGGACTGAGATGGCCAATGTCGCCGTAGTGGGCGCCCAGTGGGGGGATGAGGGCAAGGGTAAGATCGTCGATTGGCTGTCGGAGCGGGCCGACGTGGTGGTTCGCTTCCAAGGCGGCCACAATGCCGGTCATACCCTGGTCATCGACGGGGCCACCTACAAGCTCTCCCTGCTGCCCTCGGGCGTGGTCCGGCCGGGCAAGCTGTCGGTGATCGGCAACGGCGTGGTGGTCGATCCCTGGGCGTTGATCGAGGAAATCAAGACCATCAGGGGCCAGGGCATCGACATCACGCCGGACGCGCTCATGGTCGCCGACAACGCATCGCTGATCCTGCCGCTTCACCGCCACTTGGACGCCGCCCTGGAAGAGGCCAAGGGCAAGAACAAGATCGGCACCACCGGCCGGGGGATCGGCCCGGCCTACGAGGATAAGGTGGGGCGCCGCGCGATCCGGATTTGCGACCTTGCCGATCCGGCCACCTTGGAAACCCGGATCGACCAGCTTTTGTTTCATCACAACGCGCTGCTGCGCGGGCTCGGGGCGGAAGAGGTCGCCAAGGCCGGCCTGCTCGACAGCCTGAGGGAAATCGCGCCGCAGATCCTCAGCTATGCGGGCTGCGTGTGGCAACGGCTGGACGAGGTGCGCCGGTCCGGCAAGAGGATTCTGTTCGAGGGCGCCCAAGGCGCGATGCTGGACGTCGACCACGGTACCTATCCCTTCGTCACCTCGTCCAATACCGTCGCCGGCCAGGCGGCAGCGGGCGCCGGCGTCGGGCCCGGGACCATCGATTACGTGCTCGGCATCACCAAGGCCTATACCACCCGGGTCGGCGCCGGACCCTTTCCCACCGAACAGGACAACGAGATCGGCGAGACCCTGGGCGCCCGGGGGAATGAGTTCGGGACGGTCACCGGGCGCAAGCGCCGGTGCGGTTGGTTCGACGCGGTAATGGTGCGCCAGGCGGTGATGATCGGCGGCATCTCTGGCATCGCGCTCACCAAGCTCGACGTGCTGGACGGGTTCGACGAGCTCCGTGTGTGCACCGGTTATCGCCTACACGGCGAGAATATCGGCCGCTTCCCGGCTTCGGCCTCGGCCCAGGCGGCGGTTGAACCGGTCTTCGAGACCCTCGAAGGGTGGTCCGAAAGCACCCGGGGCGCGCGTTCCTGGGCGGAACTGCCGGCGTCGGCGGTCAAATACGTGCGGCGCATCGAAGAGTTGATCGCCGCGCCGGTGGCACTGCTTTCCACCTCTCCCGAGCGCGACGACACCATTCTCGTTCACGACCCCTTCGCCGACTGATCGGCCGCTGGAGCAAATTCCGGCCAAATTTAACCCTTTGACCGGGAAGAATTACCCCCCGCGCCGCGCCCATCCCATGACGCCCATTGTGCTGCATCGCGCAGCAAGCCGCGCCTACCCTGGAATTCGTCGTGCCTATGCACGCTTCCCATGATGAGCACCCATCGAATTGATTCAATTTGACCGGAATTTGCTCTGGCCGCGGATACCCGGCCACTCGGTTCAAGGAATTGCGGGGTTGGGGCGGTGCGTTAACGATCCGTTTGCGAATTGTCCGTAGAATCCTGATTGGTATAAAACCAATTTGGAAAAATATATGACGGGGTACGTTAAAGGAGGCCACCATGGCGCCTGACGCGCGCGGCGATGCCGCCGTGTCCGTGCTCAAGGGCCGGTTCAAGATCTGGCCGGAATCACCATTGCCCGAGTTGGATTCCCCGCGTGCCGGCGCTTTCGCCGCCCGCGACCTCCATCATGCCGGCGACGATGTCTTCGCCCTGGTCTGCGAACCCGACCTGCCCCAGCGCAGCCGGGCCCTGCAAAGGTTGGTGAACCTATCCGACGACAACCTCCTGCGGCTTCTCGACCATGGACTGGTATCCTGGACGCCCAGCCAAGGGAGCCGCTTCGTCTTGATTTACGACCGTCCCCCCGGACGGCGGCTGGTCTCCGACCTCCGGAGCCAATCCGGCCCCATGAGCGAGTACAAGGTGATCATCCAAGTGCTGACACCGATCGCCAAGACCATCGCGCATTTGGCGGAACGGAAAATCACCCACCGGGCGATCCGGCCGACCAACATGTTCCTCGGCGGCGACGAACAGGGAGTGATCCTGGGCGAATGCGCGTCGGTCCCGTCCGCATTCGATCAGCCCCCCGCGTTCGAAACCATCGAATCGCTCATGGCCGATCCAAGTGGCCGAGGCGCGGGCCATTTGGCCGACGATATTTATGCCCTGGGTGTCAGCATCCTGGCGCTGGTGACCGGCGGCGACCCGGCGGCCGGTCGAGGGGCCGCCCAATTGCTCGCGGAAAAGATGACCAAAGGATCCTATCACACCCTGGTGGGGACGCATCGGCTGCCCCAGGCCATACGCGACGTCTTGCACGGGTTGCTGGAGGACCGGGCCCATGCCCGATGGGGGCTCGAGGCTTTGGGCGCCTGGCTCGAAGACCGGGAGGCGAAGCCGGCCAGGCCGTCCGAAGCAACCAAGCCTGAACGCGGTTTTTCATTTGGTGGAAATTCTTTCCATAATCCACGCGCGCTCGCCACCGCCATGGCGGTCGACTGGGAGAAGGTCGCCCTCAAGGACGGCGGACACGATATCTTGGCCTGGGCGCGTCAGTCACTGGGCGACGACGCCATCGCCAATCGCGTGTTGACGGCCCTAGAGCTTAGCAAGCGAGACCGGAACGACGGCGAGGGGGTAGCCAACCCTGCGTTGGTCGCCCGCATGTGCATGGCTCTCGATAACCAAGCGCCGCTGCGCTACAAGCGCGTCTCCGCCCATGTCGATGGATTGGGCACGATTCTAGCTGCGCGCTATTCGGACCAAAATTTCCTGCGCGATGCAAGCGAGGTCTTCCGCGACCAACTGCCGGGGGCCCATGTCCGCATGGTGCATGGAACTAAGGGCAATGGCCCGGCCATGGCGCGGGCCTTATCCCGCTTCGGTCATTTCATTCAGGACGGCGGTCTTGGGGCCGGCATCGAGCGCTGCCTTTACGAATTGAACCCAAGCCAGTATTGCCACAGCCCCCTGATCGCCGATCAGAAGGTGATGCAGATCGCCGACCTGTTGCCGGCGCTCGAACGGGCCGCCAGGCTTGCCCACAAGGGCCCGCCCATGGATCGCCACATCGCCGCTTTTATCGCCGCCCATGCCGAGAGCAATATCGACAACTTTCTCAAGGGGCTCAACAAAAACAACAGTAGCGACGAGGTGGCGCTGGGCATGCTCGGCCTGTTGGCCACGGTGGGCGTTCAGACCAAGGCCGGGCACTGTCCCAAGCTGGCACACTGGATCGCGGCACATCTTTCCCCGGCGGTGGACTGCTACCACAACCGGGTATGGCGCGCCCAAGCCAAGGCCGAGCTTCCGGGTGTCATCGAATCGGGGGATATCGTCGCGATCTATGCTTTTCTCGACAACGGCGAGGCCCGCCAACGCGATCGCGAAGGCTATGCGGCGGCCGTGTCCAGGTGCCAGAAAATCGACGGACTGATCGCTTTCCTGGGTAGCCCCGCCGCCAAAGATCCCAAAAAAGAGATGGAGTATGGCCATGGCCTAGCGGTGATGCTGAGCGCCGTGGTTGGCCTCGGTGCCATCGCCACGACCCTGGCGCTGGTCCTGTAACGGGCCGGGGACGCGACGGAGGAGAGAGATGGCAACGCCAAGGCCCACTAAGCCGAAGCCCATCAAGAAAGAGACCAAAGTCATGGGCTCGATCTATTCAAACCTATTTATCATGACGTTCTTCGCCGTGGGCCTGGCGTTTGCCCTTCCCACCATGCTGGTGCTCGCCGTGGGTTTGTTGCCTACCTTGGTCGCCCTGCTGGTCGACGTGCATCCGAGGAAATACGCGGCCCTGTCGGTGGGTTTTTTCAATAGCGCCGGCCTGATGCCGTATCTCGGCGACATGTGGCTCAACAAAAATACCATCGAGGGCGCCATAGGCGTGCTGACCGACGTCGTTGCCTGGCTGGTGATGTACGCGGCGGCGGCGGCCGGCTGGATGGTCTACAAAGGAATGCCCGTGGTCGGCGGCATGATCCTGGAGATCAAGGCGCAGGGTGAAATCCGCAGGCTCAAGGCCGAGCGGCGCAAACTGATCGATGAATGGGGGCGGGAAACGACCGGGGGCGGCTGACCCACTCAGTCGGACTCGCCGAGTTTCTGTTCGACCACGGCGTTCTTGAAAGCCTTCTGGAGCTTTTCGAAGGCGCGGACCTCGATCTGACGCACCCGTTCGCGGGAAATGCCGTAATGCTGGCTCAGTTTTTCCAGGGTGGTCGGATCTTCGCGCAGCCGGCGTTCGTTGATGATGTGCTGTTCACGTTCGTTGAGGCCCTTCATGGCGTCGCGCAGAAGGCGGGTGCGCTGCTGAAATTCCTCCGTCTCGCCCAACACTTCTTCCTGGCTGGGGCTTTCGTCCACCAGCCAGTCCTGCCACTCGCCCCCTTCGCCGTCGGCGCGCAAGGGGGCGTTCAGGGAATGGTCCGGCGCCGCCATGCGGCGGTTCATCTGCACCACGTCATCTTCGCTGACGGCGAGTTGTTCGGCGATCCGCTGCACCTTCTCGGGCGGCAGGTCGCCTTCTTCCAGGGCCTTCATCTGGCCCTTGATCTTGCGCAGGTTGAAGAACAGTTTCTTCTGGGCCGCCGTGGTGCCCATTTTCACCAGCGACCAGGAGTGGAGAATGTATTCCTGGATCGACGCCCGGATCCACCACATGGCGTAGGTCGCCAGGCGAAAGCCCCGTTCCGGGTCGAACCGCTTGACCGCCTGCATCATGCCGACATTGCCTTCCGAGATCAGTTCGCCGATGGGAAGCCCATAGCCGCGGTAGCCCATGGCGATCTTGGCCACCAGGCGGAGATGGCTGGTCACCAGGCGGTGCGCCGCGTCGATGTCGTCATGCTCGCGCCAGCGCTTGGCCAGCATGTATTCCTCTTGCTTTTCCAGCATGGGAAACTTGCGGATATCCTGGAGATACCGCGTCAGGTTTCCCTCTGGCGTGAGGATGGGAAGGTTGGGCAAGGATGCCATCAAATGCGTCCCCTGGCGCGGCAATTTTCCGCGAGCCGTCGAGAGGTCGGCGTGAAATTCACGCGATCGATAAATGCATTATACATTACCGTTCTAGTCATGTATAGAAATTATTCTAAATTTCCTCTAATTTTTTTAGTAAGGCATTGAAATAAAGCGGGAATGGGGCTTCGAATTTCATTTTTTCGGCGCTGATGGGATGGAGGAATCCCAATAAATGCGCATGAAGGGCTTGGTGCGCGACGCCCCCCAGGCGGGCCTCCCTGGTGCCGCGCCCGCGCCCGCCATAGACCGGGTCGCCGATCACCGCATGGCCGATATGGGCGAGATGCACGCGGATCTGATGGGTGCGTCCGGACTCTAGGCGGCATTCGAGCTCGGCGGCGCTGGAAAAGGCGCGGATCACCTTGTAGTTGGTGGCGGCGGGCCGCCCGCCGCGCGCGACCACGGCCATTTTCTTGCGGTTGCGCGGGCTGCGCCCGATATTGCCGGTAATCCGGCCGGCCGCCGGTTGGGGGACGCCCCAGACCAGCGCGCCATAGGCCCGCTCGACGGTCCGGGCCTGGAATTGCGTGACCAATCCGTCATGGGCGCGGTCGGTCTTGGCCGCCACCATCACGCCGGAGGTGTCCTTGTCCAGCCGGTGCACGATGCCGGGCCGCTTGACGCCGCCGATCCCCGACAGGCTCGCCCCGCAATGATAGATCAGGGCGTTGACCAGGGTGCCCTCGGGGTTGCCCGGCGCCGGGTGGACCACCAGGCCCGCGGGCTTATCGACGACGATCAGGTCCTCGTCCTCGAACAGGATGGTGAGGGGGATGTCCTGGCCCCGGGGCTCCGCCGGAACGGCGGCCGGCACGGTGACGGCGTAGGCGGTGCCCGGTTTGACCGCCCGCGAGGGGTCCAGTATCGTCTCGCCGTCGGCGCTGACCGTGCCGCCGGTGATCAGCGCCTTCAGGCGCGACCGCGACAGCGCTTTGATCCGCCGGGCAAGGAAGGCATCGAGCCGTCCGCCATCGTCGGGGCGGGCGGTCACCAGGTGCCGGTGTTCCGGTTCGCAAGTCGTCATGGCCGAGAGAGTGGACCGAAAGCATGGCCAGGCTCAAGACCTTGGTAATCGTCATGGGGATCGTCATCATCGCCGGCGCGACGGTGGTGGTGACGACCATTGTCCAGCGTGGCATCGTCCAGCGCGGCGGCGCGCTCGGCGAGCCGGTGGCCCGCGGCGTCATCCATTTGCCCCCGGGCGCCCGGGTGATGGAGACTCGCATGGACGGCGGGCACATCCTGCTGCGCCTCGATCTTGCCGGCGGCGGCGGGCGCCTTCTCATCGTCGATGCCCAGACCGGCGCGCCCATCGCCGCCTTTGATCTCGCCCGGGACGGCAAGGCCCGGTGAAGCTCTCCATACAGGCTAAGGATCTCGACGCCATCGCCGCCGCCGCGGCGGCGGCATTCCCTGAAGAATGCTGCGGGCTTTTGGTCGGGGAACGCCACGGCGAGGCACTGGTGGTCGCCCGAATCGTCGCCGCCGCCAACGTCGCCGTGCGGCCCGAGAGCCGGTTCGAGGTCGATCCCGCCACCCTTATCGAAGCCCACAGGCGCGCCCGGGCGGCGGGCCAGACGGTGATCGGCCATTACCATTCCCATCCCGGCGGCGGCGCGGCGCCGTCGGCACACGACCGGGCCAGGGCCTATGCCGATGGCGAGCTCTGGCTGATCGTGCCGGCCAATGCGGAGGGCGCGGGCGCCGCCCGGGCCCATCTCTTCGAGGGCGGGAAATTTCGCGAAGTCGAGATCGCCCCTGGGCCCTAGAAGGGGCCATGGAAGGGATATTTTGCCGAGACCGGCCCGGTCCACGTCATCACGATTTGGCCGGATAATGCTTTAGATGGTATTGACCTTTTGCCGGACGGGATCGGCGTAAATGGTGAACTGGCCCCGGCCATGGGCCTTGCTTTGATAAAGCGCGATATCGGCGCATTTGAGAAGCGAATCGGGGGTGTTGTTGATCGGCGACCAGAGGGCGACGCCGACGCTCGCCGAGTTGCCGATCTCTTGTCCTTCGATGTGAAAGGGCCGCGCCAATGTGGCGACCACCTTTGCCGCCACCACCCCAGCCATGTCGCAGTGCGGCAAATTGGTGGCGATTATGGCGAATTCGTCGCCGCCAAGGCGGACCACCGTATCGGTTTCCCGGAGGCATTTCTTTAGCCTGGACGCGACTTCCACCAGCAAGGCGTCCCCCGCCGGATGGCCGAAGGTGTCGTTTACATCTTTGAAATAGTCGAGATCGATTAGAAATACCGCGAGCCGAAAATGGGTCCGCGCCGCTTGGGCGATGGCCTCGTCCAGCCGGCGCCGGAAGAACGCGCGGTTGGGCAGGTTGGTCAGGGAGTCGTGCTCGGCGAGATTCTTGTACCGGCGTTCGCTTTCCTCGGTTTTCGACAGGGCGATTTCGAGCTTGGCGTGGGCGTCGGCCAGTTCCCGGGCCTGGCGCGCGTAACGGGTCTTTTCTTTCTCGATCTCATGGTTGGCTAATTTCAGTTCACTGCCGCGGTCGATGAGATCATTCTCCTTCTTCTTCATGGTGATGGCATAGCGGATGGACCGTTCTAGAAGGGGAACGGTGAGCCCATTCTTGGTCAAGTAATCGGCGGCGCCGGACCGCATGGCCTCGAGATCGGTCTCCCTATTCTCGTCGCCCGACAGGATAATGATCGCCCCGCGCCAATCCCGGGCCAGGGCTTCCTTGGTCAGTTCGATCCCGGTTTTCCCGCCCAGCCGGTAATCCAGCAGGCAGACGTCGTAATTTTCGTTGGCCATGGCGGCGAGGCCCTGGTCCCAGTTTTGGGCCCAATCCAGGTGCAGCGGGGGCCCGAAAATTTCCTTCAGCAAGCCCTCGGTGATGATGAAATCGTCTTCGTCGTCTTCGACCAGAAGAATATGGGGTGGCTCGTTCACGGCGCCAATTCCCGGCATTTCTTTTCAGGCTTGGGGAGGACCGCCATATCCCCCCAAAAATCGGCGACGGATTTCATCGTCGCCACCAGTTTCTCGAAACTCGCGGGCTTGCAGAGATAGGCATTTGCGCCAAGGCCATAACTCGTTCGTACGTCCTGGGGGGATTGCGAGGTCGAGAGAATCACCACGGGAATGCACTTGATTTGGGGATTCGCCCTGATTTCGGCAAGCGCTTCGCGGCCGTCCTTGCGCGGCATATTGAGGTCGAGCAACACCAGGTAGGGGAGGTCCTGGCTGCCTTCACCCAGCTCGCCGCTATTGAGGAGGTCCATGAGCTCCTGGCCGTCGCCGACGGTTCTCACCACCTTGATCCGGGACACCTGTTCAAGGGCCTCGGTGATGAGAAGGCGGTCATCGGCATCGTCGTCGGCGATGATGATGCCGATTCTGGGGCGGGGTTCGGTCATCTCGATTTGTCCTTGTCTTGGCGGGCGCGCGGCAGGCGGATCCTGAACACCGCGCCTTGGCCAGGCGTGCCCGAGGCGCTGATGGTGCCGCCGTGACGCTCGACGATCTTTTTGCAAATGGCGAGGCCGATTCCGGTGCCCGAATATTCGCTTCGTCCATGGAGGCGCTGAAAGATCGCGAAGATGCGCAGGGCGTGCTGGGAGTCGAAACCGATCCCGTTATCCTTGATCAGGATTTCGCACATGGCGGGCTCGCTTTGCGGGTCGGTTGGCGGGGCGCCATGGGTGACGATTTCGATCCGCGGCTCGACATCCTCGCGCCTATATTTCAAGGCGTTGCCGATGATGTTTTGGAACAACTGGCACATTTGCGCGCGGTCGGCGGAAACCGTGGGAAGGTCGCCGATAAGGAATGTTCCTTTCGAATCCTGGATCAGGATCTCGAGGTCGGAAAGGGCCTCGGCGACGACATCTTCGAGATCGACGTCGGTGAACGGGTTGGCGCTGGTGGTCACCTGGGAATAGGTCAGCAGATCATTGATCAGGTTCTGCATGCGCAACGAAGACATCTGCATGCGCTTGACGTAATCCCGGCCCTGCTCGTCGAGAACGTCGAAGTACTTGTCCACCAGACGGTCGCCGAAAGCCTGAACCTTGCGCAGCGGTTCCTGCAGGTCGTGGGACGCGACAAAGGCGAATTGTTCGAGCTCCTTATTGGAACGGCCGAGCTCCTCGATGATTTCGCCGAGCTTTTCCTCGGCGTTTTTCCGGTTGGTGATTTCCTGCTCGAGGCCTTGGTTGCTCTTGATGAGCTTGAGGCTCATGGTCCTCTCGCGGCGGAACACCTTGAACATGGAGATCAGGAGGCCGATCAGGACACAGACGTAGCTCACCTTTTTGAGAAGGTGGGCGGCATCGAACTCGAAATCGAACACCTGTTGGGAAAAAGACATGAATGCCGCCTGGCCGGCGAGCCCCACCACCAGAGAGATCACCAACCAGTGCTTGAAGGAACTTTCACGCCATTCTCCCTGGCGGAGAAAGCCCACGAGTGCCATCAGCAAGAACACCGCGGGGACGAATTCCTCGGGGCGATGAAAAATAAACTCCGGATAATAAGCCCGGGGCAGCGGGACGAAGGCGAAGAAAAGGAAGCTTGCCAGGGTGGTGACCGCGCAAAAGCCATAGACGGTGTGTTCGGTGAACCGTCCCTTATCGCCAAGCCGCGCCTGGCGATTCTCGGCGCCGAGGGCGAGGCACAGAAGCACCGACAGATAGAAACGCGAGGCCACCCAACTCCAGGGAATCAGCGCCGGAAGGTCCGATGGCAGGAAGGGCGCGAAAAAGGTCGAGGTGACGACGGCGTGGTAACCGTCGAGGAAGGCGGTGCCGAGAAAACCGGCGCCCAGAAACAGGAAGATATTACTTTTCCCACTGTAGAAACGGATCAGGGCGAAGGTGCCCACCGTCAAGGCGAGAAGCGTGGCGATGACTTCTAAAAGGGTGTGAACCTCGCTGCTGCTTTTCCACGCCACGCCGCGCATGTTGGCATAGGCCAGGCACAGGCCCAGGCCCACGGTCCAGTAGGCGATGACTTTCTTCCTGCCGCGCCGGCCGCCGCCGGTGGTTTCCATGGAATCATTTTCAAAGATGGCCGATGCGGTGGGGGTCATGGCGGAATGTCTTTCCTGAGCGGGCCTCTGGGGTGTGTTGGGTCCACGCCTGGCTCGGTTGGAGCATGGTGGACGCGAATCCAGTGCAGTGTGTGAAACAACCGTTTCTAATTACTTAATATTAGGTGGAATTACATAGTTATAAAGCCGTTTCCCCGGCATCGCCGGCCCATGGTCGGCGGCCGTCCGCCACCGCCGCGCGGCGGCCCGCGGGGAATCGGAGGACGGCTGCCGACGCCGGGGAGGGGCGGCGGACGGGTGGCACGCGATAAGGGCTTGATCGCCGGTGCGCGAAAAGCTAGGTAACGGGGCCCAAGGTCGCGCGCGTCCCCTTCGTCTAGAGGCCTAGGACACCGGCCTCTCACGCCGGCAACAGGGGTTCGAATCCCCTAGGGGACGCCAATCTATTTACCTATTATATTTCAATAGGTTAACCAGAAAATTCCACACACGTTCCGCACCCGCGCCGGCACTGGAAAATACCCCCAACCGTGTAAAT
>SMXQ01000030.1 GCA_004356985.1 Alphaproteobacteria bacterium | reverse complement strand
AGACATCCTGGGGACGTCTGGTGCCAAGGACGGGAACAAGGTCTTTGTTGAGAACCCGCTCCACTTCACGCCAGCTACGCTGTCGCTTCTTCGCTTTGATGTAGGAAGGCACCAATTCAGTGATGGTCTTGCCCTCGTGCCGCCGCTCGGCCATGTGCTCGGCCTGGGGGTCCTCACCATCGGCAACCCTTCCAAGGATGCTCTTGGCCTCTGTACGGGCCTTATCGACGGTCCAGGGGGTGCCGTGGGTGCCGATAGCATACCAACGCTTTGGAACTCCCCGGCCACCGGGGTGGGGGCGATAGACAACCACATAGGTCTTACTGCCTTTCGAGGCAACACGGACCCCGAAGCCCTTCACCTCGGTATCCCATAGTGGCTTTTGTCCAGGCTTGAGGGCGTCTATCAGGCGTTTGGTGATCTTAGGCATGGTAGCCTCGATAGTTCTGCTACCACCAAGCTACCACGGTATATCGTAAACACCAGTAATTTGTGCGGCTCTGTTCGCATTGATATACAAGGGATACCGTATGTCAGCGTAAACCTCGCGTGTATGCAGTATCCTAAGCATATAACTCTTAATCAGCGGGTCGAGGGTTCGAGTCCCTCATCGCCCCCCACTCTTTTCAATGGCTTACGAGGCCTACCCCGGCCGCTTTCGCCAGCCGTTATTGCCGCGCCCGGGTAGGATACTTTCGCACCATGCCCCCCGCTTATCGTCGGTTGCGGGTCAGCGGCACGAATCGAACGGCGATGATTTTTCGCCGCACGATGCGCCCGTCGGCCCCCTTCTCGATGACCATGAGAGACTGTCGGCCGAAGGCGCCCTCCAGGGGCATGACCAAGCGCCCGCCCGGCTTGAGCTGGGCGATCAGCGGCGGCGGGATGACCTTGGGCGCGGCGGTCACCATGATGGCGTCGAAGGGCGCGTGCTCCGGCCATCCGCGATAGCCGTCCCCGGCCCGCACGGTGACATTGCCATAGCCGAGCCGGGCTAGGTCGGCGGCGGCGCGCCGCGCCAGTCCCGCGACGATCTCTATGGTGTAGACATGGCGCACCAGGCCAGACAGGACGGCCGCCTGATAGCCCGACCCGGTGCCCACCTCGAGCACCACGTCCTCGCGCCCGGCCCCGAGAAGCTCGGTCATCAAGGCGACGATGTAGGGCTGGGATATGGTCTGGCCATGGCCGATGGGCAAGGGCCGGTCGGCATAGGCGAGGCGCCGATAGCGTTTGGGCACCAGCAGATGGCGCGGCACCGCGGCCATGGCGGCCAGCACGCGCGGGGAAATGCGTCCGCCGGGGGCCCCGGACCCGGGCTGGGCGGCATGGGCGCGCACGGTCGCCACCAAGCGCGCCCGTTGCTGGGAAAAATCCGCCGCGCCGGCGGCGTCACCGGCCGCGTAAAGGGCAACAGGCAGCGCCCCGAGGGCGAGCAAAAAGCCCCCCAAAACCCACCGCGCAAGGCACCTCATGGCCGCTCCTTTCGCATCTCCATCACCGCCGCCGAAAGGGGATGATCACAGGGCGTGATGGCAGGGGGACGCGTCTGCCTTGATCCATCCCCCGCGCGCCGCCTGGTCCGCCGCCCGGCCTCAATCCTTCTTGGCCCGCCTGCGTTGGTAAGGCCCCAGGCCCGGGCGGTAGCTCTTTTCGTCGAGGAACTGGCTCATGCCCTGGGCGCGGCCGTCCTCGTCATCGGCGCCTTTCAGCGCGTCGCCCTTGGCCCGCAGGTAGTCCAACGCCTGGGCGGCCGGCATCCCCTTGACGGCGCGGATGGCTTCCTTGGTGAAGCGCACGGCGGCGGGGTTCTTCGCCATCAGCATGCGGGCGTAGTCGATGGTGGCCTGGCGCAGCTCCTCCCTGGGCACGGCGAAGGTGACGAAGCGCAGTTCCGCGGCCTTCTTGCCGTCGAAGGTTTCCCCCGAGACCGCGTAATGCATGGCGTCGCGGAAGCTCATCACGTTGGCGATTTGCCAGCTCACGTAGCCGCCCGGCAGGATCCCCCAGTTGATCTCCGACAGGCCGAACAGGGCGTCCTCGGCGGCGATGGCGAAGTCGCAGGCGCAGACCGGCGTCAGCCCGCCGCCGAAGCAATAACCGTTGACCATGGCGATGGTGGGCTTGGGGAAGGTCGTCAGGCGCTGGTAGAACCAGGAATGGGCGGCCTCGTTGGACCGCCGCCGCTCGGCCGGGTCATGGGCGGTGTCGCGGAAATAAAGCTGCAGGTCCTGGCCGGCCGAGAACGCCGCGCCGGCGCCGGTGAGGACCAGAACTTTGGTCTCCTCGTCCACCGCCAGTTCGGCCAGGGCATCATCCATGTCGTAGTGAAGCTGGGGGCTCATGGCATTGCGTTTCTCGGGCCGGTTGAGGGTGACCCAGGTGATGCCGTCGGCCTTTTCGACGATGATATTTTGGTAGGATTTTTCGCTCATGGATGCTCCCTCCGGGCCGATTTTGGCCGACAGCTTAGCCCGATCCAGGGCCAGGCCCCAGGTCGAATATCACCCGCCGATGGTGTCGGAACGCGGGCGGCGACGCCCGGCACCGGGAAAATTTCGAATTTTCATAAAATTTTAGATAAATTCGGCGATCATTCCGCCATGGGTTCACCGCCGCCCTTGCCGTGCAGGCGGCCGGGCGTGATCCCAACTTTAAACTCTTGGAGAGAGGCCGATGCAAGTCGTCCACGGAAACCCTCATCAACAGCCGATAGAGCGGGTCAAACTGGCGCCGTATGTGCCGCCGCATGTTCCGCTGCCCCGTCAGGGAATTTCCGCCGGCGCCCCAGGGACGGGGGCCGCCATCCTCGATCCGGTCGACCTCAGCCCCGAAGCACGGATGATCGTCGAGAACGCCGCAACCGCGGCCCCCGGCAATTCGGCTCAATCCACCGCCCACCGGGCGCGGGCGCTGATGGCGGAATTCAGTCACTTGGCCGATATGCCCTTCGGCAAGGTGGTCTCCGGCCTGGCCAACGGGTCCCTTGAGCTCACCCCGCCGGCCGCCGTTCCGCCATCCGGGGACGGCCAAGAGATCGCCGCCCCCAGCGATGAGGGAGACGGCGCCGAGCCGCCCGCCGATCCCGCCGACCCGGTTGAAATCGTGACCGATGATCCGGTTCCCGAAGGCGGCCAACCGCAACCGGCGGAGGGAACCATCACCGAAGGCGCCACCGCCACTATCGATGAGGCGCCGGGCGAGAGCACCGCCGCCAAGGACGAGGCGCTGGGCGATCCGCACATCGACGTCGATTTGGTCGCATTGTTCGATACCGATGAGGAGATCGTCGAGATCGTCGCCGCCGCCGCCGCCGACACGCCCTTGGACGAGATGACCCAAGGCCCCTGATTTCCCGACCATTGGATCGCCAGGATAACGGCGGCACGCCACAGGGGTGCCGCCGGTTTTGCCGTCCGGGCGCCGCCGGGCCCGCCCTTTTAGCGTGACAAAACGCCGTTTGGCGGTAGATTCAGGGGACCAAATCCACATCGAAGGTCCCTTTCGCCCCCTCCATGACCAGTCCCCCGGACCCAAAGGATTCCGCCCTCGCGCTGTTCCGCGAAGGGCCGTTCCGTCTCCTGTTCGTCATGCGGATAGCGTCCAACACCGCCAGCCAGATGATGGGGGTGATCGTGTCCTGGCAGATCTACGAAATTACCGCCAGCGCGTTTCAACTGGGCATGATCGGCCTGATTCAGTTCCTGCCGCCGCTGGCGCTTACTCTTTTTGCGGGCCAGGTCGCCGACCGTTACGACCGGCGCTGGGTCCTGCGCGTCGGCCTCACCAGCCAGATAGCGGTTCCCGCCGGCTTCATCGTCTTGACCAATATGGCCGCCCCGCCCCTGGCGGGGTTCTACGGGCTTCTCCTGGTCTTGGCCATCGTCCGCACCTTCGACAGCCCGGCCCAGCAGGCCCTGCTGCCTTCCATGGTTCCCCGCGATGCGCTGGCCCAGGCGATCTCCCTGTCGACCTCGGCCCAGAAGATGTCGGCGCTGGTGGGTCCGGCGCTGGGCGGGGCGATCTTCGTCATCAGCGCCACCGTCGATTACGGGGTCTGCCTGGCGCTGACCGCCATCGCCGCCGCCGCCAGTTTCGCCCTGCCGGCGCCCGAATATGGCGACCGCGATGCCCGCAACCGGACCTGGAGCACGGTCTTTTCCGGCCTCCAGTTCATCTTCAAGACCCCGGTCATCCTGGGGCTCATATCCCTCGACCTGCTGACCACGTTCTTCGGCGGGGTGGCGGCATTGCTGCCGATCTTCGCCAAGGACATTCTCCATGTCGGGCCGGTGGGGCTCGGCATCCTGCGCGCCGGCCCGGCGGTGGGCGCGCTGTTGATGGCGGCGGTGCTGGTCCGCTTTCCGGTGAGAAGGCGGGCCGGACGCTGGCTGTTCACCGGCGTCGCGGTCTACGGCGTGGGCACCATCGTCTTCGGGTTTTCCGAGAACATGATCCTGTCCATGGCCTGCATGCTGGTGGTCGGCGCCGGCGACATGCTGGGCCAGGTGCTGCGCCAGACCATCATCCAGCTGCGCACCCCCGACGCCATGCGCGGGCGCGTCGCCGCCGTCTCCAACCTGTCGGTCACCGTCGGCAGCCAGCTGGGCCAGTTCGAATCCGGCGTCGTCGCGGCGCTGATCGGCGCCGTGGGGTCGGTGTTCCTAGGCGGCGCGGCGGCGCTGGTGGTGGTGGCCGAGTGGATGCGGCGTTTCCCCGTCATCACCAAAATCGAGCACCCCGAAGAAGACGCCGTGCCCTAGGCAACTAGTCATCGGCGCGCAGCAGCGGCCACAGGTCTTCCAGGTTCGGCCGGTCGCGGAAATTGCGGAAGGTGGCGTAGAGTTCCGCTGCCGTGGGCTCGCCGGCCGCCCGGGCGGCGCAGGATAGGAACTTCTTCCTGATTTGGTCCTCGCTCATGGGCGCCTCCATGGAGCCGCTGGCATGGGTGACGACCTCCTCCAGGCGGCCGCCGTCCTCGAAGACGATGGTGACCCGGCTGGGGCTGTATCCCGACCCGGTGACGCCGGCGAATTCATCATCGACCACGGCTTCCACGCGCTCGGCCATGGCGCGGATCCGTTCATCGGCCATGGCTTGTGCGCTGAAGGCTTCGATCATCGGCGGGCCGTGGACAAGCGCGTAGGGGATCAAGTATTTCAGGCTGAATCTGGAACTGTCCTCGGACCAGGGATAGGCGTCGATGACCCGCTCGACCGCGTGTAAGGTGGCGCCGATGGTGATGCTTGCGATGCGGTCGAGGCGTGGCAGCGCCTGGTCGCGAAGGTGAAGGGCGGCCTCGATGGCGGTGTGCAGCAGGCCGCCGCAGGGAAACGGCTTGATCTTGTAGCCGGGATCGAGAAGGTTGAAGGTCTCCCCCAGGTCATCGAACGGCGCCGCGTCCCAATGGAGCCCGCGGGCGAACACGGCCAGGAATCCCTGCCTCCCCTCGATGGCCGTGGCGCTCCCGGTGAAGCCCCGCGCGCCGAGTTCGACCGCCATCATGGCGCTGCGCGAGGCAAGGCCGGGATGAAGCGGCTTGGTCATGGTGCCGAAATTCTCCCCCAGGCCCGAGGCCATGGACGCGGCGATGCCGATGATCGCCGGGACCTTCTCCGCCGGCGCCTGGGTCAATTTCGCGAAGGCCGCCGCGGCGGCAATGGTGCCGATGATGCCGGCGCCGTGCCAACCGCCCTCGCTCGACAGGGTCGGGAAGGCGCGCACCAGCCGGGCGCAAACCTCAGCTCCGACGATGAACGCGCCGATCAGGTCCCGGGGCCCGGCATCGATGGTTTCGGCCAGGGGAAGCAGGCCGGGGATGATCGCCGCCGCCGATTGCCCGCTCATGAACGAGAGGTCGTAATCGAGCGCCTGGGCGGCGATGGCGTTGGCCAGGGCCGCGTTCTGGGGCGACGTCCTGGTGCTCCGGCTGACCACCGTCGCCGCGGGCGCGGCACCTTCGGCGTCGATAACGTCGCAGACGATCCTGGCGGCGGGCTCGCGGCTGCCGGCCAGCATCACCCCCACGGTATCGAGAAAAGCCGTCTCGGCCATGTCGATCAGCCCATCGGGCGCGTCCCCGAGGTCGAAATCAACGATGAACGCGGCGACCCGCTCGCTTTTGGTCATCGCCCCGAGGCCGGTCTCCGCCATGCCGCAACCTTTCGTTTTTTACGTGTTTCACCTGTTCCACGGTTCACTGAAAGCGGACCACCAACCGCCCCGCCGTTCTCCTCGGCGCGAACCCCCAGGGCGGCGGCCCCCCATGCTAACCGAAACCGGGGGCCAATGCCCGCTTCGGTCCTGGAATCAGGTGTTTGACATAGCGGCCGTGCGGCAACACCCGCGCTGGGGTTGGTAATCCATATCGCCATGCCCATATTGAATATATGTCTATAAAAGGGGAGAAAACGGCCATGCTCAAAAACATTCTCGTGTCCACCGATGGGTCTGCGCACGCAAAAAAAGCGGAGGCGCTGGCGATCGATATCGCATCGAAATACGGCGCCGCGCTGGTCATCCTGTCGGTGATCGAGGGCGGGGCGCTGTCCGAAGACGCCAAGCGGTTAGCGCAGCAGAAGGGCATCGATATCAGCGCGGTCCTGGCCGGCATCGACATCACCGCGGCGGCGCCCGAGGGCGCGCCTATCGTCCTTCATGCCGAATACACCTTGTCGACGGCCCGGGTGCAGGCGGAGCTCGCCGAAATCATCATCACCGAGGCCAAGGAACATGCGGCGTCTCACGGCGTCGAGCGGGTGCGCTGCCTCACCGAGGGGGGCGATCCGGCGGGTGCCATTCTCAAGGTGGCGGAGAATGAGAACACCGACCTCATCGTCATGGGCAGCCGTGGTCTGGGTGCACTCAAGAGCCTCCTGATGGGCAGCGTTTCACAGAAAGTGAGCCACCTGGCCCCGTGCAGCTGTATCACGGTGAAGTGACGGCGGGCGTGGCCGCCTCCCTTGCCGTCCCGATCGGTGGCGGGGTAAAACCGTGGTGCGAACCCCCATTCCTCGCGCAGGCTCATCGGGCCCAACCTTGCCAAACAGTGAACATGACCTATCTCTATTCTTGGTGGCCACCGCGTGGGGCGATATTAAATTTAACGCTGCCGCCGATGGCTGCATTTGAATGGGAGTGGATACCTTGCCGGAAGTTGTCCTTGCCCTAGTTAAGTTGGCTGTAATCCTTGCCATCGTGATATTTTTTGCCACGGTGATTACCTATGTCACCAGACAATTCGTGTCCCGCTTGCGAAAAGGAAAGGGGAAGATCAAGAGTTTTTGGCAGTGGCTTAAAGGTATTTTCGACGCCAGTTGGAATTTTCTTGAAGCATTTTAGTTTGAGGATGAAGTGTACCAAGCGCCACTGGTTGGCGGCAGGCGTACGGAGTCCTTAGGAGGCCTTGGCTGCGCGCGGGGCGGGGCCCTGGACGACGGTGCGGCGCAGCAGCCGGCGCTCGGTTCTGGGAAAATCCCTGCGCCCGTGGGTCACGCAACGATTGTCCCACATTAGGAAATCGCCGGGCCGCCAGGCGTGCTCGTAGATCAGCTCATGGCGTTCGCAATGGTCGAACAATCGCGCCAGGACCGCATCGCTTTCGCCCCCCGGCAGTTCGACGATGGCATCGGTGATCAGCCGGCTGATATAGATCGCCGTGCGGCCGGTCTCGTCATGGGCGATGAACAGCGGGTGCACGGCGGTACCGTTGATCTCGCCGGCCGGTTGGTCCTTCTGCATGGTCCCCGAATAATAAAGCTGGCGCCCATGGCAGTCGGCGAGCCTGGCCTTGAGCTCATGGGAAAGCGTGTCGAACGCCGTGTACATATTGGCGAACAGCGTGTTGCCGCCCACGGACGGGATCTCCACCGCGAAAAGCAGGGTGTATTTATAGGGCAGCGCGTCGTAGGAGCCGTCGGAATGGAACATCATCTCGCCATCGGGCAGCGAGCCGATGGGCACGCCGTCCTCGCGGATATTGCTGACCAGCATGACCGATTTGTGGCCCACCGCCTTTTCGCGCCGGGTGCCGTAGCGGTGGCGCAACGGCAGCGTGCCCCACAGTTCGGAAAACCGCAGGTGGTCGGCCTCGGTCATCTCCTGGCCCGGGAAGACCAGCACCAGGTGCTCGAGGATGGCGGCGTGGAGGGTGGCGAAATCCGCCTCATGGATCGGCGCGGCGAGGTCGATGCCGGTGACCCACGCGCCTAGAGCACTTCCGGGTAAAAACACCCGGCCTACGGTGGGGCTCATGGGCTTCCAGGGTGCGTTGCGGCCCTTGCCCGATGCACCGCATCGGGCAAGGGCCGCGCCTACCCTGGAAGCCGTCGTGCCAATGCACGCTTCGCATGATGAGCCCCATCAAATTGATTCAATTTAACCGGGAAGTACTCTAGCGCCGGGGAGACGGGCTCGATGGTGATCGCCATGAAACGGTCCTTTCCTGCGCGATGGCATGGAGGATACCAGTTGGGCCCGGCGTTTGGGAAGTTCGCCGTCAGACGCTGCCGCCGCCGGACGCGCTGATCACGTCGCCGGTGACGAACCGCGCCCGGTTGGAAATCAGGAAGCGGGCCACGTCGGCGACGTCGCCGGGCTGGCCGATCCGCCCGACCATGGTGCGGGCGGCGGCATTTTCGCGCGCGGCCTCGGTGTATTCGGAGATCATCGGCGTTTCCGTGGCCCCGGGGCTGACCGTGTTGACGCGGATGCCGTGGGGGCCGAGGGAGCGGGCCAGCGCCCGGTTGAGGCCGTAAATCGCCGCCTTGGAACTGACATAGGCGGGCCCGCCCCGGCCCGAGCCGCCCACGCCGCTCATCCCGACCGAGCCCGACGAGGTCAGCACAATGGCGCCGCCGCCGTGGTCCTTCATGTAAGCCGCCGCCGCCCGCGCCATCAGGAACGAGCCGGTGACGTTGACCTCGAGCACGCGGTTGAATTCCTCGGCGCTCAGCGTTTCCCAATTGTCGGTGGAATGGATCGCCGCGAAATGGCAGAGCGCGTGGAGCCCGCCGAAGGTCTCCACCGTGCGGGCGACGGCGTCGCGGCACTGGCGCTCGACTGTGACGTCGATGGTGAGCGCCAGGCAGGCGCCGGCGCCGTCCCCGGCACCCGTGAGCCCGGCGGGGATCGGCTTGAGATCGAGCGCGGTAACGTTATGGCCGTCAATGAGGAGCCCCTCGGCGCAGGCCAGGCCGATGCCGCCGCCGGCGCCGGTCACGATCACGGTTTTTTTGGTCATGGATGATGGTCTCCCTCTCTGTTGCCCGCGCCCGCCTCAGAAGCCGCCCGGGATCCAACGCCTCACCCGCGCCTTGTACCTGGCGTATTGGGCACCGAAGATTTCCTCCAGGCGCCTTTCGTCCTCCAGCACGTGGCAATTGAACCAGACCATGTGGAAGGCGACCAAAGCCGCCGCGGGCAGCGAGTGAAAGGTTATGGCAAGGCCGGCCATGAAGATCAGATGGCCAAGATACATGGGATTGCGGAGCACTTTATAAGGGCCGCTATCGATGATCCTGAGCGGCGGGACGCCGAGCCCCGGGCCGCCGCCGCCCAGGCGCGCGCGGTATCGTCCCACCAACAGGTACTGCAGATACCCCCAGATCATGAGCGGCGCCCCCCAGGGAAAGACGCCAAGTTCGCCGCCGCCCAGGACCACCTCCAAGGCGACGACGCAGACGGGATAAAGCACAAAAGAGCGGTTGGACGTGCTTTTGAGCCAGCGGGCGAGAATCCGGCGGCCACCGGGTGGCGCCGCCGCCCCGCGGTCGGGTGCGGGGGAAGCCATGGCGCGCCTAGCCCCAGATCTCTTGCGCGGTTTCCACCACCAGCCGCAGCTTGGCTTTTTCGTCCTCCACGGTGAGCTTGTTGCCCAACAGGGTGGAAGCGAAGCCGCATTGGGGGCTCAACGCCAGCTGGTCCAGGGGCAGGTATTTCGACGCCTCCTCGACTCTTCGCTTGAGGTCGTCCTTGGATTCGAGATCGGGGAATTTCGAGGTGACGATGCCGAGGACGATGGTTTTTCCCTTGGGCACGAAGCGCAAGGGCTCGAAATTGCCCGCCCGGGGGCTGTCGAATTCCAGGAAATAGGCATCCACGTCGATTTCGTTGAACAGGATTTCCGCCACCGGCTCGAACCCCCCCTCGGCGACCCAGTTGCTGCGGTGGTTGCCGCGGCAAAGATGCAGGCAGGCCACCATGTCATGGGGCCGGCCCGCCAGGGTCTCGTTGATCAGCCCGGCATAGGTCTCGGGCAGCGTGTCGGGGTCCTCGCCCAACCGCCTGACCGCATCGCGCAGTTTGGGGTCGCAAAGAAATGCGAGGTTGACCTCATCGAGCTGGATATAGCGGCCGCCGAGGGCGGCGATGTCGGCGATTTCCTCGCGCCAGATCCGGGCCAGGTCGTGGAAGAATTCCGCCATATCGGGATAGGCCTTGCGGTCGATGCCTTCGCGGCCGGAACGGAAATGGACGATGGAGGGCGACGGAATGCAGATCTTGGGGGTCTGCGAGGTGTTTTCCTTGAGGAAGCGGAAGGCGTCGGTGCAGATTCCCCTGGGCCGGTGGAGGCGGCCGGTGACCACCGCGCGGTGCGGCGCATGGGCGATTTCCTCGCCCGGTTTCTGGCGGAAATGGACGGCCATGCCGCCCTGGATTTCAATGCCGTCGATGGCGAGCACGAAATCGTTCCACCAGTGCCCGCGGCGAAAATCGCCATCGGTGATGCTCTTCAGTCCCGCCCCTTCCTGAAGGGCGATGGCGTCGCGGACCGCTTCGCTTTCGATCTCCCACAACTCATCGGCGCCGATCGCGCCCTGCTTAAGCCTGTCCCTGGCGTCGATCAGGGCCTGGGGACGCAACAGGCTGCCGACGTGATCGGCGCGAAAGGGCGGTGAGGTGTCGGGCATCGGTCGTGTCCCCCTTGTGGCGCGGCGGCGGGCCCAGCCGCCCATCGCATGGCGGCATTTTAGGCCGGGGCACGCCATAGTGCACGGGTCTTGGCGGGAGGGTTCATGGCGGATGGAATATTCCCGGGCGTCCCATGGCCCGCGGATGGCGCCGATTGGGCTCGCCGCCACATCCCCGCCACGCTAGGATGGGAAAAGAACCCAGCCCGCCGGGCAACCGGGGAGGGCATTGAGGTTGGCATGAAGCATTGTCGCAACTTATTGATCCTGTTGGTGCTTTTGCTGCTGGGGCCGTTCAGCCTGGTGGCCAGCGGCAAGGTCAGCATGGAGGGCGACTGGTCCGAGGCCAGCCGGCGGGTCGCGGGGCTGGCGCCCGACCCCGGCGCAAACGCGGAAGCGGTGGTGCAGGTCTATGCCGCGCGCGCCTTCAAATGGCGCGGCGCCTTCGCGGTGCATACCTGGATCGCGGTCAAGCCGGCCAACGCCGCCGGTTACACGACTTTCGAGGTCACCGGTTGGCATTTGCGCCACGGCGGCAGGGCCCTCAATATCCATAGCGGCGCGCCGGACCGCTATTGGTACGGATCGCGTCCCCGCCTGGTGGCGGAGTTGCGCGGAGTCAAGGCACAAGGGGCGATCGCCAAAATTCGCCAGGCGGTGGCCGACTACCCCTACAAGGATCGCTACCGGACCTGGCCCGGCCCCAACAGCAACACCTTTACCGCCTACGTCTTGCGCCGGGTGCCGGAATTGAAGGCCGATCTGCCGCCGACCGCCATCGGCAAGGATTACCTGCCGGGATTGTCCTTCGTCGCCGTGACGCCCAGTGGCGGCGGCCTGCAGGTGTCTGTGTTCGGGCTTCTGGGGTTTCTGGTTTCCGCCGAGGAAGGCCTGGAGGTGAACATCCTCGGCCTATCGATCGGTATCGATTTCGCGGATTTGGCCCTCAGATTACCGGGGGTGGGGCGCTTGGGCCCGTGACCCGAACTGGCCCGCCGCCTGGCGGTCGCCACATCCACCGACGCAAATGGGCCGGCGCTGAGAGCATGCCGGCCCGGTCTTTATGCCAAAGGGCGATCATGGGCGGACCCGGTGAGGGAACTCAGGTGGCCATCCCATGATTTTTGCTGAACACCTTGAGATTGCGGACATTGCGTTTGGATTTGTCTTTTTCCCATTCACTACGCTCGCGCTTGTTATTGGACTCTTTGATGACCCGCTGGAAGGCGTGCCAAATCAACAACACGATGACGATGAAACCGAACAGCAGGATGGCCAGGTTCATCAGGCCGACTCGATCGCTTGGGGTTTCGGTGGTGGAATATCGCCCACCCTTCAACTCCACGCCGCCGTCACCCGACACCGCTTCAGACTTCAAATTCGATGGCGCCTGGTTATCCTCGCCGCCGAATCCACCCGAAGACGCTCCCTTGGCGCTGGCCGACCCCTGGCCATCGGCAACCTCGAAGCTGGCAAGGGCAAAGGACAATCCACCGCCGGTTCCGGCCGCGCCAGCGGAATTTTCGCCTGCGCCCGGTTCGTCGGGGAATAGCGAAGCCGCGTCCCCATTGGTGCCGCCGGCCGCGGGCTGGACCGTGAGGGGCTGGCCTTGGGCCGCGGCCAGAAGGTCTCGCGCGGAAATCGTCGTCGGACCGGATGCGGAATCAGAGGACTCACCGCCGGCCGTGCTGGTTCCGCCAGAACCCGTGCTGGTTCCGCCGGCCGTGTCGGTTCCGCCGGAGCCCGTGCTGGCAGAACCGCCGTCGGTCGTTCCGCTGTCGGCCGTTCCGCCGCCGGACGGTGCGTTGCCGCTGTTGGTCCCGCTGGAACCTCCGGTGGTGCTTGTCTCGTTGGAGGCCAAGGGGAAACGGTCGGTGCTGCCAGAAGAGGTGCCGTCAGAAGAGGAGTCTTCTTCGCCAGGAAATTTTTCGGTGACATCTTCACTGAGTTTTTGTGGGGGCTTGGAAGGGAAAGTAGGGCGGCGGACGATTTCCCCCGGTTGCCTAGGCCGATTGCTGGTATTGGGACCGTTGGGCCTGTCCGAGGTCGCCTCCGCGACGGCTTCGAAAGTGTTGCCGAGGCTGACCCCGACCGCAGCCACGGCGGCGATGATCACCACGCCGATCAATGCCGCCACCAGGCCATATTCGATGGCGGTAACGCCGGATTCCGAGCCCGCTATGCGCCGCGGCAAAGTTAACGCTGCTTCCATACCTCAACCCCATCAACGGTTTTTTAACAGCTTATTAATGGATTGTTAACGGTAACATAGACGCAAGCGCTTTTGCATAAAATATTTACAAATGGATAATACAGTAATTTGCGCCATTATTGGCACCGTTGGTAGATTCGAGAGGATTTAATAGGTAAATTTATGTCATTAACTTATGCTGGTTCTTGACGGGCAGGGTCGCGGGCCACGCGCGGGCCCCCATGGCGTGAACAAAATGTAACTAAGCCGTTAGCCGCCGCCATGGCGGGCCGGAGGCGCGCCGGATCGGCCCCGCACCATGGGCGGCCGGTACCCGAGGCCTTCGGGATATGGGAACTTAAAAGAAGACGAAAGTGCGTGCTTCGATGCTTTCCCTGGGGCGCGCATTGGCTGGCGTATT
>SMXQ01000029.1 GCA_004356985.1 Alphaproteobacteria bacterium | reverse complement strand
GAGGGGGCCAGCGAGGGGAAGCGAAAAATTGAAAGCGACGGAGATCCGCGTACCGTGGCCGAGATAGGGCCTGACCCCGTGGCCGAGCCAGGCCGGGAACAGCAGCATCTGGCCGGTCTTGGGGGGGATCAGCTCATTGCCGCCGGCGGTCTGGCAACCGCTGAGAGCGACCGCCAACTCTGGGGCATACATGGCCGGGGCGATGCCGCGGGGGTCGGCCAGCTGCAATTCGCCGCCGAGGCTGGGATCGTCGGCGATGCCGCCGTCATCGACGTAATAGCATCCCGAGAAGACGGCCCCGGGATGGGCGTGGATGTCGTTGGCATGGCCGCGCCGATTGACGTTGGCCCAGGCGTTTACCAACCACGCGACCTCGACCCGGTTGCCGGCGCGATCACCATTGAGCCGGTCGGCGAGGGCCCGGGCAAGGCCCAGCAGTTTCTCCCCCTGGGCGCCGCCCCAATGGGCGAAATCGTCGGCCGACTGCCAGCCCAACAGATTGGAATGGGCGACCCCGGCGGAATCTTTCTCGCGGGCCAGGATGGTGCCGCGAAGCTCGAGGTTTTCCTCATGGGAAAACGGAACCTGGGCGACCACCAAGGGGGTCGGGAAATAGCTCCTGACTTCGATCCCCGGCTCGTTGCTGATGGTGCCGTCGCTCATGGCCCTCGCCCTTCCTCTTGGCCCATTGTTCCCGCCGCGGGCGCGCGGCGCAAGGCCCGCGCGCGCAGGAGGCCCGCCGGCCCCGGCGGCTCACCCATCGGCCCGCCCCATTTTCCCATGAGCGCGCTGCCTGGCGCGGCGGGTGTCGCGGTGGGCGATATAGGCGGTGGCGATGGCGATGATGGCGGCGCCGGTCCAGGTCAAGGCATCGGGAAATTCGCCGAACAGGGGATAGGCGGCGACGGCGACGAAGGGCAGACGCAGGTAATCGAAGGGCGCCGCCGTCTTGGCGTCGATGGTGACCAGCGCCTTGGTCAGGGAGAAATGGGCGAGCCAGCCGCCGCACGCCAGGAACAGGAGCCAGGGCCAAACCTCCGCCGGGGGCGGCACCCAGGCCAGGGAAGCGGGGATGACGGCGACCAGGCCGATGAACAAATTCGACCAGAACATGATGACCATGGGCTTATCGGTCAGGGATTGGGAGCGCATCACAATAAGGGTCGCGGCGTAAAGGGCGGCCGATCCCAGCACCGCGCCGGTGGCCCAGCCGACTTCGCCGAAACCCGGGCGGATGATGATCAGTGCGCCGATAAACCCCACCAGGGTCGCGGCGGTGCGTCGGATGCCAACGCGTTCACCCAGGAAGATGACCGCCAACAACAGGGCGAACAGGGGCAGGGTGAACTGCAAGGCCACCGCGTCGGCAACGGGCATCAGTCCCAATCCCCAGAACCAAAGGATCATTCCAGCGCCGTTGAAGGCGCCGCGCATGAGGTGGAAATCGAACCGCTTCGGCTTCAGCCCCCGCCAGCCCACGGCTACGGCCCAAGGGACCATCAGGCCGAAGGCGATGAAGCTGCGCAGCATCACCGTCTGCGCCGCCGGCAGATAGGGGGTGATGAAGCGCACGCTGATAGGCACCGTGGCGAAGGCCGCCATGGCGAGGATCGCCCAGAGAATGCCCCGCGCCGTCGGCGTAAGGTTGGCGAAACTCATGGCCGCGGCTCAGGTGGGCTCGGCGCGGACTTCGCCGAGCGGCCAGCGCGGCCGCGGCGCGAAATCGAGGCCATCGGTGAGGCCGCGGCCGAGCCGCTCGATGCCGGCCCAGGCCACCATGGCGGCGTTGTCGGTGCAAAGTGCGGGCGGCGGCGCGGTCAAGGTGAATCCAGCGGCGCCGGCGAGATCGTCCAGTGCTTGGCGCAGTGCCGCGTTGGCGGCGACGCCGCCGGCCACCACCAGGTGCCGGGCCTTGGGATGGGCCGCGGCGAAGGTGCCGATGCCGGCCCGGGTGCGGTCGCGCACGGTGTCGGTTACCGCCGCCTGGAACGACGCGGCGACGTCGGCGATGTCTTGGCGGCCGAGCGCGCCCGGCGGCAGCCGGTCCACGGTCCGCGCCACCGCCGTCTTGAGACCGGAAAAGGAGAAATCGCACCCGGGACGGCCCAGTAGAGGCCTGGGAAAGGCGAACCGCCGGGCGTCGCCCTCGAGAGCGGCGGCCTCGATGGCGGGCCCGCCCGGATAGGCCAGGCCGAGCATTTTCGCGGTCTTGTCGAAGGCCTCGCCGATGGCGTCGTCCAGGGTGGTGCCCAGCACCTTGTAGCGGCCCACGCCCTCGACGCTGACCAACTGGCAATGGCCGCCGGTGACCAGCAGCAGGAGATAGGGAAACGGCACCTCGGCCACCAGGCGCGCGGACAGCGCATGGGCTTCTAAGTGATTGACGTTGATGAGCGGCTTGTCCAACACCTGGGCCAGGGTCTTGGCGGTGATGGCGCCGACGATGACGCCGCCGATCAGCCCGGGCCCGCCGGTGACGGCGATGCCGTCGAGCGCGGAAAGTTCCACCCCCGCCTCCTCGGCGGCTTCCGCCACCAGCCGGTCGATATGGTCGAGATGGCTGCGCGCCGCGATTTCCGGCACCACGCCGCCGTAAGGAGCGTGTTCGGCGAGCTGGCTCAGCACCCGGTTGGCGCGGATCTCGCGCGCCGAGGTGACCACGGCGGCGGCCGTCTCGTCGCAGCTCGTCTCAATCCCAAGAACGATCATCGGGCAAGGGCATCCGGCTTAGGGCCGATGGCGGCGTCGCGCCCGCGCGCGCCACACCGGCAAGGGCGCGCACTCTACACCGGCGCGGGCCGAGACACCACGTCCACGGGTGGCGGCCAACCGCTGGGCCAGGGGCCGCGTTTCATGCCTTGGCACGAAATAATCCCGGTCGAATGGTTCAATTTGGCCGGATAATGCACTAAACACGAGCCATGAACGACGGCGGCAAAGATGGCGCGTTGGTGATCGGCACCCGGGGCAGCCCCCTTGCCCTGGTCCAGGCCAATATGGTGCGCGATCTCTTGGCCGGCGCCCACCCCGGTCTCGAGGTCACGCTTTCGGTGATCAAGACATCCGGCGACCGTTTCCTCGACCGGCCGCTGGCGGAGATCGGCGGCAAGGGGCTGTTCACCAAGGAAATCGAAGAGGCCCTGGCGGCCGGGCTCATCGACATCGCCGTGCATTCCATGAAAGACGTGCCGACGGTGCTGCCCCAGGGCCTCCATATTCCCTGCCTGCTGCCCCGGGAGGATCCCTGGGACGTGTTGTTGACGGCTGACGCCGGGGTGACGGGGGTCGCCGGATTGCCCCAAGGTGCCCGGGTCGGCACCGCGTCGCTCAGGCGCAAGGCGCAGCTCCTGAACCTGCGGCCCGACCTATCGGTGGTGCCGATCCGCGGCAATGTCGGCACCCGCATGGACAAGCTCGCCGCCGGCGCCTTCGACGCCATCTTGCTGGCGCTGGCCGGGTTGAGACGCCTCGGCTTGGCCCATCGCGCCGCCGATATCCTGTCCGAAGACGAAATGTTGCCGGCCATCGCCCAGGGCGCCATCGGCATCGAATGCAGGGCCGGCGACGCGGCGGTGGAGGGGCGTTTGGCGCCCTTGCACGACCCGGCGACGGGCATCGAGGTGGCCGCCGAACGGGCGCTTCTGGCGGCGCTGGACGGGTCCTGCCGCACCCCCATCGCCGCCCTCGCCCGTCTCGATGGGCTGGGGCGTTTGACCCTGCGCGCCCGGGTGGTCGCGCCCGACGGCAGCGCGCGCTTCGATGCCGCGGGCGCCGGGCCGGAAGGGGATGCCGCGGCGCTCGGCCGCGCTGCGGCCTTGGACCTGCGCGCCCAGGCGGGGGATGCCTTCTTCGCCGCGCTGGCCGGGGCGTGAACGCTTTGCTTCGGCGCGTATTGGTGACCCGCCCCGCCGACGACGCGGCGCCCCTCGCCCGGGCGCTGGAGGCCGGTGGATTCACGGTCCTGGTCGAACCCCTTCTCCGCATCCGCAATCTCCAAGGCGCCGGCGCCGATCTCTCCGGCCTGCAGGCCTTGGCCTTCACCTCGGCCAACGGGGTCCGCGCCCTCGCCCATTGCGCGCCGGACGCCAAGGACAGGGGCTTGGCCGTCTTCACCGTGGGTCCGGCGACCGCTTGCGCCGCGCGCGCGGCGGGGTTTACCGAGGTGACCAGCGCCCATGGCGACGTCGCCGGCCTGGCCCGGCTGATCATCGGCGCCTGCCCGAGCGGCGCCGGCGCGGTGCTCCACGTGGCGGGGAGCGACCGGGCGGGCGACCTCATGGGCGCGCTGCAAGGCGCCGGCATCGATGCCCGGCGCGCCGTCCTCTACCAGGCGGTCGCCGCCCAGGCGTTGTCCGCTTCCCTTTGCCGGGAAATCGAGGCCAAGGGCATCGGCGCGGTGCTGATATTCTCTCCCCGAACGGCGGCGCTGTTTGTTAATCTGATGACCGCCGCCAAGCTCGCGCCCCGGGCCGGAGAAATGTGCCTGGTGGCGTTGAGCCCGGCGGTCGCCGCCGCCGCCGCCGCCCTTCCCTGGGGCGCGGTCGAGGTGGCGGGGGCGCCCGTTCAAGAGGCTCTCCTGGCGGCGCTGGCCAAGGCCATGAAAGGAAACTGAGGGACATCCATGGCCGAGGACGACGCCAAGGGCAGGGCGAAACGCAAGCCGCAAATAGCGAAAAATCCGCCGGCTAGAAAGCCGCCGGCCAAATCCGCCGCCGCGTCTGCCCCGACGGCCAAGACCCGGGCCAAGCCCGCCGCCGGGCCCAATTCGGGCGGCGGGTCTTCCTCGCCGCCGCCGCCGCCTTCGGGTTCCGGTGCGCGCCGGCGCCTGCCCATGGGGCTTCTCGGCCCCCTCGCCGCCATTACAATCGTGGCCGCTCTGGTCCTCGCCTGGCCCGCCGCCCGGGACCGCTTGGGCCGATTGATTGCCGGGCCCGCGCCGTCCCCGCCGGTTGCCGCGCCGCCGCGCGCCGGCGATGCCGCCCGATGGGCCAAGCTGGCCGATCGCCTGGCCGCGCTTGACGCATCCCTGGCCCGCTTGGGCACCGGCCTCGCCGCCCTCAAGTCGGCCCCCGTCCCCGTGGCCGGCCCCGACGCAGCGACCGGCCTGGCCGCCCTTGAACGGCGCCTCGCCGCGCTTGAGGCGCGGCCCGGCCGGGGCCGGGCGACCGCCGCCGCGCTGGCCGCCATGGACCGGCGCCTGGCCGCCATGACGGGCGGCCTGAAGGCCATGGAGGACCGCCTCCAAGGTGCCCCCGTGGCGTCGGATGGGGCGGGCGGCCTCGTCCTGCTGGCGTTGGCCGGGGCGCTGCGGCGGGGCGTGCCCCATGGCGTCCTGGCCGCCGCCGCGCGGGCGGCGCTGGCGAAATCGGATTCCGGCGCCGCGCTTGCCCCACGGCTCCATGCCTTGGCCGGCTATGCGGCCAAGGGCGTGCCGGGCAACTCGGCGCTGGCGGCCCGCCTTGAGGCCCTGCCCGGGCCGGTGGGCGCGGCCGTCCCAAAGCCGGCCGGCACCCCCCGCGCCGAGCGCGGGTTGTGGGATCAGGTGACCCGGCGCCTGTCGCAACTGGTGGTCATCCGCCGGGTCGGCGAGGTGCCCGCGCCCGGGCGCGCGGCCTGGGATGGCGCCCGCATGGCGGCGCTTCGCGCCCTGGCTGCGGGGGACGTGGCGGGCGCCCTGGCGGCGCTTTCCAACGCCGAAGGCTCCGCCGTCGCCGCCTGGCGCCGGGATGCCGCGGCGCGCCTCGAGGCCGACGCGCTGGCCCAAGAGTTGGACGCGATGATCGCCCGGCGTCTTGGCCGCGCCGCCCGGGCGCCCTGAGCCGGCGATGCCCCGGCTCTTCGTGTTCCTCGTCCTCGCCGCCGCCGTC
>SMXQ01000028.1 GCA_004356985.1 Alphaproteobacteria bacterium | reverse complement strand
ACGACGATTTCCCCCTCCGCCGCCACCGGGTCCGCCACCTCGCGCAGGACCAATACCTCCGGTTCGCCGTATTCCTTGATCTGGATCGCTTTCATGGTTCTCCCCCTCGCCTTGTCCGCTGGGCCTCCACACCCGATGCACCCGTCATGGCCACCCTGTCGACGGAATCCGAGCGGCGGTTCAACGTTGGTGGCGCGTCCACCATTACGGTCTTCGACGATGCTTCGGTCACTCCTTCAAAGGAGTTGTGCGAACCCATCATAAGATGTTGAATTGTCCTGAATTTGAAACCAAAGATCTATTGATTGTCCAGGAAAAGGGCTGGTAAAGAAATGAATATGGCGTTATCCGCGAGAGGACCTCTTCACTCTCTGAGCCGCATTTCCTTATGCGTCGGTCTTTTTTTCCTCCTATGGCCAACACAACCCTCAGCAGATGTTAGCCCCTTGTCTAAGGTCGGGGATGTCATCGAATCCACCGCTTCTTCTTTCAAAAGAGTTCTAGGAGGCATGGAGAAAGCGCTCGGTCGAAAGTTTCTTTTCGCAGATGCGGTTCTCCAGGGCGACATTTGGTTGTTGCGGAAAGAACTCCGGGGATCAATGAAAGAGACCGTCAAGAACTTAAGTCCTGAAAAGATAGCCCTGCTTAAACGAGTCGACTCAAAATTAAAAGAGCTACGATCTGAATTAGCAATACTTATTGAGACTAATAATAAGGATATTAAAAGAATATCTGCCGCATTAAACAGTTCCTTGTTCGTTGCCGCCCCCCCATCGCCCATCAAGTTCTTTCCACGTGTTGTCGAACCCAGTTATGCGGATGGACAAATACGTATTAGGGTTTCTGGCAACCAACTGGACAGCGTCACTCTTGCTCTCAAGGTAACAGAAGATGGCGTTCCCCTGTCACCTTCTCGTAGCGCGGAAGGATGGGTTGAATTTAATATTCCACGAACCGACCTGCCAAAAGCGTCTAAAGAAATAAATTATATAACCGTGACTCTAATTATTGAAGAGGAAATTTCCATATTGAAAAGAGTCGAAAAATTATTCGATAAAGACTCGGAAAATAGACTAAAGAAACTTTTTAGTAAGGATTCAGAGAAACGTACCTATCCGGTGGCGTTGTCGTTGCTGCCGAACCATATGGGTTACGCTCGGGTTTTTGGCGTCCGTTGGACCAATAACTATTCAGATGTCAGGGATCTCAAGCCGGTCGAGGATTCGATGACGTCGGTAAGTGAAAACGGGAAAAAACAAATTTGCCTGAGGGCGGATAGAGACTGCGAAATCGATAAGCGGTCTATTGAATATAAAATAGTCAATTGGAACGCCTACTACCAAACCGAATATTGTGATGTCCTCTGCCGGCAACCATACCCTTACAACCGGCCCGAGGGAAATACCAAGGGCACGTGCCCGCTTATTAGAACGCCGGAGGGATTTAGGCCAAGGCGAACCCAAAGCTGTGAAGCCAGCCGGATGGAAGTCGACAAGGCCAAGTGGACGGCGAAAAAAGCATGCGTGGTTCTCATAAGCAGACCGCTTTTGAGGGGTGTCAAAGCCCGTGTTTTGGGCAAGGTGTGGGGCAAGCAGAAATGTCTCGCCCGACATGAAGAGCGCGTTCTCATCACGAAGACGCCTTTGCGTATTGGTTGGACGGGGGAAATTATCGTCGACGTTCCAACGGCATACGAAGCCTTAATGGTGGAGTTAACGACGGCTGATGGAAAAAAATATGCTTTAAAAAAATATCAGTTCATCAATTTATACTGGGTGCCAAAATCGCCCACCGCCAAGTTGCGGCCGAGGCGCAGTTTCTGGTGGAAATAGGGCTTTAGCAATTCGATTTACGGCGTGGGCGGCCCTTTAAAGGTGGCCCGCTTGCCGGTTCCCCCGCCGAAGGCCCGGCGATGGATTTCCCGGAGCCGCGCCTTTTCGATCTTTCCCATGGCGTTGCGGGGCAGCGCGTCGACGAAAAAGACCGCCTTGGGCCGCTTGAATCCGGCTAGCGACCCGGCCAGCGCGCCGCCGATATCGTCGGCCGCCAGTTCCGCGCCCGGGCTCAAGACCAGCACGGCCACCACCGCTTCGCCCAAATCGGCATGGGGCACGCCGATCACCGCGCATTCGCCGACCCCTCCGATCTTGTCGATTTCGCGCTCCACCTCGGCGGGATAGACGTTGAGTCCGCCGGTGATGATCAAATCCTTTTCCCGGCCGACGATGGAAACATAGCCGTCGGGGTCGATCCGCCCCATGTCCCCGGTGATGAAATAGCCGTCGCCGCGAAACTCCTGGGCGGTCTTTTCCGCCATGCGCCAGTACCCGGCGAACACGTTGGGGCCCTTGATCTCGATCATCCCCACCGCACCGCGGGCCAGGGTTGCACCGCTGCCGAGCTCGGTGATGCGGATATCCACCCCGGGCAAGGGCGGCCCCACGGTCCCCGGCCGGCGTTCCCCGTCATAGGGATTGGAGGTGTTCATGCTGGTCTCGGTCATGCCGTAGCGCTCGAGGATGGCATGGCCGGTCCGCGCCTCGAATTCGCGGTGGACCGCTGCCGGCAGGGGCGCCGAGCCGGATATGAACAAGCGCATGTGGGCGGTGCTTTTCCGTGTCAGGGCGGCCGATGCCAAAAGCCGGACGTAGAAGGTGGGGACCCCCATCATCACCGTCGCCCGGGCAAGGCCACCGATGACGGCATCAACATCGAACCGCGGCAGGTAAAGCAGGGACGCGCCGCAGAACAGGGCCACGTTGGTGGCGACGAACAGCCCGTGGGTGTGGAAGATGGGGAGCGCGTGGAGCAGCACGTCGTCAGCGCCAAACCGCCAGGCCTCGACCAGGGCGCGGGCGTTGGACGCGAGGTTTTCATGGCTCAGCATCGCCCCCTTGGAACGCCCGGTGGTGCCCGAGGTATAGAGGAGGGCCGCCAGGTCGTCGCCCGATCGGGGCAGATCGATGAATTCCGTTTCCGCCGCCGCCGCCCGATCGGCCATGGTGCCCCTCCCCTCCTGGTCCAGGGTCTCCACATGGCCGATGCCCGCCGCCGCCGCCGCCTCGGCCAAGTCCGTCGCGGCGCCCGGGTCGCAGACCAGCACATGGGGCGCCGCGTCGCCCAGGAAATAGCCCATCTCCTGCGCCGTGTAGGCGGGATTGAGCGGCAGGAACACCCCGCCGGCGCGCAATGTCGCCAGATAAAGCACCAGCGCCGGGATCGACTTTTGAACCTGCATGGCGACCCGGTCGCCGGGCCGCAATCCAAGATCCACCAGGACATGGGCATAGCGCGCCGAAAGGCCGAACAGATCGCCGTAACTGAAACGCGTCCCCGCCGGCGTTTCCGCGAATGTCTTGGCGGGCGACGGTATCGCCGCCCGGATCTGGTCGACCAGGTGGTTGGCCCCGCCCATGGCCCGGCTATCCCCCGCGCACCACCACCAGGCCGTCCAACGCCAAACCGCCGCCATTGCCCGGAAGGGCGACGAAGGGATTGACGTCGAGCGCCTCGATCACGTCGCCCAGGTCGCGGGCGATTCTCCCCATGGCCACGATGGCGGCCAGGACCGCGTCGCGATCATAGGCGGGCCCGCCCCTGAAACCATCCAACAGCGTCGCCGCCTTGGTCTTGGCGACCAATGCCGCCGCCCGCGCCAAGTCGAGATTGGGGTCTGCCAAGGCGACGTCGCCGTACAGTTCAAGGCCCACCCCGCCCTGGCCGAACATCACCACCGGCCCGACTTCGGAATCGTTGTTGATGCCCAGCACCAGTTCGAGACCGCCCGAGACCTGGGGGGCCACCAGCACGCCGTCCAGGGTCAGCCCGGGCACCGCCTTGGCGACGTTGTCGATGATCGAATGGTAGCCGGTGCGAACCGCGTCCTCGTCTGCCAGGCCAAGCAGCACGGCGCCGGCCTCGGTCTTGTGGGGAAGCGCCGCGGAGACCGCCTTCAGGACCACCGGAAGCCCCAAATCGCGCGCCGCTTTTACCGCTTCGCCGGCGCTGCCCACCACTGCCTCGGTGGGCACTTCGATGCCGTAGGCGGCCAGCAGGGCCTTGGAATCGGGCTCGCTCAGGGCATGGGGGTCGCCGGGCACCGCCCCGGCGGCGGCTTCGCGCACCCGCGCCGCCGCGGCCGACTCCTCGGCGCTGGGGGCACCCATGCAAACTTCACCCAGCCGGCGGATCGCCGCGTAATCCGCCACCGATTTGAACGTCCTCAGCGACTTGTCGGTCTCCTGCAGGAAGGCAAGGTGGGGAAGCTCGGCCCGCAGGCCGCGGCTGAACTCGGTAAGACCGTAGGAAATCATCGAGACATAGGCGATGGGCTTCTTGGCCTCGGCCGCCATCCCCTCGACCATGCGCAGATATTCCTCCTTGCGGGTGCTACCCGGTTCGCGCATCAGCTCTTCCTGAAGCAGCAGGATATCGATATTGGGGTCGTCCAGGACCACTTCGATGGCGCGGCGATAGGTCTCGGCGCTGGTCAGCACGCCGAAGCCGCCATCGAGGGGATTGCCCACCGCGCTTCCGGCGCCCAGCATGCCCTCCAAGGTGGTCTGCGATTTATCGGACAGGGGCGGAAATCGAAGCCCGTGCCTTTCCGCGGCGTCCAGCATCAGGCCGCGGAGCCCGCCGGAGAAGGTGATGGCGCCGAGCGCGGGGCCGTCGGGGAGCGGCGCATGAAGCAGGTATTCGGTCACCTCCACCACGTCGTCGAGGGTGCCGACGCGGATCGCGCCCGCGGCGCCCGCCACCGCATCGAAGGCGGCGATGGACCCGGCCAGGCCGCCGGTATGGGCGAGAGCCGCGCTGCGGCCTTCTTCGGACGTGCCGAGCTTCATCACCACCACCGGTTTGCCAGCCCCACGCGCGGCCCGGCAAGCGTCGAGGAAGCCCTCGCGGTCGTGGATCGCCTCCAGGTAGGAGATGATCACCCTGGTGTCTTCATCGGCGGTGAAAAACCGGATGTAGTCGGCGGTGGTCAGCCCCGCCTCGTTACCGCTGGTCACCATGTAGCCGGTGTTGATGCCGCGTTCCTCCAGGGTGCGCTTGATGGCCATGGCGAGACCGCCCGACTGGCCGACGATGGCCACCGGGCCGCGTTCCAAGACCTGGGGCCGGTCGTCGGGCATGGTCACCAGCGAACCCGCCGCCGCCATGTTGCCGAGACAATTGGGGCCGGACACGGCCAAGCCAGTATCGATGATGGCGGCGCGCAATTGGTCGCCGAAGGCGCGGCCTTCGTCGCTGCCGATTTCATCGAACCCGGAAGAGAACACGGTGGCGCTGCGCGCCCCCGCCGCGGCGCCGTCACGCAGCACGCCAGCCACCGCCTTGGCGGGCACCAGGATCACCAAATGGTCCGGCGCCTCGGGAAGGCCGGCCATGGATTTGTAACACTTGACGTCCCAGATCTGGTCGCGCCCTGGATTGAGCGGATACACCGGTTTCCCGTAATTGTAGCGCTTGAGGTTGCGCCATACCCGCGTGGTCCAGCTTCCCGGCCGATCCGATGCCCCCACCAGCACCACATTGCGTGGGTCCAGCAAAGCCGCGACCTGCTCGATGCTGGAGAGCGCTTTGGTTTCCCTATTCTTGTCGGCCATGGTTCCTCCCTCGACTTTTCTCGTTATTTGACGCCCGCCCGATCACCGCCGTGGCTGGACAAGGACCGCCCAGTGCGGGCATAAATCACCAGCTTAAGTCCCGTTTGGGCTTGGACAGGAAATAATCACATAAAATGGGCGGTGCAAAGACTGGGTTTTCCCGGGCCGCCGAACAAGGGAGAGGCCGGCCATGAAGATCATGTTTCTCAACAAGGCACCGCGCAACGCCGCCATTTACGACGTTTCCCGCATCGAAAAGCTGCTCAACGGGTACGCCTCGCCGGGCACCAAGATCGAGATCTGTTTTCCCGACGATTTCCCCGGATCCAGGATCGAAGAGGTGATCGGCGGGCAAAACAAGCTCAACGGGCTCGATCACATGATGGACCTGCCCGCGCTTATCCGCAAAATCATGTGGGCGGCGGAAGCTGGTTATGACGCGGTGATCCAGTCCAACACCTTCGACCCCGGGGTCGACGGCGGCCGGCTGGTGGTCGGCATCCCGGTACTGGGGCCGTTCCGCACCACCCTTCACGCCGCCGCCACCCTCGCCGACCGCATCGGCCTCACCGTGCCCCTCGCCTCCCACGTGCCCTATACTTGGCGGCTGGCGCGGAGCTACGGCATGGACCGCATGATCACCGATATCCGGCCGGTGGGGATTTACGGCACCGACATCGCCGACCGGCGGGACGAGATCACCGAGACCGCCATCGGCGTCATGAAGGGCCTGGTCACGGAGACCGGCGCCGAATGCATCATCCCGCTGGGCGGCGCCATCATTCCCTATATCGTCGATCCCGCCGATCTTCAGGCCGGCGCCGGCGTGCCGGTGCTCAACACCAAGTCGATCACCATCCGTTTCGCCGAAACCTGCGTCGGCCTGGGCCTCGCCCACAGCCCCCTCACCTACCCGCGCGCCGACCTGTCCTACGAGGATTTCAGCGCCCAGGCCCAGGGGGCAGGCGCCGGGGAGTAAAGTAGCGTTCAGGCCCCTTCGGGGAGGCTCGATTTGGGCCACCGCACCCGGCTTTGGCTGAGGCCGAGCCCGGCCAGCATGGCCGCCACCCGGATCGGCGCGCCGATGCCTTCGACCACCGGAACGCCCAATTCCTTGGACAGCCAATCGGGCTTGATGTGGACCGGGCATTGGCTGATGCCGTGGGGGATGATGACGTCGGCGCCCTCTTGGTCGATCAGTTCGCGCGCCTGGGCAACGAAGGTTTCGGTCATCTCGTCGCGGTTGCCGGTCATGTCGCGGATCGCCATGGATACGGTGCGGTAACCGGCGATCCAGTTTTCCATGCCGTAGGCGCGAATCTGGGCGCGGTGCCTGGGAATCGCCGTGGCCTGGTAACAGATCAGGCCGAACCGTTCGCCCACCAACGCCGCCACGTGAAGACACGCCAAGGCCGGCCCGACCACCGGGATATCCACCAAGGAGCGCCCGCCATCGACGCCGAGGTCCAGCATGCCGAGGGGCACCACCGCGTCATAACCCTCGTTTTCGGCCTGGACGTAGGCCTTGTGAACGATGGGATGGACGCCCTGGATCTCGGCCGGGCCAAGCCCGAGATAGGGACTGGCGCCGACCGGGATGATGCCCACCTCGACCTCTTGGGAGGCATAGGACAGCGCCACGTCGGCGCGGCGCTTGCGCTCCACCTCGGGATATTCACCGATACAATAGGCAACGCGGATCATGGTTCCTCCTTGGCTATAAACCTGATTTGCGGGCGGGCGATTTTCGCTTGCGGCGCTGACCGCCGACTTTGATGATTCCGGTGTTGTTGGCGATCCGCATATCGGTGCCGTAGAATTTCGATATCTTGGCCATGCGGGCGAGCACCCGTTTGGCGACGGCGCCTTGGGCCAGCATGGGGCGGCCGCGCTGGGGCAAGGGGCGCCCGAAACCCTGATCGATGGGATAGACGCGGATTTCCGCAAGCCGGCCCTTGCGAAACGAGCAATTGATGACGACGTTTTCCCAGAATCCTTCATGGGCGACGTGCCCCTTGGTTCCCCCATTGGTCCGCGCATCGAGGAAGTCCGAAGGCGTCGCGTCGGGGCCGAGGTCGAAACGGCGATAGGCCTCATCGGGGAAGAACTGCACGGTCTCGTTCTGGAAGATCATGTTGCCGGCGCTGTAGAGGATCGGCTTGCCCTGGTAAATTTCGACGCCCAACGGGATATGGGACCCGTGGCCGACGAAAATATCGGCCCCGGCATCAATGGCGGCGTGGGCGACGCCGATGACAAAATCGGCCGGTTCCTGGAGTTCCGTCCGGGTCTTGGCCTGGGCCAGGCTTTTGCCGCCGAATTCGTGAAAATGCAGGGAAAAAATGACCCAATCGGCCTGGCGCCGGGCTTCGCGCACCCAGCGCAGGTTTTCCGCGAGATCGTCGGCGTCGGCATGGTATAGGGTCGCGAAACTTTTGCCTTTCTCGATTCGCGCGCCGAATATTTCCAGGCTGTCCGCCGCGTCGGGCGGCACTTCCTTGTCGGAATAAAAATGTCCCCGGGCCCGGGTTTTCTCTAGATCGAACCCCAAACGCTTGCTCATGCGGCGCAATTCGGCAAAGGCCTTCTCATCGACGCGGTGGGTCTTGGTGTTGGCCAGGGGGTTGATCCCGGGACGCCCCGGCATGTCGCGGCGCTGGGCGCCGGCGGCGTTCCATTCACGGTAGGTGGCGGTCGCCGAAACCAGTCCGACGCGCCCGTTGGGCGTCTCCAGATAACCCGGCGAGCGTGATTCGGCCAGGTTGGCGCCGCTTCCGGAATGCACGATTCCGGTGTGATCGAGATGCCTCCTGGTCGCCATCATGCCCTCGGCGCCGTAGTCGAAGGCATGATTGTTGGCGCATGAAACCATGTCGATGCCGAACCACTTGAGATCCTCCAGCAAGCTCGGCGGCGTCGTCATGTAAGTGCCGCGCATGATGCCGGGGACGCCTTCGTCCCAGTTCCGCGTGCTGCCCTCGAGATTCACGAAGCCGACATCGGCATCGCGGAATAGTTTCGCCAGGGCGGTGAAGCGCGGCTCGGAATACACTGCCAAGCGCCGGGTCAGCATGGTGTCACCGCCGAAGGTGATGGTGAAATCACCGGCCTCGGAATCGTAGAGCATGATTTGCGCGTACTCCCTTGTGTCGATTGGGCTTGTGTCGATTGGGCTTGTGTCGATTGGGCTTGTGTCGATTGGGCTTGTGTCGATTGGGCTTGTGTCGATTAGGCCGGTATCGATTAGGCCGCCATTTTCATCAGTTTCGCCAAATCCAGGCCGGCGCCGAAACCGGGCGCGTCGGTCACCGTGATGCAGCCGTTTTCGAAGATGAATTCGCCCGCGAACACGTCATCGGCCAGCTTGCCGAAGAAGTGGGTTTCCGTCGGCCAGGGCGCCAGGGAAGGCATCGCCGCGCGCAGATGGATGCGCGCCAGGGAACCGATGCGCGATTCGGAATCCGTGCCGATCACCACCGGCACGCCCGCCTCCTCGGCGAGGTTTATGATCGCCAGGGCCTCGGTGATCCCGGTGCGCCTGGGCTTGACGCTGAGAGCCCCGGCGGCGCCCGATTCGATCAGCGCCTGGGCGTCGGAGAACCGCTGGCAGGGCTTGTCGCCGAGCACCGGGATGGGCAGGTCGCGGGCGAGCGCCGCAATGGCCGCGTAATCATCGTACACGCACGGGTCCTCGATAAAGGCGATCCCCAGTTCCGCCATGTGGGGGAACACCGCCCGGGCCTCGTCCAGGGTGTAGGACCCGTTGGCATCGACCCAGATCACGCGGTCGGGGCCCACCGCCTCGCGAACCGCACGGACCATGTCCACGTCATCCATGGATTTCTTCCAGGTCTTCAGCTTGAGCGCGGAAAAGCCGCGCACATCGATGGCTTTCACCGCCTCGGCGACCTGTTCGGCGACGGTGTTGCCGTGGACGATCCAGGCCACCGGCACCGGCGCCGCGGGGCCCGGCCCCAGCAGCCGCCAGGCCGGCTGACCCAGGATCTTGCCCTTGAGGTCCCACAGCGCCACGTCAACGATGGCCCGCGCGGCGATCGGTGCCTGGGATTCCGCCACGGCCGCGAATACGCCGTCATCGGTAGCATCGGCGCCGAGAATCATGGGCTCCAGGTGCTTGATGACGTCCGCCGCCAACTCTTGCGGGGTGTCGCCGGTCTGTGCCGGGCGGCAGATGCTCTCGGCGATTCCTTCGGCGCCGTTGGCGGTGACCAGGCGGATGATCAGGTAGCGGCCCCTATCCTCGGTCACCGAATGGAAATGCACCACCTGGGCGTAGGGCAGTTCCAGGCAATAGGTCTCGACCTTCTCGATCACATCGGCCATGGGCCCTCTCTTTCCAATTTTCCCCTGCGGGCAGCCGGTGATCGGCCCTCAGTTCCCCAGGGCCGCCGCGTTGGCGCCGGCCTTGAGGCTGAACACCAGGTTCCGGGTCTGGCCGGTGCACGACGGGTAGTTGTGATAGAACAGGCCGATGATGTCGCCCGAAGCATAGAGCCCGCGGATCGGCTGGTTGGACGTGTTCAAGACCTCGGCCTCGGTGTTGACGGCGAGGCCGCCGAAGGTAAAGGTGATACCGCCCGACACCGGATAGGCGCGGTACGGCGGCGCGTCGATCTTCTGGGCCCAATTGGACTTGGGCGGGGTGATGCCTGTGGTGCACTTGCCGTCCAGTTTGGAGGGATCGAAAGGCACGTCGTCGGCCACCGCGTGGTTATACTCGGTGACCGTATGGGCGACGATTTCGGGGTTCAGGCCGGCTTTGGCCGCCAGTTCCTCGATGGTGCCCGCTTGCTCGAAGGTGGCGGGGAAATCGGGGCCATGGCGGAACATGGCGATGCCCTTCTGGTCGAAAATTTGATAGGCGATGTTGCCGGGCTGGGAGCGCACCGCGCGCCCGGTCTTGGCATAAGTGTAGGAATGGAAGCTTTCCCCCTCGTCGAAAAACCGCCGGCCCAGGGAATTCACGGTGATGCCGTGGCAATAATCGTAGCGGTTCATGGCGTTGCCGCGCCCGTCTTCGCGCACCGGGGTCTCGAACCGTGGCGCGCCGGCGTCGATGGGCGTCTGGTGGGCGCCTTGCCAGTGGCCGGTGGCCTTGGCGCCTAGGCCCATGATCATGGCCAGGACCTCGCCGGTGTCGTGCTTGGAACCGCGCACCTTCAAAAGGTCGGCGTTTTCCCCCAAATAGCGGGCGCGCATCTCCGGGTTCGCCTGGAACCCGCCGGCGCAGGCGATGGTGGCGTTGGCCATGAGGTCGTATTCGCCGGCTTCCGACGAAACGCGGACGCCCTCCATGCGCCGGTCGGTGCCGTAGACCGCGCCGACCCTGGAATCGAAGCGGAGATCGATGCCGAGCCCGGCGGCGATCTCGCGCCATTGGCCGAGCTGCCCCTTGCCGCCGCCCAGGGTCTGGATCGCCCGCCCCGGCTCGAAGTGGTGGCGGCCATCGACGGTGGCGTATTTCTCGGGGATCCACTTGATGCCGGTCGCCAGCGCCCAATGGGCGGCGGCATTGGACTCCGCGGTCAAAGCCGCCGCCAGGTCCTCGTCGATCAACCCCTCGGTCACCCGGTTGAGGTCGCCGAGGAATTCCTCCTCGGTATAGGGCTTGATCTCCATGGCCGCGAAAAGTTCGGCGTCCACATCGGGAATGAAGGCGCGGATCTCATCCTTGCCGTCGTGGCAGAAGCGAAACCCGGTATGCGAAAACCGGGCGTTGCCGCCATATTCGGCCTCGGGCGCTTTTTCGACCATGACCACCTTTTCGGCGCCCGATTGGCGCGCCGACACCGCCGCCTCGAAGGCGGCGCTGCCGCCGCCGATGACGATGACGTCACAAGTCTCTTTTTCCGCCATTCATGCCCTCCCCGACTTTTTTCCTATTATGGTTGGCGGCAAAATAATGGGACAAAGGCGGCCACGTGTCCATGGCGGACGCTAGGGCACTTTATGTCCATGCCGGAATTTAGGCGAACCTGTCGGACAGCGCCGCCATCAGTTCGTCCACATTTGCCAACTCATCCAGCCTGAGGGCGAGCGCCTTGATGGCCTCGATGCGGGCATCGCCGATCATCGGCGCGGTGACGGCCTCGAACTTATCGATGACCTCGGCGCGCGAAAGCCGGCCCTTTGAAAACCCCGGCGGATAAGGCACCTCGGCGGCGTGGCGCGCGCCGTCGCGCATGGTGACCTCGACCCGGCAGGGGAACGCATAGGGCGCCTTTTGATTCAGCGCCGCGTCGTTGCCCATATTCGTGCGCTCCATCAGGGCGCAAATCTCAGGGTCGAACCAACGTTGGTTGTCATACTGGCGCGGCGTCATTTCGCCGTCGGTCAGGGCCACCGCCACGGTAAAGGGGAAACAATGATCGGCGGCGGCATGGGACTGGGGATTGCTGCGCCCCGGGTCGGTCTGCTGGCCCCGGACGTAAGCGTAGTCGGCCATGATGATGTCGATCTTGGCAATCGATTGCGTCCTTCCCTTGACCTGGTGGTGGAGTTGCAGGGCGGCGGCCACCGCGGCCTGTCCGGTGGCGACGCAAGGGTACGCCTTGACGTGGTTGGCGAGGATCGCCTGGGCGCCGTCGAAGGGGGCGCTAAGGACCGAAAGGTCGGCATCGTCGATGAACATGGCGCGCACGCCGAGCTGGTGATCGAGAACCTCCAGCGGACCGGTCGCCCCTTCGGCGGCGAGCAGCGCGGCAAGCACGCCCGACTGGGCGATCAAGGCGTTGGCCAGCGACTTGCCCGACGAAATCTGGCCCCGGCGCATGAGCGGCGGCGCCATGCAGCGGGCGGCGCCGAAGGCGATGGCATGGGCCAGGGGACCCGGACCCAGGCCCATCAGGACCCCCGCCATGGCGGGAACGGCGATGCCGGATACGCTGGTGCCGTCGAACTGGCCCCGGTGGGTGATCAGGTCCTTCAAGCGGGCGAAGATCTCATAGCCCAGCACCACCGCACCGATCACCTCGCGGCCGGTCGCCCGCCGCCATTCGCCGAGCGCCAGGGCGACGGGAATGTTGTCCGATGGGTGGCCGCCCATCACCGGTGCGCCGTCCTTGCCCTCAAAGATGCTGTAATCGTTGAGGTCGAGCACCCGCACCATGGCGCCGTTGACCAGGATCGCGTTGAGCACCGAGCTCTTGGAATTGCCGCCGATCAACGTCGCCTGGGGCGCGCCGCCCACCTTCCCAGCCATGCGGCGGACCTGTTCCACGGTATCCACGCCGCCGCCGGCGATGGCGCAGCCCAGGGTGTCGAGCACCAACAGCGTGGTCTGTTCGATGACGGCATCGGACAGGGATTCCGGATCGAAGGCAGCGACGGCGGCGGCCAGCGCGGTGACGGTGGTGGTCTCGGCCATGGTTCCTCCCTTAGAGCATTTTCCAGTCAAATTGAACCATTTGACCGGGATGATTTTCCCCCAAAGCTAGGCGCGTGTCGCATGTCATGCGAAGCGTGCATCCGCACGACATGCGAAGCGTGCATCCGCACGACGATGCGGGGCATCGGCAAAGATACGCAACGACGCCTTGGGGGAAAAGCACCCGGCCCGCGGTGGGGCCCATCAAATTGAACCAATTTGACTGGAAAATGCTCTAAACACCGGCCCTTGTGGGCCCTGGTTGCGGGGCCAAGGTCCTTTGCCAACCCCTAGGGGGGATGATAAGCTCGTGGCGGCATTTCTCAAATAATCCGAATCATCGGAAAACCGGCGCAGACCGGACAGGCCACAGGGGAGGATGACATGGCCAAACTCAGGCATATCGCAATCATCACCACCAATCCAAGCGAGCTCGCCAAGTTCTAACGTGGACGTGTTCGAGATGGAGATCATCCACCGCTCCAAGAGCGGCGGCGGCGTCTACCTGACCGACGGCACCATCAACATGGCGCTGCTTCTCAACAAGGCCGAAGGCAAGCCCAGCGGCATCAATCATTTCGGCTTCCATATCGAGGACGCGGACGAGATCACCGGCCGCCTGGCCGACTGGAATATCGGCCCGCCGGTGCAGCGCCCGAAAAACAGGCCGTACGCGGAAACCCGCACCACCGATCCCGACGGCAACAACATCGACCTGTCGGTCCACGGTTTTCAGGACGTTGAATACAAGGCGCACAGGGAAAAGAAAAAAAGCGCCCCCAAGTTGGAAGAGGTGGAGGGCTGAGCCCGCGATCGCCGCGGCCCCACCCATTATTCGCCGCGTCGCGGCGCAACCCACGCATTTAAGGAGGCAGTCATGAGAAGGCCTTTTTACTCAGCAATCATCATCGCCGCCATCGCCGCGGCGGGCTTGATCGCGCCGGCGATGGCCGAGACCGAGGCGGAATTCTACAAAGGCAAGATCATCAGGTTCATCATCGGCAGCGCACCGGGCGGCAATTACGACACCTGGGCACGGCTGGTGGGCCGCCACATGAGCGACTATGTCCCCGGCAAGCCGAAATTCATCGCCCAGAACATGCCCGGCGGCGGCCATATCAAGGCGTCGAACTATCTCTATAACATCGCCCCCAAGGACGGCACCGTGATCGGCACCATCAGCCGCAACATGCCGACCCGGGCGCTGCTCAATCATCCCGCGGTGCGGTTCGACCCGGTGAAGTTCCGCTGGATCGGCAGCCCGGAAATGTCCAACCGCGTGTGCATCGTCATGAAGGGCGCCAAGGTGCAAAAGGCCGAAGACCTGTTCAAGCACCAGGTCCTGATGGGCGGCGCCGGGGCCGGCACCGCGGTCTCCACCACGCCCAACGTGCTGCGCTTGCTTCTCGGCATGAAGATGAAGCTGATCGAGGGTTACGCCGGCGCCACCGACGTTGCCCTGGCCATGGAACGCGGCGAGGTCGAGGGCATCTGCCAGACCTATGGCGCGTTCAAGGTCGGGCATCCCGGCTGGATCAAATCGGGCAAGGCCATCGTGCTGTTCAACCTCGAGCCCAACCCCATCCCCGGCACCAACATTCCATCGGTCTTCAAGTTCGTGAAGACCGAGGAACAACGCAAGATCCTCAGCTTCTATTCCTCCAACATCGAGATCGGCCGGCCCACGGTGGCGCCCCCGGGCATTTCCGAGCGCCGCCTGGCCACCCTGCGCACGGCGTTCAACGCGACCATGAAGGACAAGGCCTTCATCAAGGGCGCCAAGAAACAGGGGCTGGATGTCACGCCGCTGACCGGTGAGGAACAGGAGCGGCGGGTCAAGGCGTTGGCCGCCACCGATCCCGACATTATTCGCAAGACCGAGGCCATGCTGTCCAAGCTCAACCCGGTCTTCACCGACACCGTCAAGGTAACGGCGGTCAAGCGCAAGGGCCGCCGGGTGCTGTTCAACCTCAAGGGCAAGAGCGTGACCATCAAGGTCTCCAAAAGCCGCACCAAGGTCACCATCGGCGGCAAGAAGGCCAAGCGGTCGGCCATCAAGGTCGGCATGACCTGCAAGATCACCCATCTCGGCCCCAACAGCCGGGCCAAGAAGATCGCCTGCAAGTAGCGCGGCGTTTGGGAAAATGACGGGGCCCGGCCAGCGCCGGGTCCTTTTTCTCTTTAACTCGTCACCCCCCGGCTTGTCCGGGGGGTCAAGCGGGCTTGCCGATCCCTCGCCTGTTGGATGCCCCGGACGAGCCCGGGCATGACGCTACTGGTATCGGATGCGGTTATCCTTGCGCCTCAAAGATTATCGGCGACGGCGGCGCAATCGGTGATCTCCACCCCGTTGCCGTCGGGGTCGTGGAAATAGACGTGGCGGCCGGGAAAGGTGTTGTGCCGGGTGTCGGGGCCTTCCTCGGCCTTGGCCTGGGGCCACAAAAGCGCGATCCCCTTGGCCTCGAGATGCGCCACCGCCGCGTCGTACGCCTCGGGCGCGACCACGAAGGCATGGTGGAATTCGGTATCCCCGGGCCCGTTGGGAGCGACGTGGCGGCCGGTGGCGGTGAGCACGAACAGGTCGCCGCCGCCGGCGTCCATGAAGGACATGGTGCGGCGCCGATTCTGGCGCACCAGGGTGGCGACGACGATATCTTGGTAGAACGCCGTCGCCCGGTCGAGGTCGGTGACGCCGATGGTGAAATGCAGGATTCCCTTGGGCTCGATCATGTCGCCTCTCCCCGCCCCGCCCGGTGACGGGCGGCGCCTTTGGTGATATCATTTCACTATAATTAGAAAATGCGCTCTGTCCCAGAGCCCGGTCCCAGGGCCCGGTCCCAGAGAGAGGCGCTCAAGCGACCATCCAGCAGAAGGATAAGCCAGATGAGCATCCAAGCCGTAGCAAGCGATTCCCTGCTCAATAGCGTCAGCGACGCCGAACGCGAGACCCGCATACAGCTGGCCGCCGCCTACCGCCTGCTGAACCATTTCGGGGTTACCGACACCACCCACAATCACTTGACCGCACGGGTGCCCGGCGAAGCCGATGCCTTCCTGATCAAGCCCGCTGATTTCCTGTTCGACGAGGTCACAGCCTCGACCCTGGAGAAATATGATTTCCAAGGGAAACCGCGCCAGGACGGCCCACCGCAATTGCGCGGCGGCGGTTTGATCATCCATGCCGGCCTATTCGCGGAGTTGGAGGATGTCAACGTCATCTTCCACACCCATACGCCTTCAATCATCGGCGTGGCGACCCAAAAACACGGGCTTCTGCCGATCAGCCAGCATGGCGCGCGGTTCCATGGCAAGATCGCCTACCACGATTTCGGCGGCTATGAATTCGAGATGGCCATGCGCGCGCCGCTAATCGAAAGCCTCGGCGACAAGCGCGTGGCATTGCTGCGCAATCACGGGTCGCTGGTCTGCGGCGACAGCGTCGGTGACGTTTACGTGGCCCACCACAACCTGGAATTCGCCTGCCGCAATCAGGTGGCGGCCATGAGCGGCGGATCAGAGTTGGTGATGATCGCGCCCGAAGTGCTCGAACACATCGCCGAACAGGACCGCGCCAACGACGGGCGGCGCAAGAACGGCGGCAAGGATTGGATCTCGCTCATGCGCCTGGTGGAACGGGTCGCGCCCGACTATTGCGACTGAGCACGCCCGGCCCCTCGACATCGGCCCAGCCCCTCAAAATCGGAGAGTCAATCATGGATGATGCAAGGGTAACCCAAGACGACCTCGATAAGTTCCGCGACATCAAGCCGGAGATGATCGACCTCAAGATTCCCCTGGTGGAAAAGGGCATGACCCGCGACCTGCTCGCCCAGGGCGACCATTCCACCTTCCGCATCCATTGCTATTCGCCCAACCAGGGCGAGGTCCACGGCCTCCACGCCCATATCGACGAAGAACACCTCTTCGTCATCCTCAACGGCGTCGTCAATTTCTCGTCCATCGACGGCGAGCTGCCGCAATT
>SMXQ01000027.1 GCA_004356985.1 Alphaproteobacteria bacterium | reverse complement strand
TGAGCGGCCCCGAGGCCGGCCTCATGGACGGCCTTGACGGGCTGGGCATCGAAATCCGCCAATGCGGGCCGGAGATCGGCCACGGGGTCGCCGTCAAGATGTGTTACGCGGCCATCACCAAGGGCACCAGCGCATTGCACACGGCGGTGCTGATGGCCGCCGAAACCCTTGGTATCGCCGATGAGTTGCACCAGGAATTGGCCATGAGCGTGCCCGCGTTCTATAAGCGCATGGAAGCCGTGGTGCCCAAGCTGCCGGCGGTCTCGGCGCGTTATATCGGCGAGATGAAGGAGATCGCCAAGACCATGGAGAGTGCCGGCGTCACGGCCAATTTCCACGTCGGGGCGAGGGAACTCTACCGGGTCCTGGAAAAGACCCCGTTCGCCGCCGAACGGCGCGATACCGTCGATCCCGACCGCACCCTTAGGCAGTCATTGGAAGTCTTCGTCCGGCACCTGCCCGGGAAATCCGCCGCCCAATAGGGGCGCCCCGGCGCCCCAAGAAGAGCGAGAAAAGCACGCCATGAGCCAGTCCCCACCGGCCGCGGCCGGGGCGGAAATCGCCAAGGCCAGTTGGTCCGAACTGTTCCATGACGGCCGCGCCATTTACACCATCTTGGTGCTGCTCGGCGTCGGCCTTTACGCCCTGCAGATCCTGGTGATCGCCATCGTCATGCCGAGTGTGGTGGCCGACATCGGCGGCGCCGATTACTACGCCTGGCCGGCCATGCTGTACACCATCGGCGCCATCATCGGCGCCGCCAGCCTGGGGCCGGTGTGGGCCGCGTTGGGCCAGCGCCGGGGCTACGCCGTGAGCGGTCTTTTTTTCATGGCGGCCACCGTGGGCTGCGCCCTGGCGCCCGATATGGGCACCCTGATCGTCGCCCGGGCGGCCCAGGGGTTCGCCGGCGGCCTGATCGCCGGCGGCGGCATGGCCCTGGTGAGCGGCCTGTTCACGGAACCCCAGCGCAAGCGCATCATGGCCCTGCACCAGGGCACCTGGATGATCGCCCAGCTGATGGGGCCGGTGGTGGGCGGCATCTTCGCCGAGATCGGCTGGTGGCGGGGCTCGTTCTGGACCATGGCGCCGGTGATGGCGGGCTTCGCCATCCTCGCCTGGCTCAAGCTTCCCGAGGGTTCGGAGCGGGAGGCGGCAAGCCGCCGGCCGGGCCGCTTTCCCTTGGTGCGCCTGGGCCTGCTCACCGGCGGTGTCTTCGCCGTCGCCCTGGCCGGGCCGGTGTTCGAGGGGGCCATGCGCGTGGTCATGATCGCCATCTCGGTGGTCCTGGTGGTGGCCTGCCTGCGCCTCGACCGGCGGGCCGAGAACCGGCTTTATCCGACCGGCGCGTTGTCGGTTTTTTCGCCGGTGGGGCTTGGCCTTTGGATCATGGCGCTGGCCGGCATGGCACAGACCACGGTGAACGTCTTCATGCCCCTTCTGTTGCAGGTCGTCCACGGCGTCACGCCGCTGTTCGTGAGCTTCATCGCCATCACCGTGTCGGTGGGGTGGACCATCGCCACTTTTGCCGTCTCCGGTTATTCCGGCCGCCGCGAAAACCTGGCGCTGGGGACCGGGCCGCTGTTGATGCTCGCCGGGCTCGGCGCCATCGCCATCTCAGCCCAATCGCCCCTTCTTTGGGTGTTGACCCTTGCCGCCTTCGTCATGGGGCTCGGCATCGGCGCCCATAACGTGCTGCTGGTCACCCGGATCATGTCCAGCGGACGCGCGGGGGAAGAGAGCATCACGGGATCGTCGATCCTCTCCATGCGCTCGCTCGGCACCGCCTTCGGCGCCGCCATGGGCGGCATGCTGACCTCCGTCGCCGGGCTCGGCGACGCCACCGAGGCGGCTTCGGTGGGCCCGGCGGTCAATCTCGTGTTCGCTTTCAACCTCATTCCCCTGGTCCTTGCGGCGCTGTTCATGTTCATGCTCATCCGCCTGGGCGGCCGTGGGCATTGACCCACCCCAGGAGCTTGCGTCTATACTTCCCCCAAGGGAATGCAAAGACGGCCCCATGGTTAGAAAAGGGGCCGCGGCGCGTGATCTTCACGTGTCAAGGATAAGCGGTCGTGAGGCCGGAAGGCCGGGCCGCCCGCACCACAGGACAGGGAGAACAAGAGATGAGACTTAGATCATTTGCATTGGGGGCCGGTGCGCTGGCCTTGATGGCGGGCGCCATGGCGCCCGACGCCGCCGCCCAGGCGGCCAAGCCGTTCTACAAGGGCAAGCGTATCATCCACTACATCACCTCGGGCTCGGGCGGCTCCGTCGACCTGATGAACCGCCTGGGCGCGCGCCACGTCGGCCGGCATATCCCGGGCAACCCCAGGGTCCTCGCCAAGAACAAGACCGGCGCCGGCGGCATTGTCGGCGCCAACTACATGTACAACCAGGCGCCCAAGGATGGAACCGAGACCATGGGTTCGCTGATGTCGGTGCCCATGGCGCCGATGTTCTACGGCAACACGGGCCGCGGCAAGAACGTCAGGTTCGACCCGACCAAGTTCAACTGGATCGGCGCCCCGGCGCGCTTCGTCGCCGTCGCCCAGGCCTGGCATACCGCAAAGGTCAAGAAATGGCAGGACCTGTTGAAGTACGAGCTCATCGTCGGGTCCTCGGGCATGGGCAGTTCATCGACGGTCGATGCGATCTTCCTGAAGAATTTGCTCGGCTTCAAGTACCGGGTCATCATCGGCTATCCCGGCGGCGCCGATATCGACCTCGCCATGGTCCGCGGCGAGACCGAGGGGCGGGCGACCAATGCCTGGGCCGGCATCACCAGCCGCCATCCCGACTGGCTGCGCGACAAGAAGATCATCATCCTCTATCAGCAGGGCCTCAAGCCCGACCCGGCCGTGCCGGCGAGCGTGCCGCTGTTGCTCGACCAAATCACCGATCCCGACAAGAAGGCGCTTCTCAAGCTGAAGATGGCCCAATACGAATTGGGCTATCCGGTCTACACGGCCCCGGGCGTGCCCAAGGACCGGGTCGCCATCCTGCGCAAGGCCTATGCCGCGACCTATAGGGACCCCAAATACCTGGCCGAGGCCAAAAAGGCGCGGGTGCTGGTGGGGCCGATCACCGGCGAGAAGTTGACCAAGCTCGTCCAGGATATCTATTCGGCGCCGCCAAAGCTGGTGGCGGAGCTGCGCGCAAACCTCAAGCCCGGCTACAAGATTGCCCGTGCCAAGCCGACCAAGGTCAAATCCCAGGTCATTACTCTCAAAAAGAAGGGCAAGCTCGTCGTCTTCAAGGACGGCGGCAAGACGGCGCAAGCCAAGGTCGGCCGGCGGACCAAGATCTACATCGGCAAGAAGAAGGTCAAGCGCAAGGCGCTGAAGGCTGGCATGACCTGCGATATAGCCTACTTCAAAGGGGGCCAGGCCAAGACCATCAAGTGCAAGTAAGGGCTTGGGCGCCGGGCATCGCCGCCCGGCCGCCAAGGCCAACGTGTCGTATAAGCGAAGCGGCCGCTGGGTTTCCCCGGCGGCCGTGCTTTGCCAAGTACCCATCGGCGCCAAGCGCAAGGACGTTCACCCGCGCATGCATCGGCAAACCATCGGTCCCGTCGACGATGAGCCAACCGGCGCCCGGGCGCGGCACGCCTTCACCGACTGGGCCGAGACCGCCCGTCCATTTTCCGGTTCGGTCCCGGGCGTTCAATCTGGGGGCGCCGCTCAGACCGGCGCGGTTCCGATGATCACCGTGCGTTGCAGCACCCGCGCCTCGGCGTCGATGGCAAATTCGATGTTGCCGCGGTGCATCAGGCAGCGGTTGTCCCACATGACGAAATCCCCCACCTTCCAGAAATGGTCGTAGCGGAATCGCGGCTGCTCCGCGTGGTCCATCAGTTTCTTCATCAAGTCCTCGCTGTCTTCGCGCGCCATGCCCTCGATGTAGTCGACATGGGTGCCGATCAACAGGGCTTTGTCGCCGGTGTCGGGATGGGTGCACACCAGGGGATGGGTGACCGGCGGGCGTTCGCGAATTTGTTCCTCGGTCGCCGGCGACTCGCCAACGACGATACGGTTCGACTCCCAACTGTGGACCGCCCTGAGGCCGTCGATGCGGGATTTCATCTCCGCCGGCAACGCATCGTACGCGAGCTTGGTATTGGCGAATTGGGTTTCGCCGCCGTGGGAGGGCACCTGGATGCCGAGCAGCATGGTCATCTTCGACGGCGTCGCATGGTAGGATTTGTCGCTGTGCCAGAAATAGGGCCCGCGGTTGGCGGCTTCCACCGCCGGCTTTCCGTCCGCGTCCAGATTGGTGATGTCGTTGATGATGGGGTAGCGCTCTCCGGTGGTGCGCAGGCGCCCGACATGGCTTTCCAATTCACCGTAGTTCTCGGCGAATCGGCCCTGTTGCTCCCTGGTCATGGACTGGCCGGGGAAAATCAGGATGTGGTGTTCGAGCAGCGCTTGGTAAATCGCGTCCCTGATTTCCGGGCCGATCGGTTGGGACAGGTCCAATCCCGAGATCTCGCCGCCGCCGGCGTCGCCGACCCGGCGGATGGCGAACGGGTAGGTTTGCGGTGGCGCGCTGGGCGCGTTTATTCCCTCGGCGGTTTGCATCTTATGCTCCCAATGGCGGTGGCCACCTTGATGCTGCACGAATAAGAATATTATCAGATTAACACACGGTTATCGAGCCAATCACGAGGGGGCAGCATTCCCACGCGCCGATCCGGCGCCATTCATCCAGCGCGGCGGCGCGATTTTGCTCGAAGATACCGCGGCGATGGGTGTGACGGTCCGGGTTGAAATGACTTTGCATCGCGGCAGGCGCCGCGGCCCTCCATCGATTCAGGGGGTCGAGGCGTTAAGTGTTTGGCGCCGGGAAAAAATCGCCGTATTCAACCAACTGGTTGAATACAAACATTTGACGGGATAGTCCCCTATTCTTCCAATTCGACCCCGGTGCAGCCCGACACCATGGCCTTCATCCGGCAGATGGCGCCGGAACGCTTCAGCTCTTCCTCGAAGATGCGGTGGACCACGGGATCCTCGTCTTCATATTCGATCTGGCCGCCGCCGTCGCGCACGCTGGTTTCCGTCGATCCCCGCGAATCGTCGGCCCCCCCGGGGCGGTAGTGATAGCGGTTGGAGCCCCAGCGCAGGGCCAGGTAGCGCGCCGGGATGTCGCCCGAATTGAAATGCTGGTGGAACCATTGCGACGGCGGCACGACGATGGACCCGGGCTTCCAGTCCACCTTGACCCGGTCGTCCCATTTTCCGTCTTCCCACAGCAGCGTGAAGCCCTGGCCGCCGAGGATGATGACATTGGCCCCCGGCCCGTGCTTATGCGCCTTCTTGTAGGTGCCGACCGGGAATTCCGAGATGTGGGCGACCATGGTGTTGTGGGCCAGCTCGAAGGCGAGGTAAGAGCCGCCGGCGCCCCGGTTGGCCCGTTTGTAAAGCTCGAAGCTGTCGGCATTGGGGACGAAATTGGTTTCCCAGATGTTGAAGGTGCCGCGGCTGTTGACGAACAATTCGCCGTCGCCGTCGAACGCCCGGCTGCCGTCGTAGCGGTCGATGAAATCGTAGGGTGCGTTGAACACGAAGTCGGAATTGTGAAACAGGTTCATCACCACCGGGGCGCTGATCACCGCCACGTAACGCGCCGGCGTGTCGCCCGAGGTGTTGAAATGCTGGTAGAAGGTGTTGAGCGGGATGGCGAACAGGCTTCCGGCCTGCCATTCGAAGGTGTGTTTTTCGTTGGCCTCGTTCCAGATGGTGGTCGCCCCGTTGCCCTGGAGGATATAGACCATCTCTTCGTAAAGGTGGCGTTGGGGTTGGGTGGAACCGCCCAACGGCACCTCGGCGACATAGCAGTTGTTGGTATCGCCCGCGCCTTCCAGGTTGACGAAGGCGCCATGACCACCGGTGCGGCCCCAGGGGCCGAGCTCGAGCTCCTTGAGGTCCTGAACGAAGAAGGTGTCGTAGACCGGAATACCTTCATTGGCCTGCCATCGGCTGTAGGTGTCGAGCCGCACCATCTGCGGGATTTCTTTTTTTGTCGCCATTTTTTGCCTAATGTCCCTTTTTTAGCCCATGGCCGATTCGACCACCCCTGGTTCGGGCCCGCGCCTGCTTCCGCGGCGGCCCGGGACAAGACTATCGCGCCGCCCCGGCTTTTCCAACCATTGCGGCGCGCGATTTTGACCAGGACCAGGGGGTTGGGGCACACTGGCCTCACCATGCACGAGGAGGGTGGGATCATGGCCGAAGCAAGAGACAACGGCGGGGATGCTGGGGTGGCTGACCCTGGGGCGGCTGACAAGGGACCGGGGACCGGGGACGGCCTTAGAATCGTCTCCTTGCACGCGGGCTACGAGACCGGCGGCGTCTACACCAACGCCTTTCTTGCCCGTCCCGAGGTTGGCACGGCGCGGGCGGGGGTGGTGCTGCTCTCGGGCATGGGGGGTCTGACCTGGATCCAGCGCGAGATCACCCGGCGATACGCGCGCGCCGGGTTCGTGGCGCTGTCGCCGGATTTCATGGGCGGCGAACTGCCCGACGACCGGACCGTGCGGTTGCACGCGAAGAATTCCCTGGATGTCACGGCGGCGGTGGCCGGCATCATCGGCGGCGCCGCCTTCTTGCGTTCCCTGCCCTGGGTGGGGGAAGGGGCCAAGCTCGGCATCATGGGATTCTGCCTCGGCGGCGGGCTTGCCCTGCTGGCGGCGGCGCGCAGCGATGCCTTCGCCGCCGCCATCATCTATCACCAGAGCCTGTTCCCCGACGAGCGCGAGCTTCAGGGGATCGACTGCAAGCTACAGTGCCATTACGGCACCGAGGATCATTCGACGCCGCGCCACGAGGTGGAGGCGTTCACCCGGGCGCTGGAGGCGCTGGGCAAGAGCCATGAACTGCACTGGTATGAGGGAATGGGCCACTCTTTCGCCCAGATCACCCCCGATTCCCAGGTGCCGGACGATCAGCGCGCGGCCGCGGACCTGTCGTACCAGCGGAGTTTCGCGTTCCTCGGCGATGAGCTCGGGGCCTGAACCCGGCGCTTCCCGCTCTGGCGGCGCGGTCAGGAACCGTCGGCTCTCTCGTCCCATTCCCGGTGGCTGCAGAGGCTGCAGCGGTGCCACTGGGTCCACACGTTCTTTCGGAACAGGGGGTGGTCGACGATGCCGAGCTTTTGTTGGACCGTGCCGATGTCTTCGGGCCGCATCACGCCCTTGGCGCAGATCGGGCAGCGCGGGTACTTTCGCCGCTCCATCCAGGCCAGGCAGCAGACCGCCAGGCCGACCATGATCAGCAGGGCGTCATTGGACGAAAGCGGTCCGGAAAAGATCCTCCAGACCGGCGTGAGCACCAACAGGCAAAGCGCCGCCCCGGCCGCGAAGGCGGACCTTCGATAAATCATCTTGCGCCGAAGCCTAGGATCGCCCCCGGTGGGATCGGCGCGAAACCGGCGCGGCGGCGGATGGACGGGCTCTTGCGCCATGGGCGTCCCCCTGAGATGGCCTAAAGCATTTTACGGCCCAAGTCCGGGCGGCCGGAATCAGCCCGAATGCGCGCGCTCGGCTAATTCGCCCGGGGGCCTGGCGCCACGGGGGCGGTCTTTTTCACCGCCATGGCGGGTTTGGCTTTCTTCGGCCGCGCGGTGCGTTTCTTGGTCAGCGCCTCCATGGCCTCCATGAGGTCGGATTTTTGGTTGGATTCACACCATTTAGCGATCAAGTCGGCCTCGTTGGCCATGTTTTCATAGAAATCCGCCTTGCCCCGCCTGGTCGCGTTGACCCGCGACATGTACCCCGCCATCCAACCGATGATCACCGCGTAACTACGGTTGAAGGTGACGCCGGACCCGTCTTTCTCGAGCCCCGATTCGGCGTGCATCTTCAAGAGTTGGGGGCAGGAGTAATTGAACCTGCCCACGTATTCGCCCTTGGGGCCCATGGCCCAGGCGGAACCGCCGATCACAAGGGCCGCGATGGTGGCAACGATGATGCGTGTCATGGGGTACTCTTCCTTTCTTCCCGGCCCGAAATCTTCCCGGCTGCGCCGCCGCCTGGCGGTCGAACTCACGTGGGCACCGCCGTCCGGCGAGCAGCGGCACGCGGCGCCACCGATGCCCAGTCTGCCGGATCCGGCATCTTCGGGTATTAAACCCTGCCGGGCCCGCGCTTTGCAAGCGCCGGCGGATCCCGCCGCCTGGCCATGGCTGCCCGGTGCCCCCCGCGCCGGTCACGAAGCCCCGGCGAAGGTCGCCCGAGAGCGGTAGGCGACCAGCACCATGAGGGCGATGAGGAAGCCGCCCACCACGTAGAAGCTGGCGGCGATGCCCAGCACTTCGGCGATGGCCCCCATGATCACCGGGACCCCCAGGATCGCCAGCCTGTTGACGGTGGTGCGCAGCCCCACCGCCTTGCCCTGGGCGTCGCCGGCGGATTGCGCCAACAGCGAGATCAACAACGGCTGGCTCACCCCCATGAAGCCGCCGCGCAAGGCGGAGGCCACCAACAAAAGGACGAAGGTCGCCAGCAACGGCGTGATGGCGACCAGGAAGATGGCGCAACAGACGCTGACCACCAGCACCCAGTACGACGAGAACATCTTCGCCAGCCGGCCCGCCGACAGCGCCCCGACGGAACCGAGGATCGAGGAAACGGAGATCAGGATGCCGATGGCGGTGCCCTCGAAGCCGATGGACTCCAACCAGACCACGTAGAAAGAGGTGAGAATGCCGTTGGACGAATGGCGCAGCAGCGTCACCGCCACCACGAAGGCGATGGTCGGGATGGCCATCAACCGGAAGGCCGAAACGTAGTCTCCCACCCGGGGCAGGGCGTCGCGCCAGGTCACCTCCGCCACCGCCGCGGTGCCGCCGCCGGCGTCCCCGGCCTTGGCCTTGGGCATGAGGATGCAGGCGATGAACAGGGCGAAACCCCAGAAGGTCAGGAAGCCGAAGCCGCCCCAGGGTCCGCCCAGGTCCCACGCCGCCCCGGTCAATGGTGGCCCGGCCAGGTGTCCGAAGCGGTTGAAGAAGGTCACCCGTCCGGCATAGGTGGGCGATCCCCCCATGATGGCGCCGATCTGGGCCTGGGTGCCGATCCAGCCCATGGCGGCGGATATGCCGCCCAGCATCTGCAGCACCAGCACCGCCGCGAAGAACGGAAACAGCGGGAACAGCATCGGCGTGGCGAAGCCGAGGATGGAAAACCAGATCATCACCCGACGGATGCCGATGCGGTCCATCAGCGCGCCGCCGTGGATCGACAGCAGCACCGGCAGCACCTGCCGCGCCCCCAGCGCGATGCCGATCATCAGCGGCGAGGGCTCGATGGTGAGCATCCACAGCGGCACGATCACGGCGGCCAGCTGGACCGCGCCGTTGGAAAATATCCCGGCGGCGTAGACCGGCAGCTGATGGCGCAAGGGGATCGGCTCGGCGCTCGGGGCCGATGATGAAGCGGGCGTTTTTGCCACGGGTGTTTCCTCCGCCCCCAGTGTAGGGCGCTTGGCGGTCCCGGGGAACCGGTTTGGCGGGATCAACCGAGGCGGTGGCCGGCGGTCCGGCCTGTCCTTCACGCCTCCCTGGCCGCCCGCCGGCCATGGCGCCGGCCATGAGATGAGGGGATGCCTGGCCGCGGCCCAGGCGGGATTTGGGTGGGAGGGTGATGGGAGGAATTATGATGAAATAAACAATCAGGTTATGTAAATAAAATACAGAATTGGAAATAGTTAATAAATATGGTTAATATTTAAAAAAATACATAATTTTTCACTTAAATTGTAGTTAAGTTTAGATTAATTGTTGCCAACGCCGCACCGCCACCCTAGCCTATGGACCATGCGCGGTTCGGTTGGGGGCGGCGCGGTCGGCTTTTCCCCCTCCCATCGCGCAACGTCATCGGCCCGCGTTTGGCCCACCGGACCAGGACAGGAATCCGGCCGGTGGGGCGGGCGAGAAAAGAAGACCGAACCGGCGCTTTTTACGTGTTGTCCTGGGGAGAGCGAAATGAAGCAGATAATGAAGGAAAGGATCGGATTGCTCATCACCGCCTTCGTGATGGCCTTGTTCATGGCGGCATCGGCCTGGGCTTAGTCGGCGAACGCAGTGGCGGCAACGGTCTATGATGTGACCTAGAGATTCAAGGAAAGTCGTTGACCTGTGGCGGGGCCTTCGGGCCTTGCTTTTTTTTGTGAAAGAACGCTCTGGAACCTGCCCCGCCGCTCACGCCTCCTTGGCCGCGCCCACCTTGTGGGCGAACACGGCGGCGCCGGCCAGCAGGGCCAGCACCGTGGCGCCGACGATGTAGAAGCTCGCCTCCAGCCCGGCGATTTCGGCGATGGCGCCCATGGCCGGCGGGATCAGGGTCGCCGCCAGGCGGTTGGCCGAGGTCCTGAGCGCCACCGCCTTGCCCTGGTGTTCCGCGCCCGAGCCCCGCGACATGAGGATGATCATCAGCGGTTGGGTCAGCCCATAGGCGGCGCCGTTGATGGACACCACGGCGAACAGCGCCCAGGTGCTGCCGAGCGCCGGGGTGACGGTGACCGCGGCGATGGTCACCGCGACCATGGCGATCATCATCCAGACGGCGGAGAACCGCTTGACCAGGGTGCCGGTGGCCAGCGCGGCGCCGCCGCCGAACAGCGAATACGCCCCCAAAAGCACGCCGATCAGGGTGCCGGTATAGCCCTGGCCGTCGAGCCAGACCACGTAGAACGAGGCCTGGATGGAAAAGCTCGAGATGCGCAGCAGGGCCACCATGATCACCGTGGCGACCAGGGGAATGGCCAGCAGCGAAAACGCGGCGCGGTAATCATCCGCCCGCGGCACGAAGTCGGCCAAGGTGACGCGCGGCTTCGGCCCCCCGCGCGCACGGTCGGGCAGGGCCAGGCAAGAGGCCAGCAGGCCGACGCCCCACAGGGCGAGGACGGCGAAACACGCCCAGGGGCCATAGAGGTCCCAGGCGGCGCCGGTCAGCGGCGGGCCGGTGAGCGCGCCGATGCGGATCACCGCGCCCATGCGCCCGGTGTGCACCGGGCTGCCCTTGAGGGCCTGGCCAATCAGCGCCTGGGCGCCGATCCAGCCGATGGAGGTGCAGTAGCCGGCCGCCATCTGGATGAGGATCAAGGGCAGGACGTAGGGCAGAAGCGGATAGGCGAAGGGCAGGACGATGCTCATCCAGGCGAACATCAGCATCACCCGGCGGGTGTCCAGCCGGTCCATCATGGCGCCGGCGTGGATCGAGTAGAACAGCACCAGAAGATGCCGGCTGCCCAGGACGATCCCCATCCACAGCGGCGATAGGCCGAGGGACACTAAAAGCAGCGGCACCGCCACCATCACCATGTAACCGAGCGAATTGGAGAAGGTCGCGGCGCCGTAAATGGCGAGCTCGAGCCTGAGCGGCACCCGGCCGGGGTCGTGCGCGGGCGCCGCGCCGGGGTGATCGGCGCCGGCGCCTTGGCGGTCAGCCATCCGGGCCCCGGCCCAGTTCCGGGGTCCTGTGCACATAGGCCGCCACCGCTGCGCACAGCGCCATGAGGATGCCGCCGATCACGAAGAAGCTGTTTTCCAGGCCCACCACTTCGACCACGGCGCCCATGATGATGGGCACCGCGAAGGACACCAGCCGGTTGGCCGTGGACCTGATCCCCACCCCCTTGCCCTGGTCGCGGCCCGACGCCCGGGCCAGGATTGTGATCATCAGCGGCTGGGCCAGGCCCATGGCGCCGCCGCGCACCGCCGACATCAATAGAAGCGCCAGGAAGACGCTGCCCAACAGCGGCGTGACGGTGATGCTGAGCACCCCGCCGGCGACGGCGCCGATGAGAAGCCAATGGCCCGAGAAGCGGCGCACCAGGGGGACCACCGAGACGGTGCCCACGAACCCGGTGAGCGAGCCCACCGATAGGATGACGCCGATCAGGGTGCCGGTCAGGTTGATGCCTTCCAGGTAGACCACGTAGAACGAGCCGTGCATGCCCTGGCCCGACATGCGCATGGTCGAGGCCATCACCACCAGGGCGATGGCGGGAACCGCCATCATCCGCATGGCCCCGGTGTAATCCGACAGGCGCGGCATGAGATCGGCGGCGGCGAGCTTTTTCCGGGTTCCGGTCTCCACCGGCTTGGGCAGGGCCAGGGATGCCAACAGCACGCCCAGGCCCCAAATCCCCAGCACCGTGAAGCCGCCCCAGGGGCCGAAGACGTCCCAGGATATCCCCGCCGCCAGCGGCGCGGCCAAATGGCCGATGCGCAGGGTGAAGGACAGGCGCCCGGCGTAAAGAGGGCTGCCCCGCATGATCTGGCCGACCAGGGCCTGGGCCCCCATCCAGGCGAAGGACGATGAGATGCCGCCCAGCATCTGCAGCACCACCACCGCCCACAGCCACGGCATGATGGGGAACGCGAACGGCGTCACGGCGCCGATGGCGGCGAACCAGAGCAGCACCCGCCGCGTCCCCAGCCGGTCCATCATCGCGCCGCCATGGATGGAAAAGACCATGGTCAGCAGGTGGCGGGAGCCGAGAATCACGCCGATCATCAAGGGCGAGGCATTGAGATGGATCGCCCAAAGCGGCAGCAGAACGGTGACCACGTTGTTGACGGTGTTGCCGAAGGTGCCGGTGGCGTAGACCGCGATCTGGGTGCCCAGCGGGACGGCGATCTCGCCCTCTGGGGCCTGGGTTTTATCCTCGTCGCCGCTCATTGCTTGGCAATCTCCGGATGGTGGACGGCGATCCAGGCGCCGAGCACGGCGAGGATCACCAGCAGCATGCCGCCGGTCACAAAGAAGGTCGCGTTCAAGCCCCAGATTTCGGCGATGGCCCCCATCATCACCGGCAGGATCAGCGCCGCCACCCGGTTGCCGGTGGAACGCAGGCCGATGGCCGTGGCCTGGATCTCGGGACCGACGGCGCGCGACAGGATGCCGTACATGATCGGCTGGGAGGCCCCTTGGGCGCAGCCGCGAACGGCGATGACGGCGGCCAGCAGGACCAAGACGTTGCCGTAGAGCGGCGTCGAATAGATCAGGAAGACCGAGATGAACACCAGGACCAGGAAGGCCCACACCGGGGGGACCACCCGGGTGAGGCGCGCCGCCAGCAGGGTGCCCACCGCCGCGCTCATCTGGGTGATGGTCATGAAGCCGCCGATCATGGTCGCCTGGAGGCCGATCTCCTTGAGGTAGACCAGGTAAAACGAGGTCTGCAAGGTGCCCGTGGACAGGCGGATCGAGGACACCACGATGACGAAGGTCACGGTGGGGATCGCCAACAGGCCGATGGCGCCGATGTAGTCCGACAGGCGCGGCATGATGTCGGCGATCCTGAACGGCGGCCGGGCATCGGGTTTGGACTCCCCGCGCCCCTCGCGCCCCTCGCCGAGCTCCGCCGGGGGCAGGGCGGAGACGGCGATCCAGAAACCCGCGCCGGTCAGGCCGGTGAGGGCGAACACCACCCAGGGCGCGGTGAAATCCCACAGCGCGCCGGCCACCAGGGGCGCGATCATGACGCCGATCCGCGCGCAAAAGGCGAAGCGCCCGACCATGGCGGGGTCGTCCCTGCCGACATAGACCACCAGCGCCTGGGACCCCATCCAGGTCAGCGACAGCACCATGCCCAACAGCATTTGCAGCACCAATAGCGCCGGAAACCAAGTGGCGGCGGCAAAGAACGGCGGCAGCAACGTGCAGGCGGAACCGAGGATCACCAGCACCGCGCGGGTGCCGAAGCGGTCCATGAGCGACCCGCCGTGGATGGCGAAGAAGGCGGGCAGCACTGCCTTGGCGCTGATCAGGATGCCGATTTCCAGCGGCCCCAGGCCGAGCATGATTCCCCATAGCGGGATGGCGAAACTGATCAGCTCCCCCTGGGCGTCGGTCAGCAGCCCGGTGGCGTAGGTGAAGTACTCGGTGCGCCGCGACGTCCGCCGCCGGCCCAAGGCCCCGCCGGCCCCGCCGGCGCTCATGGGGCGGTTCGCCATGCGGCCGCCCGGGACCGCGCCCGGGACCGCGCCCGGGACTGGGATTTCCGCTCGGGCGGGGCGAGAAAATGGCGGACCCAGGGCCAGGCCATGAATGGGAATTCCTTGATCGGGCGTGAAAGAAAACCGAGGCGCGCGGCGCCGATGTTTCCCGGACCGCGCCGCCATTGTAATCCCGCCCGCCGAACCCTGCCAAGTGGGGCCATGGGGCGGCGCCTCTCAGCGCCCGGCGAAGGCCTCGGTGCGGGCCACCATGACGGCGATCACGGCGACGATCGCCAGCAAGCCGCCGCCGATGATGACGAAGCTCGCCGCCACGCCGACGGCCTCGGCGATGAACCCCATGACGATGGGCAGCACCACCGCGCCGAGCCGGTTGCCGGTGGTCCGGAGCGCCACGCCGCGCGCCTGGTTTTCGCCATCCAGCGCCCGGGAAATCACCGAGAAGGTCGCCGGGTGCAACAGCCCGTGGGCGGAGCCGCGCAGGAACTGGGCGGCGCCCAGCAGGGCGATGATGCCGCCCAACAGCGGCGTCAGCGCCATCATGGCGATGGTCAGCATGGTGAAGACCACCAGAATCCAGTGTGCCGGAAAGCGGCGCATCAAAGGCGCCGCCAAGAGAGAACCGAACGCCCCGGTCACTTCGGCGCAGGAGATCAACGCGCCGATCACCGTCGCCTGCAGGCCGATTTCCCTGAGGTAGATGATGTAGAACGAGGCCTGGATGGTCGACGGCGTGTGGCGCAACAAGGCGATGGCGATGCCCAGCGCCACCGCCGGCAGCGCCAGCAGCGCCAGCACCTCCTTATAATCGGCAAGGCTCGGCACCAGGTCACGCCAGCGCGGCCCGGCCGCCGCCGCCGGTTGGGGCCGCGGCTCGCGCCCTTGGTTCTCCGCCCAATGGGGCACCAGGGCGGTGCAGGCGAACAGCGCCAGCCCGGCAAGGGTGCAGGCGGCGAACGCCCCCCAATATCCGGTCAGGTCCCAGATCAGCCCGATCAGCGTGGGGGCGCCGATGCTGCCGACCCTCGAGGCGAAGGAAAACATGCCGAGATAATGAGGATCGCCGCGGCACATGCGGGCGATCAGGGTCTGCGCCCCGATCCAGGCCAGGTTGCCCAGCAGGCCGGTCATCATCTGCAGGGCGACCAGGGCGGGAAACCAGGGACTCAACGGGTACAAGGGGACCAGGGCGGTCGAGACCAGGGTGAACACTAACATCATCCGCCGGGTCCCCAGCCGGTCCATGAGCACCCCGCCGTGGATCGCCAGAAGGAACGGCAGGAACGACCGCGCGCCGATCATGATGCCGATCTGGGCCGGCGTGGCGCCCAGGGTCAGCGCCCAAAGGGGCACGATCACGGTCATGAAATCGGCATTGATATTGGCCGCCAGGCCGGTGCCCAACACCGGGTAATAGGCCCGCGCCGGGATCTTGGGCCGCCCGGTGCCGGGCGCGAAGTTGCCGTCGGAAGCCACGGCCCGCCTCAGGGCCCGGTGTCGCGGACAAGGCGCGCCGCCACGCCGAGACCCACCGTCATCACCAGGAACACGCCGCCCAGCAGGTAGAAGCTCATCTCGATGCCGGCGCTATCGGCGATGACGCCCATGATCGGCGGCACGATGATGGAGACCGCCCGATTGACCGTGACCCGGAGCGCCACCGTGGCGCCCTGGCGGTGGGGCCCGGCGGCGCGGGCCTGGATGCCGAACAGCACCGGCTGATTGACGCCCTGGATGATGCCGCGCAGGAACTGGGCGGCGAACAGGAAGGCGAAGATGCCGCCGAGAAGCGGCGTCGCGTTGATCAGGAATATGGCGATGCCGGTGGTCGCCACCATCAGGGTATAGGGGTGGATCCAGCGGCTGACCCGGCCGGCCAGCAGCGAGCCCAGCGCGCTGGCGCCTTCGATGGCGGCGAACAGGGCGCCGATGGCGGTGCCGGTGAGGCCGATCTCCTTCAGGTAAACCACGTAGATGGAACCCTGCACGGCGGACGTGGTGTTGCGCAGGAATCCGCCGCCGAGCGACATGGCGATGGCGGGGATCAGAAACAGCGCGAAGGTCGCCAGGTAATCGGCCCGCCTGGGCGCCAAGGCGCGCAGCCTGGCGCCGAGGGTCCGCGCCGATGGCGCGCCGGCGGCAACACGGGTGTCCGCCGCGGGCGGTGCGCCCGGCGCGCCGGGCCTGGTGTCCGGGGTCATGATGACCAGGCCGAGCAGCGCCGCCGCCCACCCGGAAATGAAAAGAAAGGTGAGCCAGGGATTGGTGAAATCCCACAGCAGCCCCATGACAATGGGCGCGAGGAAGGTGCCGATGCGGCAGGCGAAATTGAAATGGCCGAGAACCCCGGTGTCGCCGCGGCAAACCTGGGCGATCACCGTCTGGGCGCCGACCCAGGCGATGGTGGTGGCGTAGCCGGTCACCAGCTGGAGGACGATCAGCGCGGGGATCCAAGGCAGGGCGGGATAAAGCGGCGCGGTCACGATGATGGCGATGGCCGAGACCGCCATGATGCGGCGGGTGCCCAGGCGGTCCATCAGCACGCCGCCGTGAATCGCCAATATGCAGGGCACCACCGAACGCGCCCCGGCGACCATGCCCACCTCGGTGGCGCTGGCGCCGAGCCAGATCGCCCACAGCGGGACGATGAACATCAATAGGTCCATGAGACCCATGGAAAGCAGGCCGGTGCCATAGCACAGGGCGAGCATCCTGCGGGGCGGCGTCGGGTTCGCGGCGGCATCGGGCATGTCGGGGTTCAGGTCCTGAAATCGGGTATGCGTTTGACGAACAGGGCGACGAATCCGCAGCTGACCATCAGGATCCCGCCGATGACGTAGAAACTTTGTTCGATTCCCACCGCGTCGGTGACGAACCCCATGATCAGGGGCACCACCACCGTGGCGAAGCGGTTGGACGTGGTCCTGAGGCCGATGGCGGTACCTTGGAGCGCCGGATTGACGGCGCGCGAGAGAATACCGAACATCACCGGCTGGCTGAGCCCCTGGGCGTAGCCCCGGCCCGCCGTGGCGAGCAGAAGAAGGACGAAGATGCCGCCCAGGCCCGGCGTCATGGTGACGCAAACAATCGACATGGCGGCGAAGATCACGAACACCCAATGGGGCCGGATGAAGCGTTCCCACCAGCCCGCCATGAAGGCGCCGCCCAGGCCCGCGCCCTCGGACACGCTGATCAGCACCCCGATCAAGGTGCCGGAGAGGCCGATCTCGTTGAGATAGACCACGTAGAACGAGGTCTGGATGCCCGAAGACGAAATGCGCAGGGCGGACATGACCACCACGAAGGCCACCGCCGGGATGGCGATCAGGGAAAAGGCGCTGGTGTAATCGCGCCATTTGGGGATCAGGTCGCCGAGCGCCGGCTTGGCCCCCTCGGGGGCGTCCTCCTCGGCGCCGGGAACCATGAGCAGCGCCACCACCACCAGGGTCCCGGCGGCCCCCACGAAGGCGAACGCGCCCCAGGCCCCGGCCAGGTCCCAGATCGCGCCGATGAGCACCGGCGCGCTCAAAGTGCCGCAGCGGGCGGCCACCGAGAATCGCGCGATCAGCGTCGTTTTGCCCTTGGTGAAACGGACGATCAGGGTTTGCGCCCCGACCCAGACCATGTTGGACGTCAGCCCGGTGATGAGCTGCAACATGACGACGGCGGCGAAGGACGGAAACATCGGGTAGAGCGGGCACATCAGGGCGTTGGTCACGGCGTAGACCATGGTCACCCGCCGGGTTCCCAGGCGGTCCATGAGGACGCCGCCGTGGATGGAGAAAAGGAACGGCAGCAGGGCCGACAGGCCGATGGCGATGCCGATTTCCGTCGCCGTGAAATTGAGCTGGATGGCCCAAAGCGGGATGATCACCTTGAGCATCATGGCCACGCCGTTGCCGGTGAGCCCCACCCCGTAGGCGGCGTAGAGAGCCCGGGCCGAGGCCTCGGGCGCTCCCTCATCCGGATCGGCCGCGCCGGGCGCTTGGGCCACGCTTGTTTCCCCCTGAAAAGTTATCCCGCCGCCGACCAATGGATCACTCGCGACCGACCCAACCTAATCCAGGGCGGGGGACCTGAGAAGAGGGAAGGCCCCCGGAGGCCCGGACCTTCCTCCTTCTCAGGTCCCCCGCCACGGCCGATAACGCAAAAGTGAGTGGACTTACCCATGGCTTGGGGTGAGCTTCCTTGAGGAGTTTGCCATGGCCTTTTTGGAGAACACCAGCAAGCGCGTCAAACGCCGGATCGCGGCGGGCACGGGACTGGCCGCCCTCCTCGGCATCGCCGCCCTGGCCATCGCCTTTTCGCCGCGCCTGACCAACGGCGCGGACACCGGCGATGGCGCCGCCGCCAAGGCCGGGAAGATACCCGCCCTCGCGGCCCAATGGACCGGCGCATGGCCGCGCACCGATTTCTCGCGCCATTCCATCGATCTCGGCGAAATTCGTTCGGGCGGCCCGCCCAGGGACGGCATCCCCCCCATCGACCAACCCAAGTTCGTCGCCATCTCCGAAGTGACCGGCGTCAAGGGGACCGAGCCGGTGATCTCCATCCGCATCGGCGGCGATGCCAGGGCCTACCCTCTTTCGGTCCTGATGTGGCACGAGATCGTCAACGACACCGTGGGCGGCGTTCCCGTGGCGGTGACCTTCTGTCCGCTGTGCAATGCCGCCGTGGTGTTCGACCGCAGGCTCGACGGCCGGGTGCTGGATTTCGGCACCACCGGCAAGCTGCGCCGTTCCGACCTCATCATGTATGACCGCCAGACCGAAAGCTGGTGGCAACAATTCCTGGGCGAGGCGATAGTCGGCGAGCTCACCGGCAAGCGGCTCAAATTCCTGCCCGCGCGGGTGGAATCCATCGCCCGATTCAAAAAGCGCTTTCCCGCGGGGCGCCTCCTGGTGCCCAACAACCCGTCCATGCGGCGCTACGGCGCCAATCCCTATGCCGGGTATGACGGCCTCGAGCGGCCCTTTCTGTACCAGGGCGCCATGCCCTCCAATATCGCCCCCCTGGCCCGGGTGGTGTCCATCGGCAAGCGAGCGTGGAGCCTGGCCCTGGTGCGCCGGAAGAAACGCATCACCCACGGGGCGTTCGTCATCACCTGGGAGCCGGGGCAGAATTCCGCCCTGGATTCGGCGATCATCGGCGAAGGGCGCGACGTCGGCAACGTGGTGGTGCAGAAAAAGACCGCCCTGGGCCTGGTCGATGCCGTCCACGGAATCGATTTCGCCTTCGCCTTTTACGCCTTCCATCCCGACGGCGTGATCACCGTCGAATAACCCCGCCCCGGCGGCCAAGACAGGCCCC
>SMXQ01000026.1 GCA_004356985.1 Alphaproteobacteria bacterium | reverse complement strand
GCAAAAACCGCGGCGCCGAGGAGAATTGCCGCGGCCGCGTAGGCGATCGGATGAATTACCAGCCCCGGCAGCGGCCGTTTCTCGGTGCGGGCTTCGCTAGCGGGCGCGTTGGAAGCTGACATCTGTCACAATCCGCGAATGGTAGACCAATGAATGATTATGATCATATGCTTAAATAATAGTAAATATCAATTGGAGGTAGCATCCCTAAGAATCCCCGTGAGATTCATCGGCCTTCGCCGCGAGAGGGCCAACCCCGCCGGTCTCACCGGCGGCCGGGTTGGCTGAATCGCGGCCCCGGGGAGGTGTTCGGCGGGTTTCCTCCATTCCAAGGGCCGCGCCCGGTCCCGATTTTCCGGCGCTTTGCGTTAATCGCCCCTTACTTGCGTCAATCGCCCCTTAACGGTGAACGGCTGATCGGCGCCGGTGCTTGACAGGCAGATTAACCAAAGTACTCTCCCAGCGCGCAAACGCCGGCCCCGGGCGCGGCCCGCCCCGGCGGGCCCCCCATGGGTGGGCGGAATTTGACCGGACCGGATATGGCCGACATCCACATTACCCTTCCCGACGGATCTTCACGGACCCTGCCCCGGGGCGCGACCGGCGCCGATATCGCTTGCGATATCGGGCCCGGGCTGGCCAAGGCGGCGCTCGCCGTCAAGGTGAATGGCACCGCCCGGGACCTTTCGCGCGCCATCGAGGCCGACGCCGAAGTGGAAATCCTGACCGTCAAGAGCGAAGAGGCGCTCGAGCTTCTGCGCCACGATGCGGCGCACGTCATGGCCGAGGCGGTGAAGGAGCTTTACCCCGACGTCCAGGTGACCATCGGGCCGGCCATCAAGGACGGCTTCTATTACGATTTCGCCCGCGCCGAGCCGTTCACCCCGACCGATCTGGAAAAGATCGAGGCGCGCATGCACGACATCGTCGCCCGCGACGAGGAGATCACCCGCGAGGTCTGGGACCGCGGCGCGGCGATCCAGTTCTTCAAGGATATGGGTGAGCATTACAAGGCGGAAATCATAGAGGGCCTGCCGGCCGACGAGGAGGTCACGCTCTACCGGCAAGGGGATTTCATCGACCTCTGCCGGGGGCCGCATCTGCCGTCCACCGGGCGCCTGGGCAAGGCCTTCAAGCTGATGAAACTGGCCGGCGCTTATTGGCGCGGCGATTCAGCCAACGCCATGCTGCAACGCATTTACGGCACCGCCTGGCCCGACCAAAAGGCACTGGACGCTTACCTCCACCGCCTGGAAGAGGCCGAACGCCGCGACCACCGCCGCATCGGCCGCGAGATGGGCCTGTTCCACATGCAGGAAGAGGCGGTGGGCTCGGTCTTCTGGCATCCCTTGGGCTGGCGCCTCTACCGCACGGTGGAGAGCTACATCCGCGCCCGGCTGGACGGCGCCGGCTATGTCGAGGTCAACACGCCGATGCTGGTGGACCGCGCGCTGTGGGAGGCGTCGGGCCATTGGGAGAAGTTCGGCGACGCCATGTATACCGCCGTGCCCAGGGCCGACGGGGCGGCGGAGGCTGAAGGCAACCGGGTCCTCGCCATCAAGCCCATGAACTGTCCCTGCCACGTGCAGATCTTCCGCCAGGGCATCAAGAGCTACCGCGACCTGCCGCTGCGCATGGCCGAATTCGGCTCGTGCCACCGTTACGAGCCCTCGGGCGCCCTACACGGGCTGATGCGGGTTCGCGCCTTTACCCAGGACGACGCCCATATCTTCTGCACCGAGGAGCAGATCACGTCAGAGACCAAGGATTTTTGCGAGCTGTTGCTCAGCGTCTACGCCGATTTCGGCTTCACCGATGTGATCGTGAAGTTCTCCGACCGGCCCGAGGTGCGCGCCGGCGCGGACGAGATCTGGGACCAGGCCGAGGGCGCGCTCAAGGACGCCATCGCGGCCACCGGGCTCGACACCATTCTCGATCCGGGCGAGGGGGCTTTTTACGGGCCCAAGCTCGATTTCGTGCTGCGCGACGCCATCGGCCGGGAATGGCAATGCGGCACCCTGCAGGTGGATTTTGTCCTTCCCGAGCGTCTCGACGCGTCCTATGTCGGCGAGGACGGCGGCCGCCATCGGCCGGTGATGCTGCACCGGGCCATCCTGGGCTCGCTGGAGAGGTTCATCGGCATCCTGATCGAGGAATATGCCGGCGCCTTCCCGCTCTGGCTGGCGCCTTTGCAGGTGGTGATCGCCACTATCACGTCGGATGGCGATTCCTACGCCCAAGAGGTGGCGGAGGTTCTCACCAAGGCCGGGTTGCGGTGCGCGCTCGATCTTTCCAATGAAAAAATCGGCTACAAGGTGCGCGAGCATTCGGTGGCGAAAGTGCCGGTGATCATCGCCATCGGCAAGCGCGAGGCGGAAAACAGGACGGTTACCCTGCGCCGGCTTGGCTCCAAGGCCCAAGAAGTGCTTGCGCTGGATGACGCGCGCGATACACTTAGCCATGAGGCGCGCGTGCCGCACTCTGATGAAGCCGGCGGGTAACCATCCATAAATGATATTCGACTACAGATGAACAGTGCCGGCAGCCTCGATACGGAAATGCCGTTTGCTGGCGCGCGCGCTAAAGACACGAAGATGAACAGAAGGACGATGAACAGATGATGGAGATTTATCCATAGCCCGACGACCCTTTCAAGGCGGGCCACCGAAAAAACGTGGACCCCGTGTGAACCGAGACATCGTCGCCCAGAGCATCCGCGTGGTCGGCGAGGACGGCGAAATGCTCGGCGTCATGAGCATCGAGGACGCCTTGGAAAAGGCCGATGCCCTGGCCCTCGATCTGGTGGAGATTTCTCCCAATTCAGACCCGCCGGTCTGCAAGATCCTGGACTACGGCAAATTCAAGTACCAGGCCCAGAAGAAGGCGGCCGAGGCCCGCAAGAAGCAGAAGACCGTCGACGTCAAGGAAATCAAGATGCGTCCCAGCATCGAACGTCACGATTACGACGTCAAAATGCGGGCCATCAACAAGTTCCTCGACGACGGCGACAAGGTCAAGGTCACCATCCGCTTCCGCGGCCGTGAATTCCTGCACCAGGAACTCGGCATGCAGATGCTGGAGCGCGTCCGCGGCGAGCTCGAGGACAAGGCCAAGGTCGAGGCGCTGCCCAAGATGGAAGGCCGCCAGATGGTGATGGTGGTCGCCCCCAGGTAACCTCGCGGGCGATTGCCGGCCAGGTCGCCTTGGCGGCCTCCATGGGCTTTCCCAAATACCGGGCGGGCCTTGCAATTGGGGGCCGTCCCCGCTATAAGCATGCGCTCTGCCGGGCCTATCGGTCCGGCCTCAATGTGCGTTTTCAGACGATCGATCCGAGAAGATTTGAGACCATGCCGAAATTGAAATCCAAAAGCGGCGCCAAGAAGCGGTTTCGTGCCACCGCCGGCGGCAAGGTGCGGGCGAACCATGCTTTCAAGCGCCATAACCTGCGCAAGCGCTCGACCAAGATGAAGCGTTCGACCCGGCGCGGATTCATCTTGTCCAAGTCGGATTCGGTAATCGTCAAGAAATTCCTGCCGTATCTCTAGGGCAGGGGGAGAAAACAATGGCGCGAGTCAAACGGGGCGTCACCAGCCGCGCCCGCCACAAGAAAGTGATCAAGATGGCCGCGGGCTACCGGGGCCGTGCCAAGAATTGCTACCGCACCGCCATCCAGCGGGTGGAAAAGGGGCTGCAGTACGCCTATCGCGACCGTAAGGTGCGCAAGCGTGAATTCCGTTCGCTCTGGATTCGCCGCATCAATGCCGGCGCGCGGTTGAACGGGCTCACCTATTCAGAGCTGATGAACGGCATCAAGCAGGCCGGCATCGAACTCGACCGCAAGGTGCTCGCCGATATTGCCGCGCGGGACCCCGCCGCCTTCGCCAAAATCGTCGACCGCGCCCGCGCGGCCCTTGCCAAGGCAGCATGAGCCGCGCGCCCTAGAGCCGATTTTAGGCGGCGGATTTAGGAAGGGGCTGTGTTCACAGCCCCTTTTGTTATAACACACAGGCAGCCCCCGACGATCAGGAGTACGCGCCCGCCATGGCCGACCTCGAAACACCGGAAAAATTGACGGTCGACCTTTTGGCCGAGATCGCCGGCGTCTCGGACTTAGCTAGCCTCGAAGCGGTGCGCATCCGGGCGCTGGGGCAGAACGGCGTGGTCACCCGACTGATGAAGGGCTTGGCGGCGCTGCCGCCCGAGGAGCGCAAGGCCCAGGGCCAGGCCAACAACGCGGTCAAACGCGCCGTCAGCCAAGCCATCGAGACCCGCAAGGGGGCGCTCGACGCCGCCGCGCTGGAAGCGCGCCTGGCCGAAGAGCGCATCGACGTCACCCTGCCCGTCCGGCCCGAGGCGACCGGCTTCATCCATCCCATCAGCCAGACCATGGACGAGCTGATGGCCATTTTCGGCGAAATGGGGTTCACCGTGGCCGAGGGCCCCGACGTGGAAGACGACTTTCATAATTTCACGGCGCTCAACATCCCCGAGGACCACCCCGCCCGCCAGATGCACGACACCTTCTATCTGCCGTCGGACGGCGCGGGCACGGCAAAGCTTTTGCGCACCCATACCTCGCCGGTGCAGATCCGCACCATGATGTCGACGCCTCCGCCCTATCGCATCATCGCACCGGGGCGCACCTATCGCTGCGATTCCGACATCACCCATACGCCGATGTTCCACCAGATCGAGGGGCTGGTGATCGACAAGGCCACCCATATGGGGCATCTCAAGGGCTGCCTCGAAGATTTCTGCCGCGCCTATTTCGAGGTCGACGATCTGCCGCTGCGGTTCCGGCCCAGCTACTTCCCCTTCACCGAGCCCAGCTGCGAGGTCGATATCGGCTGCGCGCGGGCGGGCGGCGAGCTGCGCATCGGCGCCGGTGACGATTGGCTCGAGATCCTCGGCGCCGGCATGGTCCACCCCAACGTGCTGGTCAATTGCGGGCTCGACCCAGGGGTTTGGCAGGGCTTCGCCTTCGGCTTGGGGATCGAGCGGGTGGCCATGCTGAAATACGGCATCCCCGATCTCCGCACCTTTTTCGAATCCGACATCCGCTGGCTCAGTCATTACGGCTTCGCGGCGCTCGACCAGCCGAGCCTTGTGGGGGGGCTGGCGCGATGAAATTCACCTTCGGTTGGCTCAAGGAACATCTGGACACCAAGGCAACCCTCGGCGAAGTGACCGACGCCCTGACGGCGCTGGGGCTCGAGCTCGAAGCCATCCATGACCGCGCCGCCGAGCTTGAAGGTTTCGTGGTGGCCGAAATCACGCAGGTGTCGCCCCATCCCGACGCCGATAAACTCAAGGTCTGCCTGGTCGACAATGGCACGAAGGAGGTCCAGGTGGTGTGCGGGGCGGACAATGCGCGGGCCGGCCTGACCGGCGTGTTCGCCCCCGTCGGCAGCCATATTCCGGGCACCGGGCTCGATCTCAAGAAGGCCAGGATCAGGGGGGTCGAATCGTCGGGCATGATGTGTTCGGCGCTGGAACTGGAGCTCGGCGACGATCATTCGGGCATCATTGAGCTCGAGACCGACGCGCCGCTGGGCAGCCCCGCCGCCGACGCGCTGGGTCTTGGCGATCCCGTCATCGATATCGCCGTCACCCCCAACCGCGGCGATTGCCTCGGCGTTCACGGCATCGCCCGGGACCTGGCGGCGGCCGGCCTGGGGGTGCTGAAACCGTTGATGCCGGCATCGGTGAAGGGCGGCTATGAGAGCCCGGTGGGCATATCCCTCGATTTCACGCCCGAGACGTCGGCTGCCTGCCCGCATTTCATCGGCCGCACCATCCGCGGCGTGAAAAACGTCGAAAGCCCGGCCTGGCTCAAGGAAAAACTTCTGGCGGTGGGTCTTCGCCCGATTTCGGCGTTGGTCGACATCAGCAATTATTTCACCCTCGACCGGTGCCGCCCGCTGCACGTGTTCGACGCCGATGCCATCGCCGGCAACCTGGTGGTGCGGCTGTCCGCCGCCGGCGAGAGCCTGGCGGCGCTGGACGGCGAGCACTATACCCTGGGCGATGGCGTCTGCGTGATCGCCGATGATGACGGCGTGCTGTCCCTGGGGGGCGTCATGGGCGGCGCGTCGACCGCCTGCGGGCAGGGCACGGTCAACGTGTTGGTCGAGGCGGCGCTGTTCGATCCGATCCGTACGGCGGCCACCGGGCGCAGGCTCGGCATCGAATCCGACGCCCGCTTTCGTTTCGAGCGCGGCATCGACCCGGCCTCCACCGAGCCCGGCATGGAGGCGGCCACCCGGTTGATCCTGGAAATCTGCGGCGGCGAGGCCAGCGCGCTGGTGGTCGCCGGGGCGGCGCCGGAACCCGGTCTCGGCCTCACCTTCGCGGTCGGCGACGTGGCGCGGCTCGGCGGCCTGGAGGTGACCGAGGACCGCGCCAAGGAAATCCTCGACGCGCTGGGCTTCCAGGCCCGCCCGGATTCCGGCGGCTTGCGCGTCACGGTGCCGAGCTGGCGCCGCGACGTCGCCTGTGCGGCCGATCTGGTGGAAGAGATCTTGCGGGTCGAGGGTTACGCGAAGATTCCGGCGCTTCCCCTCTCGCGGCCAACCGCCCTGCCCAAGCCGGTGGCGACCACCGCCCAGCGGCGCGCGGGCTTCGCCAGGCGCAGCCTCGCCGCCCGCGGCCTGGTTGAAACCGTGACCTATTCCTTCATCGGCCAGGATCAGGCGCGGCTGTTCGGCGGCGGCGGCGATGATCTGCGCCTGGAAAACCCCATTTCCAGCGCCCTTACCGATCTCCGCCCCTCGATCCTGCCGGCTTTGATCGCCGCCGCCGGGCGCAACGCCGATCGCGGGTTCGCCGATCTCGGCCTGTTCGAGGTGGGCCCGGTGTTCGCCGACGCGACCCCGGGCGGCCAGGCTTTGGTCGCCGCCGGCATCCGCGCGGGCAACGTCTCCCCCCGCCATTGGGGCGGCGCGGCGCGTCCGGCCGATGCCTTCGACGCCAAGGCCGATGCCACCGCCGTCCTCGCCCAATGCGGCGTCCCGGTGGCGGCGCTCAAGACCAGCGCCGAGGCCCCCGCCTGGTATCATCCGGGCCGTGCGGGCAGCCTTCGCCTCGGCCCCAAGACCGTGCTCTGCACCTTCGGGGAAATTCATCCCGGCGTGCTGTCCGCCATGGACGTGGACGGCCCGGTGGTCGGTTTCGAGGTGATGCTCGCCAACCTGCCGGCGCCCCGGGCCAAGGCCGGCAAGGCGCGCCCGGTGCTGGCCCCGGCCCCGTTCCAGGCGGTGACCCGCGACTTCGCCTTCGTGGTGGATTCGGGCGTCGAAGCGGAAGCCCTGGTCCGCGCCGTCAAGGGGGCCGACAAGGGCTTGATCGCCGATGCCCAGGTGTTCGACGTCTATGCGGGCGTTGGCATCGGCAAAGGCCAAGTGTCCCTGGCCGTCGCCGTCACCCTGCAGCCCACCGCCGCCACCCTGACCGATTCTGAGATCGAGGCGGTCAGCGACAAGATTGTCGCCGCCGCCAATAAGGCCACGGGCGCGCGGCTCAGGGTCTGAGCGCACCGTTGCGCGCGTCTCGCCGCCGCCGTATCTTGCGCCCCTGATCGAACCTTGCAGGCCCCCCGACACCGATGACCGACCTCGCCCATATCCGCAATTTCGCGATCATCGCCCATATCGATCACGGCAAGTCCACCCTGGCCGACCGGTTGATCGAGCAATGCGGCGGCTTGAGCGCGCGGGAACGGCGCGACCAGGTGCTCGATTCCATGGAGATCGAGCGCGAGCGCGGCATCACCATCAAGGCCCAGACCGTGCGCCTGACCTATCGGGCCAGGGACGGCGAGAGCTATGAGCTCAACCTCATGGACACGCCGGGCCACGTGGATTTCACTTATGAGGTGTCGCGCTCCTTGGCCGCCTGCGAGGGATCGCTGCTGGTGGTGGACGCCAGCCAGGGGGTCGAGGCGCAGACCCTGGCCAACGCCTATCTGGCCATCGAGGCCGATCACGAGATCGTGCCGGTGCTCAACAAGATCGACCTGCCGGCGGCCGAGCCCGACCG
>SMXQ01000025.1 GCA_004356985.1 Alphaproteobacteria bacterium | reverse complement strand
CCACCGGGGTCGAGAACGGCGAGCCCGGGGTCGCCAAGATCACCGCCGCCATCAATAAGTTGTTGGAAGGATGGATCCGCGAACGGCCGGCCGATTGGCATTGGTTGCACCGGCGTTGGCCGGATTGAATTTCAGGGGCCTAGAGCATTTCCGGGAAAGCTAAATTCAGTCTTCGTCCGGCTCATGGTAGTAATGTGTTTCATACATGGTGCATCCCTTGTCGGACTTGAACGGTCCGTGAAACACGCCCGGCGGCCGGCAGGCATAGGTGGGGGCAAAGAACTGTTCGCCACCGTCACCGTTTTCGTCGCACCCGACGATAAGATCGCCCTCGAAGAGATACACTTCCTCCCAATGATCGTGAATGAACGGTTGGGTCGAATAACACCCGGGTTCGATCCGCAGAAACCGCGTCCGGCTGCCCGTTTTGCGGTCTTCATCCAAGTCGCTGGCCAGCACTTTTTGCTTCATGCCTTCGGGGTAACCCGGCGGCGTTTCCCAGCCCTCGTCCATATCGAGATTCATGAACTCGATATGCGGTTTGCCTTTCACCATGATCGATCTCCCTAGGTCACATACTCATAAAGCAAAATAATCGTGTTACATCAATAGGTTATACGAAAATCATAAATCTGCCATATCGCCCGAAAGAGAAGTGATTTCAACCCCCTCCGATAGACAAAGTCGCACGTGCGACTTTGTTCCCACTTCGTTGCTCAAGCCGCACCACGTTAATGTATTGAATTCAAGAGATAAATCACTCAGAGATATTCTCCACCCGATAATTGCACGTAATCCGCCGGCCGCGCACGGGATCGAACAACTCCGCCTCGAAGGCTTCCGCCGGCCGCACCCCGCCTTTCACCGCAAGGGTTCCGCAATACATCAAGGTTCCCGGTTCAAGAACCTTTGTTTCCGGCGCATACATTTGGATCAGCGCGTGGGGCGGCAGCATATTGGCGAGGGTGCCCTCTTGGTAATCTTGCCGGTCTTCCCCGTCACCCAAGCGTGAGCGCAAGATCAATTCATCCCAATGATCCGCGATATCCTGGTAACGCCACAACTCGGAGCCGATGGGCTTGGCGCACATCTGCTTGGAAACCGCGATGTCATAGGCTTCCACCTTGCGGTCGGTATGATCGGAACCGACGCCGACCCAAAGCCCGTCCTCGAGCGCCAGGAGGAAAAATTCCACTTCACCGCTGGACGCCGTGCCGAGGACTTGGATGGCGCCCGCCGTGGTCAGCTGGCCGACGGAAACCCGGTAGAAACAGGGAATTTTGTTCGGCCGGGCGATGCCGATCGCCTCCAGTTCGGCGATATGTCTTTCCACCGCCTGTTTGTCGCGGCCGGTCCAACCGGCAATCACCAAGCGATCGATGCCGACGCTTTTTTCATGGCTTTCGCGCGCACCGGTGAAACGAAAGGTAAATTTTCGCGCCATGCCCATCACTCCTCACCCCGGTCCCATGGCCGCTCAGGTCCAGTATTCTGTGAACTGGATGGCGACGACCTGCTCAAAGGCGACGGTCCCGGTGAGCAATCCCACATCTTTTTGGAACCGAACCATGGCGGCGACGAAACCGGGTGAAATCGACGCGTCATAATAGGGCAGGTCGCGTTGGACGATATCGGCGATGAGCGCCGCCGCCTCGGCCGGGAACAGCTTCTCGCCCACCGCGGTGGCCAGGCCGATGTCGCCCTTCAACGCCTTGTGGGTCTTGACGATGGCGCGCACGGCGGCGGCGCAGGCGCCGGCATCGGATTCGATCAGCGCGTCCGTGGCGATCAGGGCCGGCATGGTGTAGTCGAAGGCGCCGGGCGGCCCATCGCCCCGGCGCACATCGAGGACCACCGTGCCGACACCGCGGCGAACCGCCACTTCGGCGCCCATGCCGTTGGCCCAGAAGCCGTCGATCTTTCCGTCTTCCAGCGCCTGGGCGGCGGCCAGGCCGAAATTCACCACCTTCCCCGGGACGGCGCCGGGCACCGGCGCGATCCGCACGCCGTCCCTGACCTCGTCGATCCCCGACTCCGCCAAAAGTTGCTTCAGGCCGAGATCGACCAGGGGCGCCGCGCCGATGCGGAGGCCCTTCACCGCCGCCACGTCGCCCTTTTTCACCCCCAGGTCGGCGCGCAGGATGAGGAACCAGTACATGCCCTGGGCCAGGGACGCCAACAGCTTGGCGCCGCGCCACCCGGGGAAGGCATGGGGGGTGGAGTGGGCCGAACCGGCGACGAAATCGATCTCCCCGTCGCGCAGGGCCTCCAGGGCCTTGTCGACGGGAAATATCAGCTCCAGGGACATGTCCAATCCTTGCTCCTTGAACATGCCGAGTTCCACCGCCGCGGCGGCGGGAAAATACGAATTGGAAATGAGATCGGGTATGGCGATCTTCATTGAATGATCTCTCCTCGAGCGCATCGGCACGGTTAGGATAAATCGGCTTGGGCCCGGTGGCGAGGTCCTTGAGGTTTTCGCGGCCGTTGCGCGGCAGCAGCAAGGCCGCGCTAAACCCCAAGCGCACCATGGATGGCGCCGTTGACTCGACCGGGGCGGATCGTCGCCCAAGGTCGGCGCCAAGCGGCCCGGGTTACCTTGACGCGAACCCTTGTGAGGTCGCGGGCGCCGGCCTCAGGCCGCGAATTCCCCCGCCGGCGCAAGTGCCCGGCCGCACATCTTCCCCTGGCGCCGGGCCCCCGCCCGATCACCGCCGCGGCGCGGCCGCCGGCGCGCGCCGGGCGCCGCAGGCGGTGGGGTCGGGCCGCCACTTCCTTGCCCGGGTCTCGGCCTCGGTTATTTGCGCGGCGGGTATCCGCGCCGCCAGGGCCTCGCGGTAGGACGCCGCCTCGCGGATGCCGTTGGCGACCGCCAGGCTGTACCACATCAGGGCGCGGACGTGGTCGGGCCGGACCGGCGCGGGTTCCCGCGACGGCCACAGGATCGCGTGCCGCCCTTCGTAGAACAGGCCAAGCACGTACTGGGCATTGGGCTGCCCCTGGTTGGCGGCGGCGCACATCAACCAATATCCCCTGGTGACTTGACGCTGCCGTAAATAGATGTCGCCGAGCACGTAGCGCGCGCCCTTATGGCCTTGGCCGGCGGCCAGGGCGAACCATTTCATGGCCTGTGCGTGCTTCTTCTTGACGCCCATGCTCATGCGGTAAGAGATGCCCAGGCGGTAGGAGATGCCGAGGGCGTATTGGGCCTCGGCCAGGCCCTGGCCGGCGGCCAGGCGGTACCACGCCACCGCCTTTTCGTAATCCTTGGCGACGCCGGCGCCGTTCCAGTACATGGCGCCGAGACCGTATTGGGCCTGGGCCAAGCCCTGGTCGGCGGCCAAGCGGTACCATTTGAGCGCCCGGGCGGGATCCCGCGCGACGCCGCGGCCCTTGTGGTAGAGGAAGGCGAGGTGCAATTGGGCGTTGGCCTCGCCCAGCCCCGCCGCCTTTTGGTAGCGCCGGAGCGCCTCGGCGTTGCTCTGCCCGACGCCGCGGCCGAGGCGGTACATTTCCCCCAGCGCGTAATGGGCCGCCCCATCGCCTTGGTCGGCGGCCTTGCGGAACCACCGCGCCGCCTGGGCGTCATCCTTGGCGAGCCCGGCGCCATCGGCGTACATGGCCGCCAGGTTGTACTGGGCGCCCAGGTGTCCCTGGCCGGCCGCCTTGCGATACCAAGTCGCCGCTTGCCCGGCATCCCGGGGGACACCCTCGCCTTTATCGTACATAAAGCCGAGATTGACCTGGGCAAGGACGACACCCTGGTCGGCGGCCTTGCGAAACCATCGGGCCGCCGCCCCATGATCCCGGGCGACCCCTTCGCCCTTGCCATACATCCGCCCGAGGCCGAACTGGGCCGCCCCATGGCCCTGGCCGGCGGCCAAGCGGTACCACCTGACCGCCCGGGCAGGGTTCCGATCGACGCCCTGGCCCTTGGCGTAGAGCATGGCGAGACCGTATTGGGCCTCGGCGTCGCCTTTGCGGGCCAAGGGCCGCCAGCTCTCCAGCGCCGCCGAGAAATCGCCCCGCATGTAGGCTGCCGCCCCATCCCGGGCGTCCTGAGCCGAGGCGGGAAAGGCCAGCACCAGGGCCAGCACCAGGGCGATGGCAATTCGTGCGCGCAAGGCGTCCCCCTCTTTTAACGCGGCTCTAACGCGGCGTTCGATCACAGATTACGTGGACCGGCCGATGAATGACAAGGCGGCCGGCGGCGGATCGGCCACGATCATCTGCAAAACATCAGCCCGGCCCCCTTGGCGACGAAGCCCCCCACCCCCTTGGCGGCAAAGCCGACGCCGTGGGCGCCGGCGCGGAAGGTGTCGTCGCCGACCCGGCGGACTATGCCGAATCGCCCCAAGCGCCGGATGCGCTCGCGCTTGGCCAAGTCCGGCGCGCAATGATCCTTCTCCGGGGGCGGCGGCGCCAAGGCCTCGCGTTTCCGCAAGGCGAGCATGTCACGGCGTTTTCTCAGCGCTTGGGCGCGCCGCTTTTTCGCCGCCTCCGCCTGCCGGCGTTTGCTTCGTGCTTCGGCCGCCCGCCTTTTCGCGGCTTCCACCCTAAGGCGTTCATGGGTGCGTTTCTTGGCGGCCTCGGCAGCGCGGCGGCGGCGTTCCACCTGACGGCGCCGACGGTCCCCCTCGAAGTCCCGGGACAGCGCCGGCCGGTAGCCGTCCGGGTATCCGCTGGGGGGAAACTTCGACCATATCTTGACGTATTTCAGCGCCCCCGACGGTGCCGCGCGAAGCTGGATGACAAATTGGAACGCCGAGGCGCAGTTGGTGGTTATCTCGGTGTTGATCACCCGGTCCTCGGCATTATCCTTCGCCCGAACAATGGGTAATTCCCTCCCCAAGAGGGTCTGCATCGCCCTCTTGGCGTCGGCCAGTGACATTCGTTCGCGAATTCCGTTCTTGATCTCGGCGGCCAAGGATTCCATCCGTTGCAAATCCTTGGAAATGCACCTGCGCGTTTCCTCCGCCTTGCGCCTAACCCGCAGGCAATTCTTCCGCTCGAAATACTGCAGCCACGAGGAATAAATGTTCGCGCATTCGGTCTCCGCGTTGTCGGCATGGGCGACCTTGGGCGTCGCGGCCAGCACCGCCACGGCGACGAGAACCAAGAGCAGGCGTGCCGGCGTGGCAGCGTTCATGGCGTGCACCCAAGATTTTCCTTGGACCATAACCTAGAGCATTTCCAGGCCAAATTGAACCATTCGACCGGAATGTGCTCCAGCACGGATCGGCGGCAACGGCCCCTCGGTTTCACCGCCCGGACCCGGTGCCGCGCGCGCCCCAGTATTTCATGGCCAGGAAGGTGGCCGGCGGCACCACCATGAGGACGACCATCAAGGCCTGCCAATAGGGCCGGGCAAGGACCCCCACCAGGGCGTAGACGATCGCCTGATTGAGGCCGAGAGAGACCAGGGACACGGTGAGGAAGCGAAAGAAGCTTGCCGGCCCCAGCCTGGTGTCGGGGAACACCAAAATGGCGTTGCCGAAATAGGTCACCAAATAGGCCAGGCAAAAGGCGATGAAGTTGGTCCACAAGGCGCTGAGGCCAAGCGGCAGCACATAAAACAGCACCAGACCGGCGCTGACATGGGTGACCGTGGCGGTGACGCCGACGACGGTGAAGGCGAACAGTTCGCGCAAGGTTTTCCTGGGTCTCGGCATGTTCACGGGACCGCGCCTTGTGCCGGGCGGACCCGGTAGACGCCGAGGCCGCCGCCGCGCATCACCGGGACCAGCCATGGGGGCGGGCGGCCCGGGGACGGCCTGAGGACGGGATGCCCCCGGTCCGGTCGCGCTCTGCATATCATGGCTGGGGCAAATTCCCGAAAAACCGGACCATTCGACCGGAAAGCGTCCTGGCGGGGGCCCCGATGGTGGCCAACTCGGCGATGCGCTCACGGGCCCCGGTGAGGATGGCGCGGACCCGGGCCCGGCACCAGCCGCCGCGCCGGGCGCCATGGACCAAGGCGAAGGTTCGGGGCGCCGGGCGATTGCCGGAGGTCATGGTTTCCCGGCCTTGAACAAAAGCGCGCCCGCCCCCAACGCCAGGGCCAGCCAGCCCGCCATGAGCAGGCTCCCGCCCACGGGCGCGGTCCCGGTGGCGAACACGATGCCGCCGCAAAACAGCGCCATGCCGAGGGCGAAGGCCGCCATGGAGGCCCGCAGCAACCAGCGCCCGGTGAGGGAACCGGCCGCACGGTCATGGACCAGCGCCGCGGCGATCAGCGCCAGCCCGTGGAGCAGCGCGTAAATGGAGGCCAGGGCGAGCCCCTTGGCGAGTTCCGCCGGCGCCCCGTGGGCGGCGTAGGCGCCGAGCCCGACCCCCGTACCCCCGGCCAGGGCGGCGGCGGCGATGGCGCCCAGGGTGACCGGGGAAAACCCCGTGGCGGGGGAGGGATGGTTCATGGCCCCACCATAGCGGCCCGGGCGCGCCTGGTGGAAGTGCCGCGTTGCCATTGCCGCCCGCCCCGGGCGGTGCTATCCCCTCGCCGGTGGCCGGGCGCGGCGGGCGGGCCGGCACCGCCTTGCGGGAGAAAAGATGAATTCGGCATTTCTATCCTTGGGCTTTAGGCCTTTTTTTCTCGGTGCCGGTATCTGGGCCTGTCTCGCCATGGGAATTTGGTTGGCCGCCTTGGCCGGCATGGGCGTGCCGCCCACCCATCTCGGGCTCTTCGCCTGGCATGCCCATGAGATGATTTTCGGGTTTGCCGCCGCGGTGATCTCCGGCTTCGCCCTGACGGCGGTGCCCGAATGGACCGGCCGCCCGCCGATCCGTGGCGGGGCGCTCGGGTGTTTGTTCGCGCTGTGGGTGGCGGGGCGCGTCGCGATGGCGCTATCCGCCATCATCGGCCCACTGAGCGCGGCGCTGATCGACGGCGCCTTTCTCGCCGTGTTATGCGCCGTGATCGCCCGAGAAATCATCAAGGCCGGCAACCGGCGCAATCTGGTGATCGCCTTGGCGCTGGCGCTTCTGTTCGTCGCCAACGTCGTCGTCCATGCCGGCGCGCTAGGCGAGGGGGATGGGGGCGCCTTGGGCTTGCGTCTGGGCCTCGCCGTGGTGGTGTTTTTGATCATGCTGGTCGGCGGGCGGGTCACGCCCGCCTTCACCGGCAACTGGCTCGCCCGGGCGGGGGCCGACCGTCTGCCCGCGCCCTTCGGCTGGATCGATGGCGGCGCCCTCGGCGTGGGCGCGCTGGCCCTTGGCGCCTGGGTGGCGGCGCCGGGCGCGCTAGCGACGGCGCTTTTGCTCCTCGCCGCCGCGGGGCTGCACGGTTTGCGCCTCGTCCGTTGGCGCGGCGCCGCCACGGCGCCGGAGCCGCTGGTTTGGATCCTCCATCTCGGTTACGCCTGGCTGCCGGTGGGCTTGGCGGCGCTGGGGCTCGCCTATTGGGGGCTGGGCCTAACCCCGGGCGCGGCGCTGCACGGCCTGTCCATCGGCGCCATCGGCACCATGACGCTGGCGGTCATGACCCGGGCGACACTGGGCCATACCGGGCGGCCGCTTGCCGCCGGGCGCGGCACGGTGGTGGCGTATGTGCTGGTCACGGCGGCGGCGGTGCCGCGGCTGGCGGCGGGGGCGGAGTGGGCCGCCGCGCTTCCGCTCTCCTTTGTGGCGGGCGGGCTGTGGATCGCCGGATTCGGGCTGTTCGTCCTCCTCTACGGGCCGATGCATCTGGCCGCCCCGGTCGCGGCGGCGAGGTCGGATGATGGATGAAAACGATCTTTTCGCGCTGCTCAAGGAGGCCATCGGCGGCGGCCGGGTGGCGGTGGGCCTCGACTACACGCGGCTCAACCACGTCGATTCGCCGATCTGTGTGGAGGCCGACTCCAACCGCTGGATTTACGGCATCATGGGGGCGACCCTGGGCGCCGGGTTCGGCCTCGCCTGGCATGCCGGGCTGGCCGCCCTGGCCCTCGGGCTGATGCTTTACTTCGCCCTTGGGCGGGGCTGGATCAGGCGCCGCATGAAGGCGCGTTTTCACGGCGCGACCCTCGACGACATCGCCGCCTTCAAGAAGCTCTGGCGGCTGCGCGGCGTGACCCTGGCGCTCGCCTCCCGGGCGACCCTGTGCCGCTCTCCCAACAGCGATTGGCGCCGCTTCGTGCTGGACAACCTGGCGCGCTAGGGACGCGGGCGGCGGCATTTTCCATCCGCCATGGCAGCGGGCGGGTCAGTCCGCCAGCCGCGCCGCGTTGGTCCCGCGCGCCGGCGGCTCATGGGCGGCGATTTCCCGGATCAGCTTGGCGAGGATGGCCTGGGAGAAGTTGGCCATGCCGGTGACCGGGATCATGAAGGCGCCGGGCCCGCCGATGACGTTGTCCTGGTAATAGAGGTCGAGGTCCGCCGGTGGCGGGCCGCCCCAGGGGTTTTCACGGTCGTTGATGATGGGCAAGCCGTTGATGGTGAGGCCGAGGGCCAGCGCCTGGTCCCGGGCGGCGGTCATCGGCCGGCCCCGGTTGTTGGGGCCGTCGCCGGAGATATCGATGACCCGGCGCTTGCCCGCAAATCCGTTGGCGGTGAACATCGGCGCGATGAAGTCGATGACCGTGGAGATCGAGGTGCGGGATTCGTTGTCGACCGGCGATTCGCCGATCTTTCCGGCGAAGGCGCGGGCCGAGGCGGCGTCGTAGACCAGGGTCCAGTCGGCCACCAGGTTCTGCCAATGGGGCCCCGCCCATTCGACGAAGGCGATGGCAACTCTACGGTGTTGGCCGCTTTGGATGGCCTTGATCACCCGCGGATCGGTGAGCGCCCGCAAGTAGCCCTGGCGCTGCAGGGCCAACTCGAAATCGTCCATGGAGCCCGATACGTCGGCGGCCAGGACGAGCTCCAGGTCCACCGGGATTTGGGCGGCGCGGGCCGGCGCGGGGGCGGCCGCCAGGGCCAGGGCCAAGGCGGCGAAGCAAAGCCGGAAAGGGCGATTCGATGGTGACATCAAAATCGTGGCCTCCGTCCGGGGGGCGGGGTGAAATGTTTCGGGCGACGCGCCCTAAGCCCGTTCCTCATAGTCGAGAACCTGGCCGATGCCCGCCGCCATGGCCTTTTGGTGCAGCATGGCCGAGACGCCCATGTATTCCAGCGCCGTGCCGCCCGACAGGAACATGGTGATTTGTGCGTCCGATTCCCGCCCCGCCACCTTGCCGGTGATGACCTCGCCGATGCATCCCTTGACGTGATCGGCGGTGATCTCGCCGGCCGCCAGGGGGATCAGGATCTCGCCCTTCTCGTTAAACGCCTGGTCGCGGTCGTCGACGATGACACGGCCCTTCAACAAGGTGGCGGTGTCGATCTCCCGGCGCTTGGGGTCGTGCGCGCCGATCACCGAACAATGGGTGCCCGGCGCGATCCAATCGCCGTCCAGGATCGGTTCATGGGCGTTGGTGACGGTGACCAGGATGTCGGCGCCGCGGACCGCTTCCTCGGCGCTCCCGACCGCCGCGGCGTCGAGACCGGGGAGGGAATCCCGGGCCCAGGCGGCATAGGCCTCGCGGTGGTCCGGGTCCGGGCTGAATACCCGCACGGATTCGATTCCGCGCACCGCCGCCAATCCCAAAAGCTGGGTCCGCGCCTGGTCGGAAGAGCCGAGGATGCCCACGGTCTTGGAATCTTCGCGCGCCATGTGCTTGGCCGCCATGGCCGCCGTGGCGCCGGTCTTCATCCGGCCGATCACGGCGCCGTGGAGGATCGCCAGCACCTTGCCGGTGTCGGCCGCATAGAGGGTGATCCAGAGGTTCATGCCGCCATAGCCGCCGGAATAGAGCGACGCCCCCATGACGCCGACCCCGCGCAACCAAGCGCCGCCGATCTTGAGCGAGCCCTTGGCCTTCCGTCCCGGCACGTCGATGGTGAAATTTCGCCGCGGAAGGATGTCGAATTCGCCCCGGCCCTGGTCGGTGTAGGCGGCCTCCACGGCGGCGATGAAATTGGCCATGGTGGCGTGGCCTTGGTCGATCAGGGCGGCGACGTGGGATTCGTTGATGAAGATGGTCATGGGCCGAGTTGACCTCAATCCATTTGCCCGCGCAAGGGCCAAGGCCGGGGATACGGCCCGGGATATCGACGAAGATATGGCCCGGGATATGGCTCGGGATACGGGCGAAGATAGGGCCGGGGCCAAGGCCAGGAATAGGGCCGGGGATAGGGAATCCCGCGGGTCAGCCGCCCAAGCGCGAACCGGCCCCGAGGCCCCGCGCCCCGGCAAATTCCCCGGCCGCGATCTTGGCCCGTTCGCCGGGCGGGCGGACCCGGGTGACGCGGATGGCGCCGGCGCCGGCGGCGATGGTGATTCCCGAATCGGCGATGGCGAGGATCTCGCCGGGCGCCCCCGCGCCGTCCGCCCTGCGGCTTCCGAAAAGGCCGAGCACCTCGCCGCCCACGGTGGTCCAGGCGCCGGGCTGGGGGTCGGTGCCGCAGATCAGGCAATGGATCTTTTCCGCCGGCGCGGCCCAGTCGATCTCGGCATCCTCGGCGCGGCACCAGCTTTCGTAGCCGGCCGCGGCCTCATCCTGGGCGATCCTCGGCGCCGAACCGCCGCGCACCAGTTCCACCGCTTCCATCAAGGCCGCGACACCCATGGGGAAGAGGTGGTCGAAATAGATGCTG
>SMXQ01000024.1 GCA_004356985.1 Alphaproteobacteria bacterium | reverse complement strand
TTCGACGAAATCGCCGCCGTCACCCGTCACCTGATGGAACTCGATTTCGACGGCCGCGCCGGGGAACCCTGTGTGGGCGTCGTGCGGGCCGACTTGGTGGTCGCCGGTTGCGCCATTCTCGAAGCGATCTGCCGAACCTGGGGTATCGGCCGGCTGCGGGTCGCCGACCGGGGCGTGCGCGAGGGGATCCTGTTAGGTCTGATGCGGCTCGAGGCGAGACCCGGCGCCGGCGGGGGCTGACTCATGCGGCGCCGCGGAACAACGAGACGCCGGAGCGGATCGCCGCCCGGTCCCAGGGCCGCCGACGAAGGCCGTTTCAAGCGCCTCAGGACCGCCAAGGGGCGCCGCCTGTCCTCCAGCCGGTGGTTGACCCGACAACTTCGCGATCCCTACGTGGCGGCCGCCCGCAGGCAGGGATATCGCTCCAGGGCCGCATTCAAGCTGGTGGAGCTGGACGACCGGTTCCGGTTCCTGAAACCCGGCGGCCTGGTGGTCGACCTGGGCGCGGCGCCCGGCGGCTGGTCCCAGGTGGCGGCCGAGCGCGTGCAGGCGGGGGTTGCGGGCGGCGGCAGGGTGGTGGCGGTCGATTGCCGGGAAATGGACGCCATTGCCGGTGTCGCCCTGGTGCTGCTCGATTTCCTGTCCGACCATGCCCCGGCGCGCATTCGTGCCGTCCTCGATGGGCCCGCCGACGTGGTATTGAGCGACATGGCGGCGCCGGCGACCGGCCACGCCGCCACCGATCACCTGCGCATCATGGGGTTGCTCGACGCGGCTTACGATTTTGCCCGGGAGGTGCTCAGGCCCGGCGGTGTGTTCGTGGGAAAGGTGCTCCGTGGCGGGACCGAAAAGAACCTCCTGATAACCCTCAAGCGGGACTTCCGCACGGTGCGTCATGTCAAGCCCCCCGCCAGCCGCAAGGATTCAGCGGAGATTTTCGTCATCGCCACGGGCTATCGGGGAAGGCCCGGGGCAAAGAGTTGATCGCCCTGTCACAGGTTGATGAGGTGTGACAGGTACGGGCCAAGATGGTGGACCGCGACCCGGGTCAGGTCCTTGCCGACTTCACCGGCGACCTTGGTGGCGGCCTGGGCATTGAGGGCTTGGCGCAGGTCGCCGAGCACCCGGGGGGGCGCCACTAAAATCACCCGGTCGAACTTGTTTTCAAGAGCCGCGGCATTGATCCTTGCCGCCATCTCCTTGGCGAACCGTTGTTTTTCGAATCTGTGCCAATCGGCCGGCGGGTCCATGGCATGGCGCCCCGCGCCGAAGGAATCGCGGGTCCGCCCGGGACGCTCGGCACCGAGTGACCGTGTGGGTAGGCGCGCGTCGCGGCTCTCGGCGCTGGCGATTTCGCTCAACCCCGTGCCGCGGCCGCGGTTGACGAGAATCCGGCCACGGGCACCGTCGCAAACGATCATCCAAGTGGTCGACTTTTTTGTCGGCATGGGTGTTCTCCTTGCCGCCTGTCACTTATATGGGCCTTGTTCGCGGCCTTTACAGCCTGGGGATGCCCGACGGCCGCGGTTCTTTCCAATCCGGCTTGGCAAGGGGATGCTTATCTGTATGATAGCGCGCCAACCTAGACGTTGAGGTGGGCATGAACATCCGCGAAGCTTTGACCTTTGACGACGTGCTGCTGGAGCCAGCCGCATCCAGGGTGCTGCCCAATCAAGTCGAAACGCGGACCCGTCTCACGTCTTCCATCGAACTCGGCATTCCCTTGCTGTCTTCGGCCATGGATACGGTCACCGAGAGCGCCATGGCGATCGCCATGGCCCAGGCCGGTGGGCTCGGCGTCATTCACAAGAATATGGACATCATCAACCAATCCGACGAGGTGCGGACGGTCAAGAAATTCGAATCGGGGATGGTGGTCAATCCGGTGACCATCGGCCCCGAGAAGAACCTTGGCGACGCCCTCGGCCTGATGGCCAGCCACCGCATCTCGGGAATTCCCGTGGTCGAAGGCAATGGCGCCACCAGCCGCGAGCCCGGCAAGCTGGTCGGCATATTGACCAATCGCGACGTGCGCTTCGCCACCGACGCCACCACGCCGGTCGCCCAATTGATGACCAAGGACGACTTGGTGACGGTGCGTGAGGGCGTCGATATGGAAGAGGCCAAGCGTCTCTTGCATAAGTACCGAATCGAGAAGCTCTTGGTGGTGGACGCGGATTACCGTTGCATCGGCCTGATCACGGTCAAGGATATCGAAAAGGCCAAGCTCCACCCCAAGGCCTGCAAGGACGACAAGGGGCGCCTCAGGGTGGCCGCCGCGACCGGGGTGGGGGAGCCCGGCATCGCCCGCGCCGAAGCCCTGATCGGTGCCGAGGTCGACGTGGTGGTGGTCGATACCGCCCACGGCCACTCCCAGAGCGTGATCGAGACGGTGCGGAACGTCAAGAAGCTCTCTAACAGCGCCCAGGTCATCGGCGGCAATATCGCCACCGCGGAGGCGGCGAAGGCCCTGATCGACGCCGGCGCGGATGCGGTCAAGGTGGGCATCGGCCCCGGTTCCATTTGCACCACGCGGATCGTCGCCGGCGTCGGCGTGCCGCAGTTCACGGCGATCCTCGACGTGGTTGGGGAATGCCGCAAGCACAATATCCCGGTCATCGCCGACGGCGGGATCAAGTTCTCCGGCGATCTTGCAAAGGCGGTCGCGGCGGGGGCCGACTGCGCCATGGTGGGATCCCTGCTCGCGGGGACCGACGAAAGCCCCGGCGAGGTTTATCTCTACCAGGGGCGATCGTATAAATCCTACCGCGGGATGGGATCGGTCGGCGCCATGGCGCGCGGGTCCGCGGACAGGTATTTCCAAGAGGAGGTCTCCGACAGCCTCAAGCTGGTGCCCGAAGGAGTGGAAGGCCGGGTGCCGTACAAGGGGCTGGCGGGCACGGTCATCCACCAGTTGATCGGTGGCCTGGCCGCGGCCATGGGGTACACCGGCAACGCCAACATCGCGGAGATGCAAAACAACTGCAAATTCGTGCGGATCACCGGCTCGGGCATGCGCGAAAGCCACGTCCACGACATCGACATCACCCGAGAGACGCCGAATTACCGGGGAAAGCCCTGATCGCCCCATGACCGAGGCGCGTCAGTCGGTCCTGATCTTGGATTTCGGGTCTCAGGTGACCCAGTTGATCGCCCGGCGGGTCCGCGAAGTCGGCGTCTATTGCGAAATCGTTCCCTTCGATGGGGCCAAGCAGGCGATCGCCGCCCTTGATCCCGGCGCCATCATCCTTTCCGGCGGTCCGGCCTCGGTCACCGCGGGCACGGCGCCCAGCGCGCCCGAAGAGGTGTTTGCCTTGGGCGTGCCGGTGCTCGGTATCTGTTACGGGCAGCAAACCATGGTGGCCCAGCTCGGCGGTCGGGTGGAAGGCGCCGAACACCGGGAATTCGGCCGCGCCTTTATCGAGATCGAGGCCATGGTTCCCCTGTTCGAAGGGGTGTGGGCCATGGGTGCGCGCGAACAGGTGTGGATGAGCCACGGCGACCGGGTGATCGAAATCCCCGACGGATTCCAGGTCATCGCCCGTAGCGATGGCGCGCCCTATGCGGCCATCGCCGACGTGAAACGGAATTTCTACGGCCTCCAATTCCATCCCGAGGTGATCCATACCCCCGACGGGGCCAAGCTGATCGCCAACTTCCTGTTCCGTATCGCCGGGCTTGCGGGCGATTGGACCATGAGTGCCTACCGCGAAAGGGCGGTCGCCGCCATCCGCGATCAAGTGGGCGACAAGCGGGTCATCTGTGGGGTTTCCGGCGGCGTCGATTCGTCGGTGGCCGCGGTCCTCATCCACGAGGCCATCGGCGATCAACTGACCGGTGTTTTCGTCGATACCGGCCTGTTGCGCGCGGGCGAGGCCGAGCAGGTCCTCGCCCTGTTCCGGGGCAATTACAACATTCCCCTGATCCATCACGATGCGGCCGAATTGTTCCTTGGCAGGCTCGCCGGGATCAGCGATCCCGAGGAGAAAAGGAAGATCATCGGCGCAACCTTCATCGATGTCTTCGAGAGCGAGGCCAAGAAGGCCGGCGGCGCCGAATTTCTCGCCCAGGGCACGTTGTATCCGGACGTCATCGAATCGGCCTCGGTCGCCGGTGGGCCAAGCGCCACCATCAAGTCCCACCATAATGTCGGCGGCCTGCCCGAACGGATGAAGATGGGTTTGGTCGAACCATTGCGGGAATTGTTCAAGGACGAGGTGCGCGCGCTGGGCCGCGAGCTCGGCTTGCCGGACTCCATGGTCGGCCGCCACCCCTTCCCGGGGCCGGGGCTGGCGATCCGCGTGCCCGGCGAGATCACGGTGGAAAAACTCGAAATCTTGCGCAAGGCGGATGCGATCTACCTCGATGAAATCCGCGGTGCCGGGCTTTACGACGTTATCTGGCAGGCTTTTGCGGTGCTGCTGCCGGTCCGTACGGTCGGCGTCATGGGCGACCAGCGCTCTTACGAGTTTGCCCTGGCGCTGCGGGCGGTGACGTCGGCCGACGGCATGACCGCCGATTACTACCCCTTCGACCATGAATTCCTCGGCCGTGTCGCCAACCGCATCATCAACGAGGTTCGCGGTGTCAATCGGGTGGTCTATGACATAACCTCGAAGCCGCCGGGAACCATCGAATGGGAATAGGCCGCAAAGCCAAGCTGCAACGGAGAACCAGACCATGACCGACCAAGTGCAAGCATCCCACATCCTTTTGATGTACCAGGGATCGGACCGTTCGACGGCGAGCCGCAGCAAGCAAGAGGCGCAGTCGGAAATCCAGGACCTGGCCGAGGAATTGGCCGATGGCGGCGATTTCGGGCAATTGGCGGTGGAGAATTCCGACTGCCCGTCGGGAAAGAATGGCGGGGATCTCGGCGCCTTTGGCCGGGGGCAGATGGCGGGCCCGTTCGAAGACGCCGCCTTTGCGCTTGAGGTGGGCGAGACCTCGGGCGTGGTGGAGACCGATTTCGGCTTTCACCTGATCCAGCGTACCGGTTGAGCCCGGG
>SMXQ01000023.1 GCA_004356985.1 Alphaproteobacteria bacterium | reverse complement strand
CCTCGAGAACCTCGCCTTCGTGATCCACCGCACGCCAGAGGTAATGCGTCTCACCATTGATCCTGACGAACACCTCGTCTAAGTGCCAGCGCCATTGGGAAAATGATCGATGATGAACGCGTCGTTTCCTGATCTCCGCGGCGAACATCGGACCGAAGCGGTTCCACCAGCACCGGACCGTCTCGTGGCAGATATCGATGCCACGTTCGAACAGCAGATCTTCGACCTGCCTCAGCGACAGCGGATAGCGGATTTATATCATCACCGCGAGGCGGATTACCTCGGGCGAGCTGTTGAAGTAACGGAATGGATTGCGCATCCCCAGAGGCTACGGGCCAAACCAGCCGGCCTCAACCCAATTTGCTCTGGCACTGCCGCGGCCGATACTCCCGTCGCAGGCGCAATAATTCAATCCGACACGGTTGGGCAGAGAACCGATCAACCCATGGTGCGGTCCACCGACGCGAACCCGCCCGCGCGAGCCGAGAGTGAACCAAGTCCCGCGTGGCGAGGACCGCGCCCCGGCGGTCATGGCGGCCTCCCTGCGCGCGGTTCCGCGTCCTGGGCGGGTGCCGCGGTCCCAAGTGCGCATGATCCGTGCCCCGCGCGGTTCGTTAAATCACCCAAATTCAGACATGGTTTCGACATTTTCCCCGGCTTTGATAGGCTATGGCGTGGTCCGCGTCCCCCAAACGTTCACTCGAGGAAGGCGGCCCCTCGAAAAATCCCGGGGCCGAGGGAATATGAAAGCTCCAAGATTTGCATCCCTTAGTTTGCTCGCCCTGGTCTTGACCGTCGCGGTCCATGGGGCGCAAGCCCAAAGCCTGCCGCTCAAGCGGGTGATGCTGTCGACCGGCGGCGTCGGCTATTTCGAACACGAGGCCATGGTCGATGGTGACGCGGAACTGAGCCTGGAGATCCGCCTCGATCAGGTGGACGACGTTCTCAAGTCCATCGTCGTCTATGACGCCACCGGGCGGGTCGGCACCATCGGCTTGGCGGGGCGCGAACCGTTGGCCCAAGCCTTCCGCGACCTGCCCTTCGGGCTTGACGCCCTGGCTTCCCCGGCGGCGCTGCTGGGCGCGCTCAAGGGTGCCGAAGTGGCGGTGTCCGGTCCCCGCCAGATCACCGGCCGGGTGCTGGCGATCAACCGTGAAACGGTGATCCTCCCCACCACCGGGGCCACCACGGCGCGCCACCGGGTCACCCTCTACACCGCCCAGGGCTTGGAGAGCTTCGTGCTGGAAGACGCCCAGGCGGTGCGCCTGGCCGATCCCGGCCTGCAGGCCCAGGTCAACGCGGCGCTCGCCGCCATCGCCCGTCACCGCTTGGCCGACCGGCGGATTCTGACCATCAAGGTCGCCGGCGCCGGGCAGCGCTTGGTCCGTGTCGCTTATGTGGTGCCGGTACCGCTGTGGAAGACCACCTATCGCTTGACCCTGGACCGCGACCCCAAGGCCAAGGCGGGGCATCTCCAGGGTTGGGCGGTGGTCGAGAACATGACTGGGCGCGACTGGACGGGGGTCGAATTATCGCTGGTCTCGGGCAATCCCGTGACCTTCCGGCAAGCCATTTATCAGGCCTATTACGTCGTCAGGCCGGAAGTTCCGGTCGAGGTGCTGGGGCGCATCCTGCCGCGCGCCGACAAGGGGATTGTTGGCGCCGCCGCCGGGCGGGCCGAGGCCGCGCCGAAACCCAAAACACGGGGACCCGGGTTGCGCGATCCGCGCCGAACCCTGGATAAAAAGCAGGGCACGCGTGCAATGGAACGTGCCGCGGGGATTTCCGGGAAGCTCTTCCAGTCCCGTCCGCCGTCCGCCTTCAAGGACGAATTGGTGGCCCAGGCCGCGCCCGCGCGGCCCGCCTTCCGGGTGCAGGGGCGGGAATCGGCGACCCAGGTGGTGTTCCGTATCCCCGGGCCGGTGGATCTCGCCAGCGGCCATTCCCTGATCGTTCCCATCGCCGACCGCGCGATACCCGCCCAGAGGGTTTCCCTCTATCAGCCCCGCACCCACGCCGATCATCCCGTCGCCAGCGCGCGGCTGACCAACGACGCCAAGACCGGTCTGCCGGGCGGCGTGCTGACGATCTACCAGCGGGATTCCAAGACCGGCCGGGTGGCCTATCTGGGCGATGCCCAGTTGCGCACGTTGCCGCCCGGCGAAACCCGCCTGGTCGGCTTTGCCCTGGACCAGAAGGTGCGCGTGGAGCGCGAGGACAAGGTGTCGGCCACCGTGACCGCCGGCAAGATCGCGCGCGGTGTCTTTCATCTCGTGCGCATGGCGCGGCGCACCACGATCTATCGCCTCAAGGGGGCCGCCCATGCGCCGCGCCGGGTGATCATCGAACATCCCCGGGCCGCCGGCTGGTCCTTGGATTCGCCCGACAAGACAAAGGCCGCGGTGGTTCTCGCCGAAGGCGTCTTTCGCATCACGGTCGACCTCAAGCCCGGTGAAAGGCGTGACCTACGGGTGGTGACCAGCCGCCCCCGGCGCGAAAGCATGCACCTGTCGTCCCTGCAGCCCCGCAGGGCCGCCGCCTTCGCCGGCACCAACACCCTTTCGCCCAAGGTGCGCGCCGCGTTCAAGCGGATGGGCGGGCTGATGGCGGCCATCGAAGCCCACAAGGGCGACGTCAAAAAGATCACCGAGGGGCAAAAGGGCATCTTCGCCGACCAGCGCCGCATCCGCGACAACATGCGGCGGGTGAACAACCGAAGCCAGCTCTACCAGCGCTACGTGGCGAAGCTCGACCGCCAGGAAAGCGCCCTGGAAGAGTTGGAGAACAAATTGGAAGCGGCCGGAGACGCCCGGCGCAAGGCGGAAAAGGCGCTGGCCGATTACCTCGCGGCGCTGGAAATCTGATCCCCGAGACCGTGGCCGGCGGCAGGGCGAATCCGGCCGGTCCGCGGCGCCTCCGGTCCCGCCGTGAGCGAAACTTACGTTGATGGGGCTGCCTAGGGGGGCTAGACTTCACCGTCCATGTGACGCTGCCGTGATCGCCTGGCGGCCCCGCCTTCGGGCCAGGGTGGCCGGCGCGGCGGTGGACCTGGATACCCGCAATCACTGGAGAATGCCCATGGAGACTCCGCCGGACCATTACTAAGGCCCCGCGGTGTCGCGGGGCCACGGCTTTTCCGCGGGCCGGCGTGTCACGGCCGTGACCGGAGAAGCCGCCGCAACATTCTTGACATACCTAGCGAAGGGCCGCCGTCGCCAAAACTGGCGGCAGGCAGGGTCTTTCGGATATCATCCGCTCTTAGAGCGGAATACGGGTAACCCCCGGGTGGAGCCCCGAGCCCTTGACTGGGCCGGGGCTCCCGCAATGCCGGGCTAGAGCGTTATTCCGCCAACGGCGCCAAGGGGGTGCTGCCGTCGGGCGTTTCCACCTCCAGGCCGACCAGGACCACGGCGATCATGGTGTAGTAGCCGATGATGGTGAGCAGATCGATGACGGTCTGTTCGCCGAGGATATCAAGCGCCCTTTGATAGGTGTCGGCGCCGAGCGTCTTGGTGCGGTGGATCTCGGTGGCGACGTCGTAGACCACGGCTTCGTCGGGGGCCTTGAAATCGGGCCTTTGGCCCAGGCGGAGGTCTTCCATCAGGTCCGCGTCGAGGCCGGCCACGGCGATGAATTTCTCGTGCGCGTACCATTCGTACTGGGCCGCCCAGTCGCGCGCGGTGACCAGCACCGTGAGTTCCAAAAGGCGGCGCGGCAGCGTCGTTCGGGTGCGCAGATAGATACCCAAGGCGCCGGCCAGTTCGGCGAATTCCGGGGTCCGCAGCCAGACCGCGAACGGGCCCCCGGCCTGGCCGCCGGAACGCGCCGCGGTGATGGCGTCATTGACGCGAATCTGTTCCGCCGACATCTGGTCGCGCGGAATGGGATGAATTCTCGCCATGCTTTTCCCCTCGATGGAAGCCGTTCACCTCAAGGGGCGGAGATTACCAGACCTTCCGGCGGGCGCCAGGGCCGAGGTCGCGTGGAGAGGGGGCGGGGCGGTTGTGGAATGTGAAATGATGTTTTAAGGTTCAAAAAATAGTAGGCCTGCGCGGGGAGCGGCTTTACATGGCTGGCCGGATTATTGATTCGTTGCTGATTTATGGGAAAACGGTGGGGCTCCGGTGTGGCCGGGGAATGGGTGTGCGGTCATGACGGCAATTGCAGTCGCCGGTGCGTTCCGGGATTACGCGGCGAAGAAGGTCGCCGAGACCACCATCTGGCATTGGGTGGTGTTCTTTATTGTCGCCCTCTTCGTCATCACGCCGGTCTTCATGCTCATCCTCGGCAGTTTTTCCCTGGCAAGCCTGCCGGTGGACTTTTCCTTCGATGACCTAGGCTGGGACAATTACATCGAGGTCTGGACCGACCCTACAACCTTCACGGTCTTCACCAATACGTTTTACTACGTTACCGGGGCAACGGCGATCGGCATCACCTTGGCGGCGTCGCTGGCGTGGCTGGTGGAGCGGACCAACATTCCCGGCAAGATTTGGATCTATGCCGGCGTTCCCATGACCCTCGCCATGCCGGGCCTGTTGCAGGCCATGGCCTGGGTCCTGCTGGGCTCGCCCCGGATCGGCTTCATCAACCAGCTGTTCATCGAAACCCTCGGCATTCCCATGGAGCCCTTCAGTATTTACTCCATCGAGGGGATGATGTTCGTCGAAGGGCTGCGGCTGGTGCCGACGGCCTTTTTGATGCTGGTGCCGCTGTTGCGGTCCATGGACCCGGCGTTGGAGGAAGCGGCCTATATGTCGGGCGCCCATCCGCGCGCGGCTATGCGCCGGGTGACCCTGAAGCTCATGCTGCCGGGCCTGCTGGCGGTCACCATCTACAACGGCATGACGGCGCTGGAGGTGTTCGAGGTTCCGGGTATCCTCGGCTTGCCCAGCGGCGTTTACGTGTTCTCCACCAAGATCTACGCCATCCTCAACACGGTGTCCGAGGAACCGGTCTACGGGCAGGCCAATGCCTTGGCCATCGTCTATGTCTTCATCGCCATCATCGCCACCTATCTCTATGCCCAAGTGATCGCGCGTTCGGAACGGTTCACCATTATCACCGGCAAGGGCTACCGGCCCAAGGAACTGGATCTGGGGCGCTGGAAGTGGGCCGGCGTCTCGGCCATCGTCCTGTTCCTGACGTTCTCGATCTTCCTGCCCTTCCTGGTTTTGCTCTTCGTGTCGCTGACCCCCTTCTTGCAGGTCCCGAGCTTCGCAGCGTTCGCGTCCATGAGTTTCGACAATTACATCGACGTGTTTCAAACCGACCTGATCGGCACCGTGATGTGGAACACGCTGATCATGGTCATCGTGGTCTCGACCGCGACGGTGGTTCTTTCTTTCCTGGTCTCCTTGATCGTCGTCCGCTCCAAGTTCGTCGCCCGCAAGCTTCTCGACCAACTGGCGTTCATGCCCCACGCCATACCCGGCATCGTCATGGGGCTGGCCTTCCTGTGGCTGTTCCTGCAGATCGACGTCCAGTTGGGGATTCCCATTCATGGCGGCGTCATGGCCATGTCCATCGCCTTCACCATCGGCTTCATGGCCTATGGGACCCGGTCCATGAACGCCGCCATCCTGCAAATCCACAAGGAACTGGAAGAGGCGGCCCAGGTTTCAGGCGCTCCCCACTGGCGCACCATGTGGCGGATCTTCTATCCGCTGTTGGCGCCGACCATCGTTGGCCTGTGGATCTGGAGCATGCTGCACGCCGTCCGCCAGGCCAGCGTTCCGCTGATGCTTTACGACGGCGCCGAGAACCGGGTGTTGGCGGTGATGATCTGGCGCATGTGGGATGAAGGCGAGGTCGGTGGCGTCGGCGTCATCGGCGTGCTTTTGATCATCGGCCTTATGATCATCACCCTTGGCCTCAGGATGATGGGCTTCGGGCGCGGCGCGAATGTCCAGAAGGTGGCGAAGACCTGAGACCGGCGATCCGGCCCCAACCCCTTGGCGCGGCGAAGACCCCGGGAAATGCCCTAGGCTCAGGACCTATTAAATCGATCCCACCACACTCCGGGACTAAACACCTAGGCCGGGGTCTTGGCGTAGAAGCCAGCCTTGGATTCGGCGATCCCGCAGGCCGGATCGAGAATTTCCAGCACATTGCCGTCGGGGTCGTAGAAATAGCAATGGCGCCCGCCGAAGGCGGCCTCGGGCCCGCGGGTCTCTTCCTTGGCGATCTTTACCCCGGCGCCCTTGAGATACCGCACCGCGCGGTCGAATTCGTCGGGTTCCACATAGAAGGCGTGGTGAATGCTGACCGAGCCTTCGGCGTTGGGGTTGATCGGCGTCTTGGAAATTGTCAGCACGAAATAGTCGTTTCCGGACCGGCAAAAGACCATGCGCGGGCTTTCGCGGATGAAATCAAAACCCACCAAGTCGCAATAAAACGCCTTGGCGCGTTGAAGGTCCGTCACCGGAATCGTGAAATGGACCATTCCCTTGGTTTTGATCATGACCTTACCCTTACCCTCCCTTAGGACACATCCTGGCCCTTAGTACACATCCCAGCCCTTAGTACACACCCCGGCCCTTCGGGCGCATCCCAGCCAAATGGGACGAATTGGCCGGAGTGTGCCCTGGGTGGCGATGGTCGTCCAGTGGATGTGAAAATCCACAACAAATTTTGTTATTCGGAATCGGTATCTTTTTATTTCAATACCTTATAGATTCGTGGCGACCCACGCCCTGGGTGAATGAGGTCTTACAACGAAAAACGTGGGAAGTCCGGCGGACCAGGGAGGCCGGGCATGGCGCCCGATCAGTACGATCAATACATGACATTCTTCGCCATCTCCATGGGCCGAAGTGCTGGTGCCGGAGCATCGGGCGGCGGCCCGCGCATCCGGCCGGGTCTTCCCCATGACCCCAACCGGGTAAGAAAATGATGTTCACCTAAACTGACCGGCATCGGTAGGGCCGGACGCGAATCAGAGGAGGCATTCACCATGATCAGTAAATCTTTCAGATTTTGTTTGGCGGCTCTCGTCGGCGGCGCCTTCGCCACCGGCGCGATTTCGCCGCCGGCCATGAGCGCCGAACTTCCCAAATCGACCCAAGAGATGCTCAAGAACCTGAAGGTCGATGCCAGCATCTTGATCGACCTGGATAAGGCCCTGGCGGTGCCGAAATCCTTGCTGGACGCGGCCAACAAGGAAGGCGTGGTGCGCATCGGCGCGACCCACGACCCCAAGCAGTTCCGCGACTTCACGCGCCCGTTCCGGGAACGCTATCCCGGGGTCAAGGTCAAATATGCCCGCTCCAACCGTTACGGCCGGGTGATCAAGCCCCTGATCGCCATGAAATCCGGCAAGGTGATCGTCGATCTCATCATGGGGTTCGGCGGCAACACTTTCCAGTTCGAGAAACTCAACGCTTTGGTCAACCTGACCGCCCTGCCGGTTTACAAGCTGGTGCCCGATTTCATGAAAAGCCCGAGCGGCAATTTCATCGGCCAAAGGCTGTTGACCCGGTGTTTCAGCTACAACACGAAAAAGGTCAAGAAAGCCGATCTCCCCAAAACCTGGGAAGACATCATTACCTCCAAGCGCTGGGGCGGCAGGAATCTCGCCCTGCTCAACCGGCCCGATTATTGGGCGCTTCACCTTTGGGTGACGAAAGGCGAGGCGTGGACCAAGAATTACCTGACCAAGTTGTTCCTGGAAACCAAGCCGCAGTTGCGCAAGGAAGGTGCTAGCGCGGCCGTGCAGTTGTTGGGCGCAGGCGAATTCGATGGCCTCATCGCCGGCACCATGCACCGGACATCGGTGCTGCGGAAGAGGGGATCGCCGGTCGGCATTCACTGCCCGTTGCCGGTCACGCCGACGACGGTTTCGCCGGTGGGGATATTGAAGGGCGGCAACGAGAATGCGGCCAAGCTTTTCGTCAATTGGTTCCTCAGCCGGGAAGGGCAGCTCGCCCAATTCCACAGCGCCGATTACACACCCCTTTACCCCGACTTGGTTAAGGTTGGTCTCGAATCCGATCCGGGCTTCAAGATCGACGACACCAAGCGCGTTTATTACCGTGAAGATCGGTTCAGGGTCGAAAAGGCGTTGCTCGCCAAGCATTGGGATGACTTGTGGTTCAAACGCAAGGGTCTCAAGATGCGGACGGTCAAGGTCATGATCATCGCCGCCAAGCGCGGTGGCCGCCGCTACACCTTCAAGGTGGACGGCAAGGACCAGAAGGTGCGGGTGTCCGGTTCCAGGACCATCGTCACGGTTAACGGTGAGCGTACCAGCCGCAAGGCGGTCAAGAAGGGCATGACCTGCACCATCACTTATGCCGGCAATGACCAGACCGCCAGGAGCGTGGCCTGTGCCAAATAGGCGCGACGGTCTAAGTTGTAGGCTTTAAACAGGACGAAAGCTCATGGCCATGGAGACCGCCGATGTTGGCGGTCTCCCCCATGAGTTGACATCGCGCAAGATTATCATGGGCACCCGGAATTCGCACCCTGGGATGCCGAGCCATCCCCATCGGGGTGTCCATGATGGCGTGCCCCGCCGTCCCGGCGGCCAGGCCTTTCCGCCCATCGAGGGCGAATGCGCCAAGGGCTTCGAAGGCGGCGGAAGACCGCTCTTGGGGCCGGGATCGGCGGCGCCGATCGAAGGGGGGACGTTCTAACCAGTTGCAACGCCGGTGAGGGTCCCATGGAGAACGGGTTCTGCCGGGCCCACGGGGACCCGCGCCGGTGATCGGCCTGGGCCAGGTCAATCAGGGCCAGGTCAATCAGGGGCGGCCATGCTGCAAAATTATCCCGTCTACGATGCCGATTCCCATGTCCTGCTGAGCCCGAGGATGTGGGAGGGGCTACCCGAGCAATACGTGGCGCGCCGCCCGCGGCCGCTCACCGTCGGCGACCAGGACGGCATGGGCAAATGGAATTCCGGCTGGCTGATCGACGGGCGCATGCAGCCCCACCCTTACGGCGCGGCGGCCCAGGGCGCCAACCGGCCGTCCTCGACCATGGCATCCTACGGCGCGCCGCCGGAAAAGATCGGCAACCGCGACCTGTCGGATCCCGGGGCGCGAATCAGTGGCATGGACCGTGCCGGGATCGACGTGCAGGTCATATTCCCGACCACCTTGTACGCCAACGCGACCACCGATCCGGGGTTCGAGGCGGCGCTCATGCGCGCCTACAACCGCTACGTGGGGGAACAATGCCGGGCGGCGCCCAAGAGGCTCAAATGGGCGGGGCTCCTGCCGTTGCGCGATGCCCGCCAAGGCTGCGAGGCGGTCGCCGAAATGCGCGAGTTGGGCGCCACCGCCGCGGTGGTCTACGGCACCGCCGGGGATTACCTTCTGTCGCACCCCACCTTCAGCCCCGTGTGGGACGAACTGGCGGCCAGCGGCCTTCCCCTTTGCGTGCATATGGGAATGAGCTTTCCCCCCTTCGAGCGGCTGTGCCAAAGCCGGCTTGACGCCCATTCCATCGGCATGGGCCTGCCCGCCGTGCTCGGCTTCGTCGCCCTGGTCGGCCATGGCATGATGGACAAATATCCCGATTTGAAAGTGGCCTTTCTGGAATTCGGCGCCGAATGGCTGTTCTACATGGCCGGCCGCATGGGCCATTACATGCCCACCTACCGGGCCGACACCACCATCAAGACGCTGCCCGAAAAAGAGATCGCCGCGTATCTCAACTCGGGCCGGTTCTTCGTCGCCCCGGAAGCGGAAGACCCGCTATTGCTGCTGGAAATGGAACTGGTGGGCGAAGACCACGTGTTGTTCGGTTCCGATTTTCCCCACGGCGAGGCACGCGAGAACGCGGCGGCCGAGATCATGGGGCGCACCGACATCACCGATCCCCAGCGCGCGAAGTTTCTCTACGGCAACGCCGTGCGCCTGTTCGGAGAGCCGTGAGCCGCGCCGCCTAACCCGGTGGCCGGAAAATGCCCTAGTCGCCGTGGACGGCGATCAAGACCTTGTTGTTGTCGGACATCTGGAACCGCGCGTAGGGCACGCTGCTTGCCAACAGATCGCCGAGCGCCGCGCCTTCCGGCCCCAGGGCGACGATGTCCGGTGCGAGGGACGGATTGTCCCCCGCCGCCTTGGCGACATCGGATTTGAGCTTTTCGATATCCTCGACCTTGATGCCGATATGGTTGGGGCCGGGACGGATGATGCCCTGGCCGGCGTAATCCTCGATGCTCCACTGCATGAGCACCAGGGTCATGCGGCCGTCGGTGATGTAGTAATTGGGATCATCCTCGGCCTTGTTGGCGAGCGGCAGGTCGAGCACGTCGACGTAGAATTCCGCCAGTTTCTCTGGGTTCATGGTGCGCAGCGCGAAATGGGTGACGAATCGGTCCTGGGAACAGCCGTCCGTACTCTCGGTATAGATTTCACCGCGGTTTTCCATGGCACGCTCGGAGAAATCGAAGACGTTGCCGTCGGGGTCGTGGGTCGTCATGCCGGCGAAGGGCCGGTTGCTTGGCCGTTTCAACGGCTTGCAGGCGGGGTATTTGCTGTTCAGCACCTCGGCGAAGGCACCGGCGTCATCGACCTCGACCCCGAAATGATCGAGACCCGCGGGCCGCGCCGGCCGCCGGGGATTGATATTGATCCCCACATAGCCGTCGCCGACGGTGGCGGCGGTGAAGTTCTTTTGCACCGACGGCGCCTTGAAGCCGAACACGGCTTGGTAGAATTGCTGGGCCATGGCGTAGGTATCGCTGACGATGGCGACGTGGTTGATTTTGGTGCCCATGGGTGTTCCCTTCGCGGCGATTGTGTTTTGCCCTGGATCTTTCGGCCCGCGGCCCTGAGGCCGCCGTTCCTTATTAACAAAAAAGGCCCGAGTTGAGGCAAGAACATTGTCCTCCTGGACCCGGCCAGGGCCCATGAAGGGGGCTTTTTGAGACCCCGGCCGGTCACCGGCCTAGGGCGATTGATCGAAAACCAGGATCATGTTGTTGGCGGGGACGGCCAGCGTTTGGGTGAGCGTAAGGCCGTGGTCCCGGGCGCAGGCGGCGAGGTCGGCGGTATCGCGGACCCCCCAGGCGGGATCGCGCGCCCGCAAATCGGCGTCGAAAGCGGCATTGCTTGGCGCGGTGTGGGCGCCGTCCACCTTGTACGGGCCATAGAGCAACACCACTCCGCCCGCCCCAAGGTGCCGCCCGGCCCCGCGAAAGATCCCCACGGCCGCCTGCCAGGGGGCGATGTGGACGAGGTTGATAGCGACCACAGCACGGAGCCCGGCCTCCAGCGGCATGCCGGGGGGATGCGGTGCCCAAGGGTCTTGGGTGACATCGAGCAGGGTCGCGGGCCGCAGGTTGGGGAGCCCGGATTGCCGGCCCCAGGCGTCGATGCTGGAGAGGCTGGCGGCGTCTGCGTCACTGGGCCACCAAGTGACCTCCGGCATGGCGCGGGCGAAGGCCAGGGCATGCTGGCCGCTGCCGCTGGCGACTTCCACCACGTCGCCGCCCGGTCCCTTCAGAAGGTCGCGCAACTGCGCCGTGATGACGCCGTTGTTGCGGTGAAATGCCGGGGCGTCGAGGCGCCCGTCCCGGGGCGCGGGCCGAGGCCCCCGGCCGCGTTCGACCCTATGATTCGCCATGGCCTCGGCCTGTCGCATGGGGGCACGTTCCAGGCGGCATGTGGGACCAAACGCGGCGGCCCGGGGCGCTAATTTTGGGCCAGCGGTCCCCGGATCAGGCGGCCCGCCAGGGCGCCGGTGTGCTCGTTCTCGCGCATGAAGATCTCGCCGTTGACCACGGTCGCCAGGATCCCATCGGATTTCTGGATGATGCGCGGCGCGCCCGCCGGCAGGTCATGGGCCAGCACCGGCATGGTGGGCGAGATGGTATCGGGATCGAAGATGCAGACGTCGGCGTGATAGCCCTCGCGCAACTGGCCGCGGCCCTTGAGCCCGAAGAAGGCGGCGATGTTGTAAGTGATCTTGCGCACCGCGGTTTCCAGGGGAATCGCCTGTTTCTCCCGCACCCAATGGCCCAACAGGTGACCGTGGATGGGGTTGATGGTGGTGGCCACGTGGGCGCCGGAATCCGAGAACGTCACCGCCGTATGGGGATGGCGGATGCAGGTCAGCACGTAATCCTGGTCCTCGTTGTTCGACGGCTGCACGAAGAACAGCTTCAGGTGATGCTCGAGGGCTAGGTCGAAGAAGGCGTCGATGGGCTCGACACCGCGTTGCTTGGCGATCTCGGTGATCGAGAGGAAGGGCGGCAGCGGCTGGGTCAACGGGTACACCCAATCCCAATCCACCGGGCGCTGATAGAAGTTGGGCAGCGAGAGGTCCGGGCTGTGGGTGTGGTTTTTCACCGCCTCGGTCAGCTTGGCGCGAATCTCCGGATCGCGCAGGTCCTTTTCCTGCTCGGCCAGGGGCTTCTTGCGGAATTCCTTCCACACCGGGATCATGTCGTAGGGCGTCGCCGTCTCGAAAGAACGCAGCGAGCCGTTCCACGTCGCCGTCCCCTGGATCAGCATCTTGCCGCCGGCGGCGATGGTGTCGTCGACCATGGCGAACTGGTCGCGCCAAACGTCGGGCGTGTTGCGGTGATACCAGGAACTGCCGAAGGTGAAGGGAACGCCGGACTCGACGCAGAGCTTTTTCATTCGCGCTTGCTCGTCCTTGCGCGCCTCGGGGTCGTGATCGGTGGATTCGCGGGAGAATTCCATGATCCCGGCGCCCAGCTCCGACAGCACGCCGGTAAGCTCCTCGACCTCGTTCCAGTCGGCCAAGCGGCTGGCCACCGGCTTGCCCGCGGGGGTGCGGTGGACCCGCGCGCGCGACGTGGAAAGGCCGATGGCGCCGGCCTGGATGCTCGCGGCGAGTTCCCGTTTCATGGTGGCGAGATCGTCGTCGCTGGCGGTTTCCTCCATGGCGCGTTCGCCCATGGCGTGGGTGCGCAGCGCCGAATGGCCCACATAGGCGGAATAGTTGATGCCCTTGGGCAATTCATCGACGGCGTCGAGATATTCCGGGAAGCTGTCCCAGGTCCAGGGGATGCCCGCCTTCATGGCGTCGATGGAAATGTCCTCGGCCATCTGCAGGTTGTTCAGCACCAGGTCCATGTCCGGCTCGGCGCAAGGCGCCAGAGAGAAGCCGCAATTGCCCATGACCACCGACGTCACCCCGTGCCAGCAGGAATTGGTGCCGATGGGGTCCCAGAAGACCTGGGCATCCATATGGGTGTGGCCGTCGACGAAGCCGGGCGCGACGATGTGGCCCTCGGCATCGATGATTTCGTTGGCGGCCTCGCCGTTGACGTCGCCGATGGCGGCGATCATGCCGTCGGAAATGGCGACATCGGCCGGGTAGCCGGCCAGGCCGGAGCCGTCGACCACGGTGCCGCCCTTGATGATGAGATCGTAAGTCATGGGTTTTCCTCCTGTGGCAATGCCACCTTTGGCGGGCCCGTTCCCGGGGGGCACGCCGCTTGCGCCTCGGGCCGGTTGGCCCGGCCGCATGGTTGTGATCGCCAACCGTAGCGCGCGCGCTGGCCGCTGGCAATCGGGCAGTTCGTGGCAGGCGCCATGACCGCTAAGGCCGGATGGTGCATGATAGGCGGGCCGCCCCAAAAGAACCGCAACCAGGAGGAATCCCAGATGAGTGCGCGCCAATTTCCCGACGACGTTTTCGAGGAGTCTTGTTCCCGGCTGCCGGTGCCCAGGCGCGAGGACCTGCCCGATGCGGCCAAGGAGTTGTTCGACTATTTTCACGATCCCCATGGTGGGACCTATGCGGGCATTCGCGGACCCAGTTGCATCCGCCTTCACAGCCCCGAATTACTGGTGCTGAGCGTCCCGGTGAGCCGCTATGTGCGTTACCAGGCGGGAATCGCCGAGGACGTCCGCGAGCTCGCCATCTTAGTGACCGGCCGGGCCTTCGACAGCCAGTTCGAATGGACCGCCCATGAGCCCGCCGCGCTCAAGGCCGGCGTTCCCCTGGCCACCGTCCATATCGTCCGAGACCGCAAGCCCACCGATGGCCTGCCCGAAGCCCATGACGTCATCATCACCCTGGGCAGGACGCTCTGGGAGGAACGCAAAACGGTGCCGCGGGCGCTCTATGGGCGCGCCATCGACCTGTGGGGCGCGCGGATGCTCGTCGATATCCTCTGGCTGATGGGCAATTACGCCTGGACCGCGGCGCTGATCGCGACCTTCGACGTGCAGGTGCATCCCGAAAAGGAGCCCCTGCTGCCGCCTTCATAGGGCGGGCCTAGGGCGGGTCCCGGGCTGCCCTGGCGCCTTGATTCCGCTTCCGCGCGGCCCGGGTATTCTTTATGAAGGAAGAAACAGGGACCAGGGCGTCGCCGCGCGCGGCAAACAAATCGGAGGGGGTCACCATGCACACCAAGGAAACGGTCGATATCGACGGCAGCCCCATGGAGGTGCTGGTGTTCCAGCCCGAAGGCGACGGGCCGTTCCCCGGCCTGGTGGTGTGCCAGCACATTCCCCTCGCCCATAGCGGCCTGGAAAAGGACCCGTTTGTCCTGGACGTGGGCGAACGCCTGGCCGCGGCGGGGTATGCCTCGGTCACGCCCTTCGTCTTCCACTGGTGGCCGACCAACGAGTCGATCGAGGTCAAGCGTGACGGTTTCCGCGACGACAACGCGGTCAAGGACATGGCCGCCGCCTTCGACATCCTGGCCGGGTTGGACAGCGTCGACGATTCCCGCATCGGCATCATCGGCCATTGCTGGGGCGGACGGCTGGCCTGGCTCGGCGCCTGCCACGATCCCCGGTACAAGGCGGCGGTGGTGCTCTATGGCGGGCGCATCAAGACCGCCATGGGCGCGGGCGCCCCGCCGCCCATCAGCCTCGCCGATCGCATCACCTGTCCGATGATGGGGATATTCGGCAATGACGACCAAAACCCATCGCCCGACGACGTCGCCGACCTCGACGCCGCGCTCAACGCCGCCGGGGTGGAGCATTCCTTCCACGGCTACGACGGCGCCGGGCACGGTTTCCAGGATTTCAACAACCCCGAGCGCTACCGCGAGGCGCAGACCAAGGATGCTTGGGAAAAGCTGCTGGCGTTCCTCGACTCTCATTTGAAATAGGGCAGCCGAAATGGCGCGGAGGGAAACCCATCATGGCCCATGAAAAAATTCCGCCCCGGGCACGCCTCGGGTTCATCATTCCATCCAGCAACCGGATGGCAGAGCCCAATATCCAGCGCTTCGCCCCCGACGGCGTGGTGCCCCATTTCATGCGCCTGCGCATGACCGGCCCCCACGCCGTGGCCCTCGACGACTTGCTGCCGAGGATCACCGACGCCGCCGCCATCCTCGGCGACGCCAAGTGCGACGTCACCGTGCTGCATTGCACCGGCACCTCCATGTCCGGCGGCTTCGGGGCCGAGCGCGGCGTGATCGACGCCATCGAAGGGGCGACCGGCCGGCCCGGCCTGACCACCGCGACCTGCCTGATGACGGCGCTGGCCGCCTTGGGCGCGCGGCGCCTGGTGTTCATCTCCGAATCTCCCGAGGCGGGCCATGGCAAGAAACGCGACTTCATGGTGGAAGCGGGCTATGACATCGTCGCCGACCGGGCGGCCTGCCTGGCGGGAAGCGATGAATCGTGCGTCACGCCGCCGGCCTTCTGGGTCGATCTCGCCAAGCAGGTGGCGGTGCCCGAGGCGGAGGCGGTTTTCATCTCTTGCGCCAATATCCATGCCATCGACGCCATCGAGGAGATCGAGGCGGCGCTGGGCTGTCCCGTGGTCACCTCCAACCAGGTGGTCCTCTGGCACGCGTTGCGCACCGCCGGCATCAACGATGCGCTTCCCGGTTTGGGCCGGCTCGGGGCCATCGCCGAGGCCCCCGCCCAGGCCGCGGAGTAGGACGGATAAGGCAAACGGTTCATCCCCCGGGGCTTCGAAAGGATCACGCCATGCCATGGGACCAGCACAAGGATTCGGAATCGGCGGAAATCAGGGCGCGTCTCGACCACCCGGTGATCGATGGCGACGGCCATGTGGTCGAGTACCAGCCCATGGTGTTCGACTATGTCGAACAAGTTGCCGGCCGCGAACTCGCCGACCGGCTGCGCAAGCAGATCGAGGGCGGCGAGCGGGGCTCCGACGGCGGGCGCGCGGGCTGGAACGGCTACACGCCCGAACAACGCGACGACATGCGGGTCTATCGCCCGCCGTTCTTCATGGCGCCGTCGAAAAACACCCTGGACCGGGCGACCGCCATGCTGCCGGCCCTGTTTCGCAAGCGGCTCGATGAATTCGGCATCGATTTCGCCATCGTCTACACCTCCACCTTCCGCCTGCAGAAACTGCGCGATGACGAGCTGCGCCAGGCCGGGTGCCGGGCGCTGAACCTGATGCTGACGGACCTGTTTGCGCCCTATGCGGACCGCATGACCCCGGCCGCGGTGATCCCCATGGTCACCCCCGATGAGGCCATCGCGGAGCTTGAATTCGCCGTCGGCGAACTGGGCATGAAGGCGGCCATGACCACCGCCTACGTGCCCCGCGCCGTGCCCAAGATCGCCCGCGAGGCACCGGAGCTTGCCGCCTACGCCCAGTGGATCGATCCCCTGGCCCTGGGCAGCCCGTTTGATTACGACCCGCTGTGGGCCAAATGCATGGAATTGAAGGTGGCGCCGACGGCGCATTCCACCGGCTTTTTCGGCGCCCGCGCCTCCACCATCAGTTACGTCTACAACCACATCGGTAATTTCGGCGCCGCCGGCGAGGCCTTCTGCAAGGCCCTGGTGCTGGGCGGCGTGACCGCGCGTTTTCCCGATCTCAAGTTCGGCTTCCTCGAGGGCGGCGTCGGCTGGGCGTGTTCGCTCTACAACGACCTGTTCGAGCATTGGCAGAAGCGCAACGCCAAGGCGATGAATGAAAATCTGCATCCGCGCAATATCGACAAGGCGCTGTTCGCCGAACTGGTGGAGGCCTATGGCGGGAAAACCTTTGCGGCCTATCTGGAGCGGATGCGCGAAGACGGCGGCGAGCGCCGCAACGACGAGACCAAGGCCGATCTTGACGAATGGGCGTCTTGCCCGGTCGGCAGCATGGAGGATTTGCGCGACCTTTTCGTGCCCAATTTTTATTTCGGCTGCGAGGCCGATGACCGCATGGTCTCGGCTGCTTTCAATAGCAAGCTCAACCGTTTCGGCGCCAAGCTGAAGGCGATTTTCTCCTCCGACGTGGGCCATTGGGACGTGCCGGACATGGCCAAGGTCCTAGCCGAATCTCATGAATTGGTCACCGAAGAGCTGATCACCGAGGACGATTTCCGGGACTTCACCTTCGCCAACGCCGCCGAACTTCATGCCTCCATGAATCCCGAATTCTTCAAGGGCACGGTCATCGAAAAGGACGTGGAAAAGCTCATGGCCGCGAAGTAGTTTGTTGGTGCGGGTGCCCGGCCGCAGCGCCCGTTTCCCGAGGGCCCATGAAGCTCCAATCAGCCATACCAACCACCGGACCGCGCACCGGCAAGGAGAAAACCATGGCCATTCGCCGCGTGGTCACCGGCCACGATGAGCACCTCAAATCCCATATCGTCAGCGACGGCCCGGCGGCCAATGTCCGGGGCCAGCGTGCCGGGCATTCATCGACCTTGATCTGGGCGACCGACAGCGCGCCGGCCAACATCACCTCGGGCGAGGACATGGGCGCGCGGGCGCTTAGGACCGCGCCGCCGCCCAACGGCACGCGCTTTTGCGTCCATGAGATCGCGCCGCACCTCGATTACCAACCGAACTTCCACCGCACCGACACGATCGACTACGTGCTGGTGATCAAGGGGAGGCTGTTGATGCGGCTGGACAAGGACGAGACCGAGCTGGGGCCGGGCGACATGGTGATCATGCGCGGCACCGCCCATTCGTGGACCAATGTGGGCGATGAGACCTGTGTGGTCGCCTTCGTTTTGATCGATTCCGAGCCCATCGCCGTGCCCGGGATGGAGGCGCGCAAATGACCTTCACCGTGGCTTGGCGTTAGACCGGACGGGCGCGGCCAGGGCCATGGAGTTCGGCGTCTTCGATCATCTCGACCGCGACGGCCAGCCCTTGGCGGCCTTCTACGAATCGCGCCTCAAGTTGATCGAGGCCTATGATAAGGCCGGGTTCTACGCCTATCACCTGGCCGAGCATCATTCCACGCCGCTCGGCATGGCGCCGTCGCCCAGCGTCTTCCTGTCGGCGGTGGCCCAGCGCACCACGCGCCTTCGATTCGGGCCCCTGGTCTACGCCATGCCGCTGCACCACCCGCTCCGCCTGGCCGAAGAGATCTGCATGCTCGATCACCTGTCGGGCGGCCGCCTGGAGATCGGCTTCGGGCGCGGCTCGTCGCAATACGAAATCGCCGCCTACGGCGAGGATCCGGACCTTGCCCAAGACATCTACGCCGAGGGTATCGAGATCGTGCTGGCGGCGCTTGGGGGCGGGCGGCTCGACTACCATGGCGCCTTTCATAGCTTCGACGACGTGCCGCTGCAGATCGAATGCCTGCAGAAACCCCACCCGCCGATCTGGTACGGGGCGCATTCCACCGACAGCGCCGCCCGGGCCGGGGCCAAGGGTTTCAACATAGCCAGCCTGGACACCGCCGCCCAGACCGCTACCTTCGCCGATTCCTTCCGGGCCGCCTGGCAACAGGGCGGGGGTGATCCCGATGCGCCGCCCAAGATCGGCATCGTCCGCTTCATCACCGTGGCCGAGACCGATGCCCGCGCGCTGGCCATCGCCCGCGGCGCCTACCCCCAGTGGCACGCAAGCTTCGAATATTTGTTCCGGCTTCACGGCACCCGGCCCAACCATCCCCGGCCGCCGGAATTCGACGCCATGGCGGCGCGCGGCCTGGCCATCGCCGGGGCGCCCGATACCGTCGCCCAATTCCTCGCCGCCGAGATCGCAACATCGAGCGCGGATTACCTGATCGGCCAATTCGCCTTCGGCCACCAGGCGCCCGCCGATTGCCTGAACTCCGTGGACCTGTTTTCCCGCCACGTGATGCCGGAACTGCAGACCTGAATGGGGAGGGCCGAATTATTTACCGGCAAATGTCCCTTCAGAACCCAGAAAACCGGTGGCCGGCGATCCCAGGGAGACGGCGAGCTTACAAGCCCGGAGGCCGGTCACCCCGCCGTGAACCGCGCTCTAATCTGCCAGGGCTGCGATTTGTTGCTTTATCGCCGCCTCAAACCCATCGGGATCGAACAGGTGCGGGCCCAGACCGCATTTCCAGGTTACCCGCCCGGCGGTATCGAGAACGTAGAGCCGCTCCGGCATGGCCATGTAGGTGCTTCCCACCACATCGGTCATGTCGTCCAGCACCATGGGGAAGGAAAAGTTGTAGCGCAGCATGCAGACCGCCGCCACCTCGGCGCGCTCGTCCTCGGTGGTCGGCTGGGCAAAGAGAACCTCGTCATCGAGATTGGACGGTGATTGCGAGCCGTCGGTCGGGTGGGCTTCTTTGATGTAGACGCACAGGAAATGAATGCGGTCGCCAAATTCCTTGGCAATGTAGTCGAGGCGCACGGCCTCGCGCCGGAAGGGGGGTCAGGTAAATGATCCGAAGATCAACCCCACCGGTTTGCCGCGCAGGTTGGATAACGACAACCGGTTATCGGTGAGTTTTCCGGCAGCATTCAGCACTTTAAGCTCGAAATCGGGCGCATGGTCGCCCACCTGGGGCGAGTGTTTGTCGCGTTCCATGCGATCGAGATACCTCTGGCGCATGCCATCGCGGGTCCAGCCGCGGAATTCAAGCTCCTCGTCGCCAATCGCCGCGATCCGATCTTCGAATATTTTTGGTAATTTGTCGGCCAAAATCGGGCTCCTTGGGCTGAATTTGCGTCGTCCAACGGTTTGGTGCCCGGCCAACGACGGGCACGCGGCCAACCGAGGCCAAGGCGTCTTAACCGGCACTTCGGAAAGATGTTAGAGCACTTTCCAGTCAAATTGAACCATTTGACCGGGATGATTTTGCCCCAAGGTTAGACGCGTGTCGCATGGCGATGCGGGGCATCGGCAAAGATACGCAACGATGCCTTGGGGGAAAAGCACCCGGCCTGCGGTGGGGCTCATGGGCTCCCAGGGTGCGTTGCGGCCCTCGCCCGATGCACCGCATCGCGCTTCGGACCGCGCCTACCCTGGAAGCCCATGAGCACCATCAAAGTGATTCAATTTGGTCGGAAAGTGCTCTAGCGTCACCGCGTATGGATGTATAGCGCGCAACGGCTTTCCCCGGAGGGGCATGGCCGCGTTAACCTCATACCCGATTTTGGTCCTAAGCGGTCGTCGGGTTATTCATTTCTTTTTGTGCTGTGCCCGCCTGGTGTTGCCGGCGCTGCGGTTGGGAAGGAAAGGGGCGCTCGGGCGGCGGGCGTTGCCGCCGTCGCCTAACCGGTCAGCCGATGAAATGACCGAGAAAGTCCAAGGCTTGGGGCGAATCCCAGGCCGCGCCGCCGGGAAAGTATCCCAGCGCCCGGCCTTGGCGGTCGACGAGATAGCTGATCGGCAGGGCATACAGGGCGAAGGCGCCTTGGCCGGCCCTGGCGCTGTCCAGGTATCCCGTCCGCTGGTCCGGGTCGAGGTAGATCTCGAGATTCTTGATCCCCATGCGCCGGTAAAAAGGCAGCACGGCGTCAAGGCCCGCGCCATCGATGGAAATGGCGAGGACCGTGAAGCGCTCTCCGCCCAACGCCTTTTGCAAGCGGTCGAGGGAGGGCATTTCCGCCAGGCAGGGCGGACACCATGTCGCCCAGAAATTCACCAGAACGGTCTTGCCGCGGAAATGCCGCAGGGTGCGCACGCCGCCGCCCGCGGTCAGGAAAGGCGTATCGCGCGGGACCACCTGGGGCCGCAGCCAGCGAAACTGGTGGGCGTTGTTGCGAAAGCCCGGCGACCGGGTTTTGGCCGCGCCGGGCGACGGCGCCAATAGGCCGGTCCCGGCCAGGGCCAGGGGAAGTGCCGCCATGAGGAACTCACGGCGCCCAAAACCATGGGATTTGGGGTCTTTGGCGGGCTTGCCCGGATCGGTCATCCAACGAATATATCAAGCTTGGCGGAACGTGGCGAGGCGTGGGGAGGTGCCGCCGGCCTGATGCCCCGCCACCTCAAGCGGCGGGCGCGGCGCCTTGGCCCGGCGGTGTGCGCCCGGCGGGGCGGAATCCCGTTATTTGATGAATTCCTCCATCTTCGGCGTAACCCCGTGCTTGGCGAGCTCTTCCAAGAAGATCCGGTGGACGCGGGGGTCCTGGTCGGCGTATTCGATTTGCCGGCCGCCGTGCTTCACGTCGACGTCGATGCCCTGGTAGATGTTCCACATGTTTTCGGTGAAGGGATAGCGCACCGAGCCGTGGCCGATGGCGAGGTAGCGCACGGGCTCGGCGCAGGTGTTGAAATGCTGGTGGAACATCATGTCGGGCGGGGCGTAGACCCAACCGTGGCGCCAGTCGATGCGGGTGAGCTCGCTTTCTCCTTCGTACCAGAGAAGGGAATAGCCCTCGCCTGAGACGCAATAGACATGGACGTCGGGGCCGTGGCGGTGGGCCTTCTTGTAGGTGCCGACGGGCATCTCCGAGACATGGGCATGGAGGATGCCGTCGGCCAGGATCAGTTGGATGTGCGACCCGCCGGCGCCCCGCGCCGCCCATTTTTCGAGCTTCAGGTCGGTGGCGTCGGGGACGAAGTTGGTTTCCCACATATGCTTGCCGGCGCGCACGGGAATGAATTCGCCATCGCCGGTGAAATGCTTGTCGCCGCCCTCGCGCTCGGGAAAGCTGCACGGGTTGTCGAAAACGAAGGCCTCGGAATGAAACAGGTTGAGGACCGCCGGCAGGTTCGACGATATCGCCAGGCGCACCGGTTCCTGGCCCGAGCCGTTGAAGAATTGCGCCCGGCAATTGAGCGGCGGCGCGAAGATCGAATTCGGCCCCCACTCGAAAGTATGTGCCCGGCCCGCGTGGTCCTCGACCATGGCCGAGCCGTGGCCGGAAAGCACGAAACAGGCCTCCTCGAAGATGTGCTTCTGCGGGATGGTCTTGCCGCCCGGCGGGATCTCCAGCACGAAGACGGTCATGAAATCGCCCCGGCCCTTGACGTGGGCGATGGCGCCATGGACGCCATAGCGGTCCCAGGGCCCGGTCTCCAGCGCCAGCAGGTCGAGCCCGAAATCCTCGAAGATGGGCACCCCCTCGGCCTTGGCCCAATCGAGGTAGGGGTTGACCATGAACTTGCCGGTGGGAACCGCTTGATCGGGCATGGGTGCCTCCTAAACATGCATTTATTCCATCGCCCCCGCCGCCGCGCGCGGTCGGGGTTTCGCCGAGGCGCCATTGTCCCAGGTTGGGCGCGAATTTCCATGAAGAAATGCGGCGGCCGGGGCGGGGCGTGCCGCTTGCCGCAAGAGGCGGGGAGACCCGGGCGCCGATATGAGGTATTCTTGGCCCCCGGCCCGCTGAAGGCCGCCATGCACCACTAAACCAGGGAGGATGCCTTGCCCGCGCAAATCCAGGAAAACGATCCCCGAATCGAAACCGAAACCGTAAGCTTCGACGGTGCGTCGGGCACGATTTCGGCCTATGTAGCCAAGCCCGCCGGTGCCGACAACGCGCCTGCCGTCATTATCATTCATGAAAACAAGGGCCTGCAGCCCCACCTCAAGGATGTGGCCCGGCGCGCCGCGGTTGCCGGGTTCATCGCCGTGGCCCCCGATTTTCACAGCCAGATCGGCGGCACCGTGGAGGATCCCGACAAAGCCGTGGAAAACACCCGTTCGCTGGACATGGCGAAAATCACCGGTGACGCCGTCGCCGCCGTGGCCTATGCCCGGGGCCGGGCCGACAGCAACGGCAAGGTCGGTTCCATCGGCTTCTGCTGGGGTGGGGGGCTGTCCAACCAGTTGGCGGTCCATGATCCCGATCTCGATGCCGGCGTCGTCTTCTACGGCCGTTCGCCGGCCGACGAGGACGTGCCCAAGATCAAGGCGCGCATGCTGCTCAATTACGGCGGCCTGGACGAGAACATCAACGCCAAGGTGCCGGGATACGAAGCGGCGTTGAAGGCGGCCGGCACGGATTACACCCTGTATACCTACGAAGGCGCCAAGCACGCCTTCCATAACGACGACAATCCGGACCGCCATCACCCGGAAAGCGCGGCCCTGGCCTGGGACCGGACCATGGGTTTCCTGAAGGAAACGCTGGCCTCCTGAGGGCGGTGGAACCACTAAGATCGTATCCGCCGGTCCCCCGGGGCCGGCGGCATATGGCAAGGATCAAGTGGCGCGCCGCACGGTGAGCCGCGGCGGGAGGACGGTTGCATGAGCGACGACGGCAATCCGAAGAAAATTCGCTTGGGCGTGGTCAAGCCGACGACCACCTCGAATTCGCTTGAGGACCTGGCCGCGCTGTTGCCCGGCGACATCGAGATGATCCCCGAATACACGGGCTTCATGTACAAGTCCCTCGACGAGTTCCGCTCTTCCATGCCGATCTACGCCGAAAAGGTGGCGGCCCTCGCCGCCAAGGGCTGTGACCTCATCCATCCCGAGGGGGCGCCGCCTTTCATGCTGCAGGGGTTCGCGGCGGAGGCCGCCTATATCAAGCAATGGGAGGAACGCCACTGCGTCCCCGTGTTCACCACCGGATCGACCCAGGTGGCGGCGCTCAAGGCGTTGGGTGTCGCGCGTTTCGTCGGCTACACGCCGTTCGCCGGCGAGCTGGCGGAAGCCTTCCGCCAGTACTTCACCGATGCCGGGTTCGAGGTGCTTGCCATGGGCAAGCCCATCGACGATGCCGACGATGTCTACAACCTCACCACCGAGCAGATTCGCGACCGCATCATCGCGGCCTACCGCACGGTCCCCGGCGATTCCCAGGCGCTCTATATCCTCGGCAGCGGCTGGCGGGTGCTCGACGTGATCGAGGATTTGGAGGCAGCGCTGGGCGTGCCGGTCCTCCATCCCGTGGTGGTGCGTTGCTGGTACATCCTGACCCAGTTGGGGCGTGGGCAGCCGATACCCGGCCACGGGCGGCTGCTGGCCGCCATGCCGCCCTTCGCGGCGTGAGCCTGGGCGGCGTGAGGACGATCCCATGAGCGACAACACCAAGACCATCCTGCTCGGCATGGTCAAGCCGACCTCGGATTCCAAGTCGCGTGCGGACCTCGAGGCGCTGTTGCCGGGCGACATCGAGATGACCTACGAATACATGGGTTTCGCTTACAAGTCCCTCGACGAGTTCCGCCAAGCCATGCCGGCCTATGGCGAAAAGGTGGCGGCCCTCGCCGCCAAGGGCTGCGATCTCATCCATCCCGAAGGGGCGCCGCCCTTCATGCTGCAGGGGTTCGCGGCGGAGGCCGCCTACATCAAGCAATGGGAGGCGCGCTTCGGAATCCCCGTGTTCACCACCGGATCGACCCAGGTCGCCGCCATGCGGGCGCTCGGCATCGCCCGCTTCGTCGGCCTCACGCCGTTCGCGGGCGAGTTGGGTGATGCCTTTCGCCAGTACTTCACCGACGCCGGGCTCGACGTCCTATCCATGGGCAAGCCCGTCGACGGCGCCGACGATGTCTACGGCCTCACCACCGAGCAGATTCGCGACCGCATCATCAAAGCCTACCGCGCGGTCCCCGGCGATTCCCAGGCGCTCTATATCCTCGGCAGCGACTGGCGCGTTCTCGACGTGTTGGACGACCTGGAGGCGGCCCTCGGCGTGCCGGTCCTCCATCCCGTCCTGGTGCGCTGTTGGTACATCCTGACCCAACTCGGGCGCGGCCGGGGGAGGGCCGGCCACGGGCGGCTGTTGGCCGCCATGCCGCCCTTCGAGGCCAGCGGCTGAACGGCACCGCCGCCGCCGAATAGTCTTAATCAACCAACTGGTTGAATACGCGCTTGCCGCCGCCGGGCGGCGAACCCGGCGGAGGGGGAAGACCGCGGTCCGAAACTTTAGCGATTCTCGCCGGCGAGGCCGTCTTCTTCACCGGGATAGTTGTAGTGCAGGGTCTTGAGCAGGTTCTTGTCCTGCTCGCCGATGCCGACCCGGCGCTTGGAGCCGTCATTGGCCGAGGCCACCACCTGGAGCAGGTGCAACTCTTCGTCGCCGGTCTGGTTGAACGAGTAGCGCGAGTAGCGCGGCACCATGATGCCTTCGCCGGGCCCGAAGACGCCGAGCAGCTCGCCGTCGACGTTCTTCCATTCGACCTTGCCCTGGATCACGAACCAGAAGCCGTCGGCGTCGGGATGGCAATGGATGTTGGTGTCGCCGCCGGACGGTAGAATCTGAACCGTGCCGCGAACCAGGCTGCCCTTGCAGAGCCGCACATGGGCGCGCCGCCCTTCGGGGAGGTCGTCGGGGCGCTTGAAGCTGAACGGCGTGAAGTTCTCCTCCTTCTTGCGGAAGAAGGCCTCCTTCTTGGCCGCGCCGCGCAGCGTTTCGTGTGAAATGTTGTCGGTGGTCTGGTCGGTCAGTTCACTGGGGATTTCACTGTCGAGTAGTTCGGTCGCCATGGTTTCCTCCTTATGTTTCGGTGGTAGATTCTTGGCCTTGGGTGAAGAATGGCCAATTTGCCGAGGGCGCCGCCGGGGCAGGGCACGCCGAGTCCACCACGCCCAGTTTACCCCGCGCGCAGCGGGGATGCCAGCCCATAGCGGCGTCGGCGAAGGCGCCCCATGGAATCCATTCTTCCACCGGCGTGCCCAACGGGGCGCAGATTGAGTGCCTGGCGGCCATCGCCTAACATGGCGCCATGAGTTCCGCACGCCTTTCAGGCCTGTTCTCGGCCCCGCGTTTCGCCGCCCTCTTCGCCATCCTGCCGCCCCTGTTCTGGTCGGGCAATTTCCTCATTGCCCGGGTCATGCGCGACGACATTCCGCCCATTCAGATGTCGTTCTGGCGATGGGTCGCGGCGTTCCTGATCCTTCTACCCTTCGCGATTTCCCAAGGACGCGGCCAGGGCGCGCGGATCCGCGAGGAACTGCCCTTTCTCTGCGTCATGGGCGCCGTCGGCATCACCGCGTTCAATTGTTTTTTGTACGCCGCCCTGCATACCACCACCGTGGTCAACGCATCGCTGATCAATACCCTGGCGCCGGTGATGACGTTTGTCCTCGCCCTGGCGCTGCTGCGCGAGAAGCTGCGGGCGGTGCAGGTCGGCGGCGTCGCGGTGGCGTTGGCCGGCGCGGTGGTGATCATCGGCCGCGGCGACCTTACCGGGCTGGCGGCGCTGGCGCCCAACCGGGGGGATCTCCTGGTGATGGCGGGGCTCGCCTTCTGGGCGCTGTACACGGTGCTGATCCGCTGGCGTCCGACCAAGCTGCCGCTGCGGGTCTTTCTTGCCGTCATCATGGGATTGGGCGCGCTGTTTCACCTGCCCCTGGTGGCCTGGGAGGTGTCCACCACCGGCGGCTTCACGGTGACCGCGGCGGCGGTGGCGGCCATCCTCTATTTCGCGATTTTTCCCTCGGTGCTGTCGTATCTCATCTGGAACAAGGCGGTGGCCGTGCTCGGCCCGGGACGGACCGGCATGTACATGTACCTGATGCCGTTCTTCGGCGCCGTCCTCGGAGTGTGGCTGCTGGACGAGGATTTCTTCCTCTATCACCTTGGCGGCATCGCCTTGATCATGGCCGGAATCACCCTGGTCAACCGCAAGGCGCACCCGGGCTAAGCCGGGCCCACGGCGTCATCTTGGAATTGATGGAGACCCGGTCCAATGGTTCCAATTTGGCGGAGTGTGCATTAGTGTACCCATCGGTTTCGGTCGGGAAGGGCGGCGGCAAAAAAACGGACAGCTAGATCGAGACCGCGGGTCCGCCGTTCAAGGCCAAATTAAATTGGGTCAACAGGGAGACAGGATGATGAGTTTGCGAATTATTGGACAATCAGGCTTTCTTGCCACGGCAATGGTCGGGGCACTGGCCGCGGGCATGGGCACCGCATCGGCCTTTCCCGACAAGCCGATCACGGTTTTTGTGGGGGCCGGCGCCGGCGGCAGCACCGATGCCGGCGCGCGCATTGTCGCCAAGGCCATGGAAAAGGTTCTCGGCAAGCCCATGGTCGTCATCAACAAGCCCGGCGGCGGTGGTTCCAAGGCACTGCTCCTGTTGAAGAAGGCAAAGCCCGACGGCTACACGGTCGCCTATGCCTTTGCCCATCACGTCGCGTTCCAGCCCCACTACCGGCGCAAGACGTCGCTCTACACGGCGAAGGATTTCACCTATGTGGGCTCGATCACGGTGCCCCATCAGTCCATCGTCTCCCTCGCCAACAGGGGGTGGAGCACGGTCACCGAGATGGTCGCCAAGCTCAAGCAAGCGAACAAGCCCCTGCGCCTGGTCTATTCCGGCGGCGCCGGCCGGCTGGTGGGTGAAGCCATCGGCGCGCATTTCGGCATACCGGTCCAGATCATCCGTGTTAAGGGCGGCGGCAATTCCATGCAGCGGGTTTTGGGCGGCCATGTGGACGTGGTCTATACCGGCGGCGCCCATGTGAAGCACACCGATGCCGGCAAGACCATGGTCATCGGCACGGTGAGCAACCAACGCAATCCCGATTACCCCAAGGCGCCGACCTTCAAGGAAATGGGGCTCGATGCCGCGACGCCCACCTTGCAGATCATGCTCGCGCCCAAGGGCTTGTCGGCGTCGGTGGGAAAGACCCTGACCGCGGCGTTCATGAAAGTGCGCAGCGATCCCAGTATCATCAATCTTTACCGGAAGAACCTGCGCATGGTCATGGATACGCGCAACCAGGCCCAACTGACCAGCTACATGCAGAAGCTGGAGGTCCAGTATAAAGCGCTCATCAAGAAGTTCGATAAGGGCAAGAAAAAGTAATAAGGCCAGGCAGGGCCGCGCGGCTTCGCCCGCGCGGCCCTGGCCACCAACCCCGGACACGAGTTCAAACCCATGCGACGTGCCGACATCATATCGGCGGCCCTGCTGTTGGCCTTCGGGCTGCTGCTCATTTTCGTCGTCATTCCGATTTGGGTGCCGGGGCATGATGCCGGCAATTACGGCCTGCGGGCCCAGGACACCCCTTATCTGACCATGTTCCTGGTGACCGGTTTTTCCGCCTGCTTGTTGGTGCGCCGCCTGTTTTTCGACCGCGGCGACGACGAGAAGGCGCCGATCCCCCGCCAGAGCTGGGTGTTCCTGCTGATCGCCTCGGCGGTCCTCGTCATCACCTTGATCCTGCTTGAAACCATCGGCATCCTCGCCGGCGGGCCCTTTGTCATCGCCGTGCTGATGTACATGATGGGGGAACGGCGGCCCATCGCCATCGCCGCCACCGCGGTGCTGGCGCCGCTGCTGGTCTGGGCGTTTTTCTGGAAACTCTTGCAGTTTCCGCTGCCCTAGCGCACGAGGTTCGCCCGCCATGGACATGGACATGATCCTCTCCGGACTGGCCGAGGCCTTCACCTTCTACAACATGGCGATGATCTCGCTCGGCGTATTCATCGGCATCGCGGTCGGCGCGATTCCCGGCCTGAACGGTCCCATGGCCATCGCCATCGCCGTTCCGCTGACCTTTTTCATGGGACCCTTGACCGCCATCGCCTTCCTGGTCGGCATCAACAAGGGCGCCAATTTCGGCGGCGCGATTTCCGCCTGCCTGATCAATATCCCGGGCGCGGCCGAGGCCATATCGACGACCTTCGACGGCTATCCCCTGACCCGCAAGGGCAAGGGCCTGAAGGCGCTGAAGATGGCCTTGTATTCGTCGGTCTTCGGCGATTTTTTCTCCGACGTGATTTTGATCCTGGTCGCCGCGCCTTTCGCCATCCTGGCGCTGACCATGGGGTCGGCGGAACTGTTCGCGTTGATGCTGTTCGCCCTGACCTTCATCGCCGCCCTGGTGGGGCGCTCGGTGGTCAAGGGCCTCACCGCCGCCGTGCTCGGCATCTTCCTTTCTACGGTGGGTCTCGACACCGAAGCCTCGACGCCGCGCATGACCTTCGGGGAAATCGAGTTGGAAGACGGCGTGTCGCTGCTGGCGCTGGTGATCGGCATGCTGGCGCTGTCGGAAATCCTGATCCAGGTGGAAAGCGGTTGGCGCAACCGGAGCGCCGGCGGATCGGACGGGCAAGACGCCATCTACAAGAAAAGCCCCAACCCCGAGGACAACAGGGTGTCCTGGGCCGAGTTCCGCGAATGCTTCAGGACCCTGCTCCGGTCCAGCATCATCGGCACGGTGATCGGCGCGATCCCGGGCCTGGGCTCGACCCTGGCGGGCTTTCTCGGCTACGGCGCCGCCAAGCGGGCGTCCAAGACACCCGAGGAATTCGGTCATGGCAAGCTCGAAGGCGTGGCCGCGGCCGAGGCCGCCAATAGCGCCACCGTGGGCGCCAACCTGATCCCCACACTGGCCTTGGGGATCCCCGGCAACCTTTCCGCGGCGGTGCTGCTCGGCGCCTTCATCATTCATGGCCTGACCCCCGGGCCGATGATTTTCGAGCAGCACGGGGCAACCATCTACGGGCTGTTCGGCGCCATGCTGGTGGCCAATTTCATCAACCTGTTCATCGGCTATGGGGGGCTTCGGTTCTTCGCCTGGGTGATCACCCTGCCGCGCCAGTT
>SMXQ01000022.1 GCA_004356985.1 Alphaproteobacteria bacterium | reverse complement strand
GGGCGGCGATCCCTCCCCCGGGCGACTGGAATCGATGCGGGCGTGCCGAGGGGACGGCGAAATTTCCATTACCGTTCATTAAGTTGCGGTGCCGGACATCGGGTTCTGCTAAAAACAGGGGTAAACCAAACACCGTCTGGCAGGATTCCATGACACGCAAACCAGAAAAACCGCCGAGGAAGGGCAGGTCGCGGTCGCCGGGCAACAGCACCATCGCCACCGGCGGCCGGCTGTTGATCGTGGTGGCGGGCTTGGATGGTCCCGCCACCCTAACCCGGATCGCCGCCGAATCGGGGATGCTGCCGAGCCGCGCCTACCGTTACCTGCGGGGGCTGTGCGATGCCGGTCTGTTGGCACAGGAAACCAGTTCCGGGCGCTACGACCTTGGCCCCGAGACCCTCAATCTCGGGCTCGCCGCCATCAGCCGAATCGATCCCGTGCGCCAAGCCCTGCGCGTGCTGCCGGCGTTGACCGAGGAAACCGGACTGGCCTCGTTGATCAGCGTCTGGGGATCCCACGGACCCACCGTCATCCGGTGCGAGCATGCCAACCTGACCGCCCCCATCCGCATCCGCGAAGGGCTCATTCTGCCGCTCCTGCAGACCGCGGCGGGCAACCTGTTCCTGGCCCATGAACCCGAAGCCGCCACCGCCGAGTTGTTGGCCCGGGAGGTCGGCGAATGGAACGTGGTGCACAAGGGCAAGAATCGCATGACCGCGGCAGGGATCGCGCAGATCAAATCGAGCGTGCGGAAGCGGGGCGTCGCCCGCACCATCGGCATGCGCACGACCATCCACGCCAACTTGGCCGCCCCGGTGTTCGGCCACGCCGGCAAGCTGGAATTGGTGATCACCGTGATCGGCGTCCGCGGCGCCTTCAACGCCGCCTTCAACGGCCCCCCGGCGCGGAAGCTGGCGGCCGTGGCCAAGCGCTTGTCCCGCGATCTCGGCGGGGACGCCAAGGACGGCCCGGCAACGCCTTGACCCCGCTAGCCTGAGCCGGCCCAACTGACGGGCGCCGGCAACGGCCCCGGTCAATCGGCGTATTTCTCCAAGAGGTCGCCGAGAAAGCCGCGGAAGATGCGGTCCACCGCCCAGGTCTTCTTGGCGCCATCGAGAATCTGTTCCCTGTCTTGGGCGGTTTCCCCGAACAGCTTGGCGGCGCGCATCAGCATCTGGGCGTGCTCGATCTCGGCCACCATGTGCTCCTCGTTGGAAAGCTGTTTTTTCAAGGGGATGCCGAGTTCCCGTTCCAGTTTCTCGCCGATCCGACGCGACATGGCGCCGCCGCGGATGATGTCGTCGGAATTGGAATATTCCAGCGCCGAGGAGGCGGCGAACGAGGTCCGCCAGACGGAGTTCTGGGCCAGCGAAATCCAGGCCTGGCAACAGGTCAGGGTGCCGTCGAGGGTCGGCGCGTTGTAGTAATCCTCGGGCGTGAGGCCCCAGGCTTCGCCCTGCTTGACGGCCAGTTCATAGTGGTTGAGGCCGCCGCGGTGGGGCACCCCGTCGAGCTCCTCGGTCTCGTGGTCCCAGACGAAATGCTTGATCTTGAGCGGCGCCAGCGCCTGCACGTAACCCCAGCAGTCCCGCCGGTTGAGGTTGAACTGGGCGTGCTGCATGAAGAATTCCTGGGCGCCCTTGAGGGAAAATGGCACCGAGAACATGTGTTTGTAGGCGTCGGATTCGAACTGGGCGTTGGCCAGTTCCGTCAGTTCCTCTTCCAATTCCTTGATCGCGCCGTCGTCGGCTACCTGGGTTGCCATGGATCGCTCCTCGTTTTGGGTTCTCTTTGCTTTGGCGCTGCCGTCATGGTGCCGGCTTGCTTTGGCGCTGCCGTCATGGTGCCGGCCCGAGGGGGTCGAGCTGCAGTTGGGAAATTTCGGGCTCCTCCCGGTACAGGCCGAACGCCCGCAGGATGGGGATGTCGTTGACCGAGAACAAATAGGCCGGTTCGCTGGACGATCGGTTGACGTGGCGGTGCCAGGCCCAGTTGGGGACGGCCAGGGTATCGTGGCGCCGCCAATCGAGGGTTTGATCGTCGAATTCGGTGGCCCCCTCGCCGCCGACGACGAAATAGACCGCGCTGGAGGTATGGCGGTGGCGGGTGCCCTGGAAACCGGGCGGCAGCATCTGAATCCAGCAGCCGATGGTGGGCAGCGCCGATCCGCCGGTCGCCCCATTGACGTATTCCAGGGCGATCCCGTCATGGGGGCTGCCCGGTTCCTCGGCGTGGCGCTCCAGTTGGGCCAGGGTGTCGCGCCAGGCATAGCGGAGCGGCCGCTCGGGCCCGGCGCCCCGATCCCAGGTCTTGCGGAACAGGGGCGAGGGGCCGACCGGGTCGTCCCTGGCGTTTTGCGCCGGCGCGCCCGGCTCTTCGTAGAATATCTGGTTGAGGTTGTGCACCAGCGGCACGTCCAGCGCATCGAGCCAGATCGCCGGCTTGCCGGATTCGTTGTGGTGGTCGTGCCACGTCCAGCAGGGGGTCAAAATCAGGTCATAGGGTTCCATCACCAGGGCTTCGCCGTCGACCACCGTGGTCACGCCGGCGCCGCCCTGGATGACGAAGCGCAGCGCGGCGATGGTGTGGCGGTGGACCCAGGCCACCTCGCCGGGGTGGATGGTCTGGATCGCGGTCACCAGGGTATGGGTGGCGCCCCGGGCCAGCCCCGGGTTGTACATCACCAGGGTGCGCCGCGCGGTCTTGCTCTCGGCCATGGCGTGGAGAGACTTGGCGAGCAGCGGCTCGATCTGCGCCCAGGTCCAGATATGGGGCACGCCCGAGGGAACGGGTTCCATGCGGATGCCGTTTTTCGGGCTCTCGGTGACCTTCGTGGTCCGATTGGGGTCGCCCTGCCATTGGCCGCGCAAATGCACCAGGGCAAGCTCGTCCTCGAGCTCTTTCAGGGCATCGGCGGTCTCGCTCATGGGCTCAAATCCTGCATCGGGTGGGTTCCGCCTGGCTGCATGGTGCCGCCTGGTGCCAAGGCGGTCCCTGTTGGCCTAAGGATATTCCATTGGCTGGGAAAGCAAAAGAGTTTCGAATTTCAAAATCCGGATTGATTATTGGAGGAAGGGCGGAAACCCCGGGGAGGCGAGGGGACTGTATCTGCTGCGTGGGCGATGTTAGTCTGGGCACCGTGAAATTTCGCTGGTTCCGGTGCCGGGCGAGGCCGCCATGGGGGACCGGGAGGGCGGAAAAGGGGGGGAATCTCAATGGCGTCCAATAACGAAGAAGCCATGCGCCTGGAGGCCCTGGGCGATCTTCGCCGCTGCCTGGACCTGGCCCGAGAAATCGACGACCTGGAGGTCGTCGAGGGCGCGGACCCCGATCTCGAAATCGGCGCTCTCTATGAGCTCAGCCTGGAGAAGGAAAACCCGCCGGTCATCGTTTTCGACCAAATCGTGGGCTATCCGAAGGGTTTCAGGGTCGCCGTCAATGTGCGTTCGTCGCGGGTCTTCGACACCGGCCAGGGGTTGGAGCAGGTGCAAAAATACCGCAAGCACCGCCGCCCGCACCCCGATCCCATCGACCCGGTCTCCGTCGAGAGCGGCCCGGTCCTGGAGAACGTCCAGGAAGGCGACGACATCGACACCCTCAAGTTCCCCGCGCCCAAATGGCACGGCGATGACGGCGGCCGCTACATCGGCACCGAATGCATGGTGATCACCCGGGACCCGGACACCGGCTGGGTCAATGCCGGCACCTACCGGGTCGAGGTCCATGACAAGAATACCCTGTGCGCGTTTATCGAGCCGGGCAAGCATGGCGACATCATCCGCAAGAAATACTGGGCCCGGGGCGAGCCCTGCCCCATGGTGGTGACAGTCGGCCAGGCGCCGGTGCTCGGCGCCGCCGCGGCCTCCACGGCGGCCGAGGGTGTCTCGGAATTCGCCGTCGCCGGCGCGCGGTTGGGACGGCCCATCGAGCTGTTGGACGGCAAGCATACCGGCATCCCCTTTCCCGCCGACGCCGAAATCGTCTTCGAGGGATTCATGCCGCCGCCCAGCGAAGTTTCCGTGGAGGAAGGCCCGTTCGGGGAATGGCCGGGCTATTACGCGTCGAACTCCCGCCCCGAGCCGGTGCTCCAGGTCAAGGCGGTCTACCACCGGAACGACCCCATCATCGTCGGCGCCCCGCCCATGCGCCCGGTGCTGCCCGGCTTCTGGTACGGCACCGGCGGATCGGCGCATTTTCGCGCGGCGTCCCTGTGGGACGAGCTCGAGGCCGCCGGCGTGCCCGGCATCAAGGGGGTCTGGACCATGCCCGGCGGCGGCCCGCGGTTCATCCGGGTGATCGCCATCGAACAGCTTCACGCCGGCCACGCCAAGATGGCCGGCCTGGTGGCGGCGGGGTGCGGGTCGGCGGCCTATCTCGGGCGCATCATCATCATCGTCGACGACGACATCGACATCACCAATTCGGCGGAAGTGATGTGGGCCATGGCGACCCGCTGGGACCCCAAGACCCAGACCGACATCATCGACGGCTGCTGGACCGGCTACATCGACCCCATGCTGTTGCCCGAGCGCCGCGCCGCCGACAACATGACCAATTCCCGCATCATCATGTACGCCGTGCGCCCCTACCACTGGAAGGACGACTTCCCCAAGGTCAACATGGTAAGCCGCGAGTATGCCGCCGAGGTGCGCAAGCGCTGGTCGGGCAAGCTCGATTTCTTGGGTGATCCGTAGGGCGTTCATCCGCCGGGCCATCACGTTCTCATGGTTCGACAGGCTCACCATGAGGCCGGAGGGAAGCCCCTCATCCTGAGCTTGTCGAAGGATGGGGCGCGGGCAAGCTCGAATTCCTGGGTGATTCGTAGGGCGATCGGCCCCGGAGTGCTACTCCGCGGCGCTTTGGGTCAGCACCGATTCGTCCATGAATTCGCCCATGCGGCAGGCGACGCCGGCCTTGGCCAGTTCTTCTAAGAAGATGCGGTGGATGCGCGGGTCCTGGTCTTCGTATTCGACCTGGAAGCCGCCCTCCTCGGTGACGCTGACGGCGACGCCGAGCTTGGCCTCGCGCTTCTCGGCCGTGAACGGATAGCGGGTCGAGCCCATGGCGGTGGCGCAATAGCGCGCCGGGGTGTCGGCGGTGTTGAAGTGCTGGTGAAAGATCATGTCGGTGGGCGCGAAGACCGAGCCGTGGGCCCAGTCGAAGCGCCTGTAATCTTCGTCGTCTTCTTGCCAGAACAGCGAATAACCGTGACCCGAAACGATGAAGACATGGTAGTCGGGCGGGTGGCGATGGGCCTTCTTGTAGGTGCCCACGGTCATCTCCGAGGTATGGGCATGGATCACCCCGTCGGCCAGGCAGAACTGGATATTGGTGGAACCCGCACCTCGGCTGGAATAGCTGCGGAGCTCGAAGGCGGAGACGTCGGGCACGAAATTGGTCTCCCACATCTGGCGGCCGCGGGTCGAGGGGACGAACTCGCCCTCGCCGGCGAACCAGCCGGGATCGCCGGTCCCTTCGCGTTCGGGGAACCGGGTCGGCGTGTTGAAAATGAAATCCTCGTCGTGGAACATGTTCATGGTCACGCAGAGGTTATTGGTGGAGGCGATGCGCGCCGGCTCGGTGCCCGATCCGTTGAACAGCTGATAGCGCGCGTTCAGCGGGATGGAGAACAGGCTGTCGGGGCCCCACTCGAAGCTGTGGGTTTGCCCGTCATGGGTTTCGATCTTGGCGCTGCCGTGGCCCTCGACCACCAGCATCACTTCCTCGAACAGGTGCTGCTGCGGGGTGCTCTGGGCGCCGGGCGGGATGTCGTAGAGAAAGATCGAGATGAAATCGCCGCGCCCCAACATGTGGACAAGCGCGCCGTCGATGCCCAGGCGCGCCCAGGGCCTGGTCTCCAGTTGGTGGAGATTGACGCAGAATTCCTCGTGGATGGGAATGCCCTCGCCCCGGCACCACTGGAGATAGGGGTCGAGCATGAAGCGCAGCTCGTCGTTGGACTTGCCCTCGATGTCGATGATGTTGGTCTTGGGTGCGGCTGCGTTCATCGGATGGTCACTCGGCGGCGCTCGATTTTAGGTCCCTCAGCATGGCTTCCTCGTCGAAGAACTTGCCCATCTGGGAGGGCACCCCGGTCTTGGCGATCTCTGCCAGCCACAAGGGATGGATGCGGGGGTCCTGGTCCTCGTACTCGACCTGGCGCCCGCCCTTCTTGATGGAAACGTCGGAGCGGTTGTTCTCGGAGCCGGCGCGGCGGCGGTAGACCACGGGATAGCGTTTCGAGCCGAGACCGATGGCGAGGTAGCGGGCGGGCTCCTTGGAGGTATCGAAATGCTGGTGGAACATCTGGTTGGGCGGGGCGAACAGCATGCCGTGGCGCCATTCGATCCGCTGGAAGTCTTCATCGCCCTGGTACCACAACAGGGTGTAGCCGGACCCATGGACGGTGAAGATATGCAGCCCCGGGCCGTGGCGGTGGCCCTTCTTGTAGGTGCCGACCGGCATTTCCGAGGCGTGGGCGCCCATGATGCCGTCGGCCAGGATGAACTGCATGTTGCCCGATCCGGTCCCGCGCGCGTCCCACGGCTTGAGTTCGAAGGCGCCGGCATCGGCGATGAAATTGGTGTCCCACAGGTTTCGCCCGGGGCGGATCGGCGTCATCTCGCCATCGCCGGCGAAGCGGCCTTCCCCGCCCTCGCGGCCGGCGAACCAGTGATGGTTGGCGAACACGAAGGATTCCGAGTGGTAGAGGTTCATCACCATGGGCGCGTTGGTGGTGGCGGCGATGCGGACCGGCTCGGCGCCCGAGCCGTTGAATAGTTGGTGGGGCGCGTTGACGGGCAGCGCGAACAGGCTTTTGGGGCCCCACTCGAAG
>SMXQ01000021.1 GCA_004356985.1 Alphaproteobacteria bacterium | reverse complement strand
TAGCCTCCCCTGGGGCCGCGGACGCACGAGAGGATGCCGGCCCGCACCAGTTTCTGCAGGACTTGCTCAAGATAACGCCGGGGGATGCCCTGGCGCGCAGTGATTTCCTTGCTCTGGACCGGCTGGGTGCCGGCGTTGTATGCGATGTCGAGCACCGCCTCGACCGCGAATAGGAGCTTCTTGGGCAGGCGGATCACGACGGCCCGCCCTTGGCGGCACCGGCGCGCTCGGCGTTGGTCCCGGTGGAGCCGAAGCCGCCGCTGTCGCGCGCCGTCGCCTCCAGGCATTCGGCGGGCTGCCAATCGACGTGGCTGACCGGCGCCACCACCATCTGGGCGATGCGGGCGCCGCGGGCGATGGTGAAAGGCCGATCGCCGTGATTGACCAGGCACACCATGATCTCGCCGCGGTAATCGGAATCGACGGTGCCGGGCGCGTTGAGGACGGCGATGCCGTATTTGACGGCGAGGCCCGATCGCGGCCGGATCTGGGCCTCATGGCCTTCGGGCAGGGCGATGGCGAAGCCCGTGGGCACCAGCGCCCGGCCGCCGGGGGGCAGCACCAAATCGCTGGTCACGGCGGCGGCGAGATCGAGCCCGGCGCTGCCCGCCGTGGCGTAGCCCGGCAGGGGCAGGCCGCCGCCATGGGCGAGCCTGCGGATGTGGACCTTGAGCTTGGCGGCGGCGCGCGCGGTCATGGTGCCGCACTGAAATGGTTGGCGATGGCCTCGGCCAAACGCGCGGCCACCGCCGATTTGGCCATGGGGGGCCAATCCTCGGTGCCGTCGGGCCGGATCAGGTGAACGGTGTTTTGGTCGCCGCCGAATACGCCGGTGCCCGGCGACACGTCATTGGCCACGATCCAGTCGCACCCCTTGGCCTTGCGCTTGGCCACGCCATTGGCGAGGACATCTTCGGTATCGGCGGCGAAGCCGATCACCAGGGCGGGCCGGGCGTCGCCGGGGCGGCTGATCTCGGCAAGGATATCGGGGTTTTCCACCAGATCCAGGCGGGGCGCGCCGCGGCCGTCTTTCTTGATTTTTTCCGTGGCCGGGGCCTGGACGCGCCAATCGGCCACCGCCGCCGCCAGCACGGCGATTTCGGCGGGAAGCGCGCGCTTGACGGCGGCGCGCATTTCCAGCGCCGTCTCGATCCTGGTGATTTCGACCCCGGCGGGGTCCGGTTCCGCCACCGGACCGGAAATCAGGGTCGTCCGCGCGCCCAATTCGGCCAGGGCCGCGGCGATGGCGTGGCCTTGCTTGCCCGACGATCGGTTGCCGATGAAACGGACCGGGTCCAAGGGCTCGAAGGTGGGGCCCGAAGTGACGATGGCGCGGCGTCCCCGAAGCGGCGCGCGGGCGGCGAAGAAACCGCTAATGGCGGCGAGGATATCGTCCACCTCGGCGAGCCGTCCAACGCCCACCTCACCGCAGGCGAGGTCGCCCTCGCCCGGCCCGACCACCATGATGCCACGGCCGGCAAGGGTTTCCATATTGGCCTTGGTCGCGGCATGTTCCCACATTTGGACATTCATGGCGGGGGCGACCAGGACCGGCCTGTCGGTCGCCAGAAGCGTCGTTGTGGCGAGGTCCGAAGCCAGTCCCTGGGCCATCTTGGCCAGGATATCGGCGGTCGCCGGCGACACCACCACCAGGTCCGCTTCGCGGGCCAGGCGGATATGGCCCATCTCGCTTTCGTCGGTCAGGGAAAAGAGATCCGCGTACACCTTTTCGCCGGTGATCGCCGCCAGGGACAGCGGTGTCACGAACTTGGCGCCGGCCGCGGTCAGGATGGCGCGCACCCGCGCGCCGGCCCCGCGCAGCTGGCGCGCCAGCTCGAGGCTTTTGTAGGCGGCGATGCCGCCGGGGACGATCAGAAGAATGCGCTTGTTGGTCAGCACGCCGGTGCCTTCGGTAATTTACGAAAAATGTGTGTTATTAAATAATGATCCCCGCCCGATTGTGCAAGTTTAAATCCGCTGCCTTTTAAACCCTTGGAATTTAGAAAGGTTTAAAGATCAGGGTGGCCAGGATCGCCGCCAGCAGGCCGGCGATCCACCACAGCGCGGCCGATCCTCTCTCGGCCGCCCGGCCGCCGCCGCCGTCGATCAGGCGGGCCAGGGTGTCGGGGTGCAGCCGGTTTCCCTTTTCGGCGACGATGGCGGCGAGACGCTCGATATTGGCGATGAAACCGGGCAGCCGTTCGACCCCTTCCATGACCTCGCGCGCGGCTTCGCGGACGCGGGCTTCGGGTCCCAGGTTCTTGATCATCCAGTCTTCGATCAGCGGCCGGGACAGGTCCCAAATATTGACGTCGGGATTGAGCTGCCGCCCCACGCCTTCGGCCACCATCATGGTCTTCTGCAGCAACAATAATTGCGGCTGGGCCTCCATCTGAAAGGATTCGGTGACCGCGAAAAGGTGGGCCAGCAGCCGGGCGATGGAAATTTCGCTCATGGGCAGGCCGAGAATGGGTTCGCCGATGGCCCGGCAGGCTTGCATGAACATGTCTCGGGACTGGTCGGCGGGCACGTAGCCGGCGCGAAAATGGACGTCCGCCACGCGCCCGTAATCGCCCTCGAGGAAGCCCAACAGCATTTCGCCGAGATAACGCCGCGACGCCAGGTCGAGCCGCCCCATGATGCCGAAATCGACCACCCGAAGGGTGCCGTCGGGGGCCACGAAGAGGTTTCCGGGATGCAGGTCAGCATGGAAAAAACCGTCCCGGAACACCTGCAGGAAGAAGGCCCGGGAGGCGTTTTCAAGCACCACGTCGGGGTCGATCCCGGCTTCGATCAAGTCCTCGCGTTCGTCGATGGGGATGCCCTCGACCCGTTCCAGGGTCAACACCCGGCGCGCGGTGCGCTGCCAATCCACGGCGGGAACGTCGAAGCTGGGGTCGCCGGCGAAATTTTCGGCGAGCTCGGTCGCCGCCGCGGCCTCCAGCCTGAGGTCCATCTCCACCGCGACCACCCGGGCAAAGGTGTCGACCACCTCCCGGGGCTTGAGCCGGCGCAGGTCGGGACGGTTGCGTTCCACCTGTTGGGCAAGCCAGGAGAGAAGGTCAAGATCCCGCTTGAACGCGGCTTCGATGCCGGGCCTGAGGACCTTCACGGCCACCGCTTCGCCCTCGGTGGTGACCGCCAGATGCACTTGGGCGATGGACGCGGCGGCCACCGGTTGGTCCTCTAGGCTCTCGAATATCTCTTCCACCGGCCGGTCGAGCTCGGCGGCGATGATGGCGCGCGCCTGGTCCGTGGGAAACGGCTCCAGGCGGTCCTGGAGGCGCGACAGGTCGGTGGCGATCTGTTCGCCGATCAGGTCCGCCCGGGTCGCCAGCGACTGGCCGAACTTGATGAAGCTGGGGCCGAGTTTGGTCAAGGCAAGGGCCAGACGCTCGCCCGGGCGCAGCGATTGGGTATCGAATTTGAGGCCGGGCAGGCGGACCAGCAACCGCATGGCGGCGGCGACCGGCCCGGCGAAACCCAGCCGATCCAGGGGGAACAGCGCATCGCAACGGGCCAGGGTCAGGGCGATGCCGGCCAGCCGGGAAAGGTTGCGCAGGGCGCGGATCATGGAACCCCCTAAAGCCGCCACGCCGAATGGATGGCGGCGATCCCTCCGATGAGATCGCGCACCCGCACCTGGCCGAAACCCGCGGCCTCGATCATGGCGGCCAGCCGCTTTTGGTCGGGGAACCGGCGGATGCTCTCTCCGAGATAGCAATAAGCTTCGGCATCGTCGGCCACCATTCCCCCTACCCAAGGCAAAACATGATCGCAATAGCGGTCATAGACCGGTCCCAGCAAGGGCCAGCGGGGCTTGGAAAACTCCAGGCACAGGAAACGGCCGCCCGGGGCCAGCACCCGGTAGGCCTCTTCCAGGGCGCGCATGGGATGGGTGACGTTGCGCAATCCGAAGGCGATGACGTAGGCGTCCGCCGCCCCGTCCGCCACGGCGAGGGATTCCGCGTCGCCGGCGCAGAATTCGATCGCCGGGCCAAGCCCGCGGGCGGCGACTCGTTGGCGCCCCACCGCCATCATCGCCGCACTCGTGTCGATCACCGTGACCCCGCCGCCCGCCGCCGCCATGGCCGCAGGCCCGCCCACCCGCCGGGCGATGCGGATCGCCATGTCGCCGGTGCCCCCGGCGACATCCAGCACCCGCCATGCCGGGAGAGGCATCAACCAATCCACGGCCGCGGCCTTCCACAGGCGATGGGCGCCAAAGCTCATGAGGTCGTTCATGACATCGTAGCGTGGCGCGACGCTCTCGAACACGGCGCCGACGCGGCCGGCCTTTTCCGACGCCGGGATGTCCGCGGCGCCAAAGGGAACGGTGTCGGGGGACGCGCCGGGCGCTTGCGCCGGGCCGAAGTTCCGGGGGGCCTTATCCATGGCGGCGACAATAGCCCACGGCGCGGTTTTCCGCTACGTTGCCCGCCATGCCGGAGCTTCCCGAGGTCGAAACCGTTCGCCGTGGCCTGATCCCCGTTCTCGAGGGACGGCGGATCGTCCGCGTCGAGGTTCGCCGCCCCGGCCTGCGCATCCCGTTTCCCGACGATCTCGGCCCCTGGCTCACCGGCCTGAGGGTGCGAAGCATCAAGCGGCGGGGCAAATACATGTTGATGGCGTTCGACGGCACCGACGAGGTGCTGGTGATCCATCTTGGCATGTCCGGGCGCATGGTGATCAATGGGGCGGGCGGCGCCAACCGGGCGCATGAGCCCGGACCGCACGACCACGTGGTGATCGACACCGACGGCGGCACGCGGATTTTCTTCAACGACGCCAGGCGTTTCGGCCTGATGACCCGGATCCGGGGCGCGGCGCTCGACCGCCACCCGCTGTTCGCCGGGCTCGGCCCCGAACCGCTGACGGCACAGTTCACCGGCGCGAGCCTGGCCCAGCGCCTCGATGGGCGGGCGACGCCCATCAAGGCCGCCCTTCTGGATCAGCGGATGGTCGCCGGGCTCGGCAATATCTATGTCTGCGAGGCACTCTATGGGGCCGGGATCTCGCCCCGGCGCAAGGCCGCCAATATCGGTCCGGTCCGGGCCCATCGCCTGGTCGCCGCCATCAAGAAGGTTCTCACCGAAGCCATCGCCGCCGGCGGATCGTCCTTGCGCGACCACGTGCGGCCCGATGGCGAACTGGGCTACTTCCAGCACAATTTTTCGGTCTATGGCCGCCAGGGCGCGGCCTGCCCCGGCTGCGATTGCGACATCGCCGAGAGCGGCGGCATTCGCCGGATCGTCCAAGGCGGGCGGTCGACCTTTTATTGTCCGCGCCGCCAGCGTTGAAGTGATAGCTTGGCGCCATGAGGAGAGCCCAGCCGACTCGCGCGCCCGGCACCGCCGCCACCCGCGCCGTCGCCGTGAAAGGGCTTGGTCCGGGCCTCCTAGTGATGGTCGCGGCGGCGTTCATAGTCGGCGCGTCGGCACCCGCCCGGGGCGCGGACGCGAAACCATCACCCGCCCCACAGCTTTTCCTGCAGGCCATGGACGACGTGCCGCTCATGGCGGGCCTCGCCGAACGGCCGGCGGCGGGCTTCGTTTTCGAGACCGCGGCGGGGCGCATCATCGAGGCCGAGGCGGTGTCCGGGCCGGCCGCGAAACTGACCGCCGGTCGGGTCATGGATTTTTACAGGGCGGCCCTGGCGGCGCTCGGCTGGCGCCCCCTCGGGGGCGGCCGTTTCGCCCGTGAAGGCGAAATCCTGAGCCTTGCCACCGGTGCCGCTGGCAAGGGCCTGCGGGTCCGCTTTTCGCTTCGGCCGAAGTGACCGAAACGCCCGGAACCCATTGGAAAACGTACCCTTGACGGCAAAGGTGCCGGAGCCTATAAACACGCCCTCGCCCCCTTCCGGGGGCGTCACCGCCTTACGGCAAGCCGAAGGATAGCCAAGGGTATTGAGATGGCCAATAACCCGTCCGCAAAAAAACGTATCCGCCAGACCGCCCGGAAAACCGTGGTCAACCGCAACCGAATCGGTCGCGTGCGGACCTTCGTGAAAAAGGTCGAGACCGCCATCGCCGCGGGCGACAAGGATGCCGCCAACGTCGCCCTCAAGGCCGCCCAGCCGGAGATCATGCGCGGCGTCACCAAGGGCGTGCTGCACCGAAAAACGGCGTCGCGAAAAGTCTCGCGCCTCAATGCCCGGGTCAAAGCCCTTTAGATCCCCGCCCCATGTCGGGAAATGGCGCGCCCATGGGGGCGCGTTTTTTTATGCCGATCGCTTTGGCCGCCCGCGGGGCGAAAAAAATCGACGTTCCTGTTTCGGTCATGTTGCGTGGGAAACCCGTCGCGGTTAGAGTTGTCACCAGCCGTCCCCGAGGGGAAGTCTTTCAAGGCATTTTAGTTTAGCGTCCGTAGATTTTTGCCCAAGTGTATTTAAGTGGGCAACGAAGTACTTTGTTTCTTAAGTAGTAGTTAGAATTAATAAGAAAAAATTTGAGTAAAAGAAGCAGCCCCAACAAGGGGCCGGGCCCCATAAAAAGGCCTTATCGGGAGAGCCATTAATGTTGGGGGAGGACCTCAAGACCGTTCCGGAACGCCAGGCTGCACCAAGCGAGGGGTATGGGGGCGACGTCTCCCCCGAGGATGCCTGGGCAATCCTGAAAGAAACTCCGGACGCGGTTTTGGTAGATTGCCGGACACAGCCCGAATGGGTGTTCGTGGGCGTGCCGGATCTCCGCTCTTTGAGCAAGGAAACACTCTTCATCCCCTGGCAGGTCTTTCCGGCCATGCAGGTCAATTCCGAATTCGTCAATCAGGTCAAGGCGGGCGGCGCCCGAGAGGAGGCGCCGGTGCTGGTGATCTGCCGTTCGGGCAACCGGTCGCAGGCGGCGGCCAAGAAGCTGACGGCGGCGGGGTTCGGGCGTGCCTACAATGTGGCGGACGGCTTCGAGGGGGGGCATGACGAAAACAGGCATCGGGGGCAAAACAGCGGCTGGAAGGCCGGCGGTCTCCCCTGGATGCAGGATTAGCGCCGGGATTGAGCAATGAGCGAAGATTTGTCTGCATGTGGGGCGGCCTGGGGCCGCGTCAGGGATAGGCTAAGGGCGGAAATCGGGGACGCCGAGTTCAAGAGTTGGTTGAGTCCCCTGGACCTTTGCACCGTGGATGGCGGTAAAGCGGTGATCGGCGTGCCGACCCGGTTCATGGGGGACTGGGTGCGCCGGCACTATCTGGATCGGATCACGGCGTTGTTGGGCCAGGAATTCAAGGACCTTTGCTCGGTCGAGATCATGGTCAAAAAGGCGTCATCGAACCGGTCCCAGGGCGTCCAGGCGACCAATGGCGGGGGCGCCCCATCGCCGTCCCGTACGGGCCGCCGGCGGGCGGCGGAAGCCCCCGACGGCGATTTCGGCGCGCCGCTCGATCCGCGGTTCACTTTCGACAATTTCGTCATCGGCAAGTCCAATGAATTCGCCCATGCCGCCGCCAGGCGCGTGGCGGAAGCCAACCAGGTGCACTTCAATCCCTTGTTTCTTTACGGCGGCGTGGGCCTCGGCAAGACTCATTTGATGCATGCCATCGCCTGGCATATCCGGGAAAGGGACCCGTCGCGGCGGGTCATTTACCTGTCCGCGGAAAAATTCATGTACCAGTTCATCCGCGCGCTCCGCTACCAGGACACCATGACCTTCAAGGAGCAATTCCGCTCCGTCGACGTGCTGATGATCGACGATGTCC
>SMXQ01000020.1 GCA_004356985.1 Alphaproteobacteria bacterium | reverse complement strand
TGGCTAAAAGCAGACATAACCTTAACGGCGTTATGAGGGGTTCCAGCCCGTTAACCTCATGTCCGCTTTTGACCCAAAGCGGACATAAGCCCCCTGTCAAATTGGTCATCTGACGAAGGGCAGAAGTTGGCGCGGGAGTGGTGGGCGAAATACAAGAAAAAATAACCGGCACTCCCCCTTTTGGCTCGGCCCTCACATCTGTTCCTTGACGCCGTAACGCTTGCCGATGGCGTGGGCGATGGCGACCAGGACGATGAGGATCAGGAACATCAGCACCCCGAAGGCGGATAGCTGCTGGAACGAGCCTTCCTCCCACAGATCATAAATCAGCACCGCCGCCGTGCGGTTCTCCGACTGGGCCAGCACCAGGGCGATGGTGAGCTCGCGGAAGGCGTGCACCATCACCCAGAACCAGCCGGCCATCAGGCCCGGGCGCAGCAGCGGCAGGTAAATGCAGAAGAAATTCTTCCACCACGGCACCCCGGCGACCACCGCCGCTTCCTCCAGCTCGTCGTGGATCTGCAGCATGGAATTGGAGACGAAGCGCAGCGCGATCGGCATGTACTTGGTGAGATAGGCGAGGCCGATGATGGTGAGCGTGCCCAGGATCGGCGCCGGCACGATGAGGTAAAGCCACATAAACGCGGTGCCGAGCACGACGCTTGGGAAGGCGATGGCCGAGAAGGCGAGAAAATCGAGCGCCTTGCGTCCCGGAATCCGTGTCTTGTGGACGTAGTAAGCGATCACCGCCACCACCAGCATCACGGTGGTGGCGGTGCCAATGCCGAGCAGCGTCGAATTGACCAGCGGCTCGATGATGAAACCGTCCTCGCCCAACAATGCCCTGTAGTTGGTGAGGTCCATGGCCTCGAAGGCCTTCAGGCTGGGCGTCTCGAAATAGGTTAGGAACGAGGAATAGAACATCATCACGAACGGCACGCCGGTAATCAGGAAGGTAATCAACAGGCTCGCCGCGCATGTCATGTATTTCCAGCGCCCGAGGTCGATGCGGCGCGGCCGGAAGTCCTTGCCGGTGACGGTCTGGTAACGCTCCGAGTGGCGCAACAGCCAGAAATAGACCGCCAGCAACACCACCGAGAGAATCAACAGCGACATCGAATACGCGCTGGCCAGGCCCCAATCGGTGGGCGTGCGGGAGATGTTAAAGAATACCTCGGTGGCATAGACCGGCACGTCGGCACGCCCGCCCAACAAAAGCGGCACATCGAAAGTATCCACCGTGGTGATGAACAGCAGCAGCCCCACCGCCGCCACCGCCGGCATGATCAGCGGCAGCGAGATACGGCGGAAGGTTCTGATGGTCCCCGCCCCGGTCATCATCGAAGCCTCTTCGAGCCTGGGATCCATGGACTGGAAGGCCGCCGATATCAGGAGATAGGCGAGCGGCACCATCTCCAGAGAATGCACCCAGACCATGCCCCAGAAGGTATAGATGTTGAACGCTTTCTCGATCCCGGTAAGGCCCTCCATCAGGTGATTGAGGATGCCGATATTGGGGCTCGCCATGAACACCCAGGACACCGTGATGAGAATGCCGGGGATGATGATGCGGGCCAGGGTGACGATGCCGATCAACCCGCGCAACGGCGTGTTGGTGCGGTCCACGATCCAGGCGAGGAAGGTGCCGAGCACGAACGCGATCAGGGTCGAGGCGCCGGAGAAGTAGAGCGTATTGAGCGTCGCCTCGGCGAAGTTTTCGGTGCCCAGCGCGCGGATGTAGTTGGACGCGGTGAACACCATATCGAGAAACGCCGGCTCGCCCGGGTGAACGGTCTTGAAGCTGGCCCAGACGATCATCACCAGCGGCACGACCACCTGCCAAACGAGCAGCAAGACCAACAAGCCTAGCACCACGAGGCGCCAGTCGAGCCACCACCGGGCGCGCGCCTCTCCCCCCTTTCCGGCGCCGCCGGTGAGGCCACGGGGGCCTAAGGAACTATCTGGCAAGGCGCTATTGGTCATGAACGCCGCCTCGGCGCCCACCCCCACCCCCGTCCAAGACTCCCATCTGGCCATCGCCGCCGTTCTCGGCCACAATGACGGGAATAAGAGATATAGGGGAGGACATCATGGCACCATCCGGCTGGCGCGGCACCGTCGGCGTGATCAAGCCCACAAGGCGTTCGACATCGACCCAAGAGCTGACCAACCTGCTGCCCAAGGGCATCCGGCTCATGGTCCAGTACCTCAATGTCCGCCGTGGCGCGCTTGAGGAGTTCCAAAGCGCCATCCCCGCCTATGAGGCCATGGTCAGCGAGCTGGCCGGGCTCGGCGTCGACCTCATCCATCCCGAGGGCACGCCGCCGTTCCTGCTGCTTGGCCGTGACGGCGAGCGCAAGCTGATCCAACGCTGGCGGCGCAAGTTCGGTATCCCGATCTTTACCTCGGCCATGAACCAGGTGGCGGCGCTCAGGGCGCTCAAGGTCAAAAACATCCTCCACGTCCGGGCCACCAGCTGGGATAAGGGCAACCGCGCCACGGTGGGCTATTTTACCGATGCCGGGTTCAAGGTGCTGGCCACCGAGCGCTTCGAGGTCCCATTTGCCGATATCTCGCGGATCTCCTGGCAGGAGGTCTACAAGGCGACCAAGAAAGCCGTGCTCAAACATCCCCGCACCGAGGCCATCTACATCCAGGGCAGCGGCTGGGGGTCGCTCGACATGATTGAGCCGCTCGAGCGCGACCTCGGCATCCCCGTGGTCTACCCGGTCACCGCGCGCTGCTGGGAGATACAGAAACGCCTGCGGGTGCGCGCGCCGGTCACCGGGTTCGGCCGGCTGCTGGCGGAACTGCCCTGATGCCATGGGCTACGACTACTTCTTTTTCTTCTTGCGCCCAACATATTTGCCCCACATGGCGTGCAGCTTATCGACCGTGGCACGGTCGGCGAAGCCGAAGGTAATCACCTTGGCGTGGGCGGGAATAAAGGGATGGGGAATGGTCACCCCGGCCCGCCCGGACTTGACGATGTACTTCTGTACTTTATCGGACAGCAGCCAATCGACGAAGAGCGCGGCGGCGTAGGGGTGCGGCGCGTTGCGGCTGATCACGCCGGCTATCGCGTCGGCAAAGACCTCCGCCGTCCATACCGCCTTGTAGGGCGTCTTGTCGGGCGCGCGTTTTAGACCCCGCGCCCCGCGCCATAGCAGATCGTCGCCGAGGATGGCGTGGTCGCCTTCCATCATCAGGAAGAAGCGGTTGGAATGGCCGCGCTGCAGGATCGGCTTGTTTTGGCCCAGGCATTTGAGGAATTTCTCGGTCTTGGCCATGCCGAAGGCGGCGTGCAGGCCCAAGAGGAACCGGGTTTCGCCGGGCTCGAACGAGACCTTGCCCCGGTATTTGGGATTGCACAGGTCCATCCATTTTTTGGGCGCGTCGGCGGCTTTGATCATCTTGGTGTTGTAGCCCATGCCGTGTTCGCTCTGGTACCACGGGGTCCAGCGGTTCTGGGGATCGCGGAGGCCCTTGAAACTGGGGCCGATCTTGGCCGCCAAGGGCGTCTCGTAACGGGCCAGGAGGTCGAGCTGCGCGGGCAGGCCCAGCACCGGCACGGCGACGCTAAGCGCGTCGGTGAGGTGGCGCCCGGCGCGTTCCTCGGCGATGAACCGCTCGACCTTCTGCTGGGAGCCCATGCGGCTGATCTCCGCCTTGAGGTACGGAAACTGTTTCTTGAACATCTTTGAAAGCTTGCGGCCGCGGCTGCCGCCGGTGCCAAGGATCACCACCTTGCCCTCGGCCTTGGCGCCCTGCTCGATGCGCTTCGCCCGCGCGTCGGCGGGCAGCTTGGCGAGCGCTGCGTAAATCTTCTCCGCCTTGGACATCTCGGCCCTGGCATCGTTAGCGCCGACCCCCGCGCTGAGCGCCAGCGTGGCTATGGCTGCGAACGTGAAGTTCAAAAACATCTGCCGGTTCATGTTTTCCTCCCTTTTATGAGTGTCCCGCATGGTTGTCCCGGGGGCTCGATGCCCGGGGCCGTACGAAACGGTTTCCGCGACGGCGGACCAAAATATAAGTTGGCGTATTAACGACCCAAAAGCCATGCCTCCCTGGAGATTGGTCTCAGTCGTTTGCGGCACCGTGTTTGATCTTGGTTGTTTGGCCACCACACGGGGAAGTCTCGACCAGCGGCCCAAACCTGTCAAGCGGCACCCCTGTTAGTGACGCTCGCGCGCGAGGCGCCTATGATGGGGGAAAGCAATCAAAACAATCCCGATGGGGCAGGGGAGGCATCAATGGCATTCACAAGCTGGCGTGGGATCGTCGGGTTCATCAAGCCCACCATGCGGCCGGGATCGACCGAGGACCTAATCCGCATCCTGCCGGAGGGCATCGGCGTGATCCCGCTGTTCTGCGATATCCGCTCGGGCTCGCGCGATGAATACCTGGAACAGGTCGCGCCTTACGAAGAAAAGGTCGCCCTGCTGGCCGAGCACGGCGTCGACGTCATCCATGCCGAGGGTTCGGCCTCTTTCATCGTCCATGGTTTCGCCGGTGAAAGGCGCATCACCCGGGCATGGCAAAGGAAATACGGGGTGCCGGTGTTCACCTCGGGGCAGAATCACATCGCCGCCATGAAGGCCTTGAAGATCAAAACCGCCATCGGCGTGCGCCCGGGCTGGTGGGATAAGGGCAATAAGACGCTGACTAAATATTTCGCCGATGCCGGGATCAATCTCAAGCATATGGAAAACCCCGGCACCAGCTTCGATCAAATAGGCCAGATCACCCACTATCAGGTCTATGAGCTGGTGCGCAAGGCCTACCGCAAACACCCCGACGTGGACGGTATTTACCTGCTGGGAAGCGCCATGCGCGTCGGCGCCATGATCGAGACCATAGAGCGCGATTTCGGCCTGCCGGTGGTCAGCGCGCTGACGGCGCGGTGCTGGGAAATCCAGAAACGCCTCTGCGTCCACCAGCCGGTGGAAAATTTCGGCCGCCTGTTGCGGGAGTTGCCTTAAGGGCAGTTCCGGCCCTCAGTCACAGTGCGAGAACGCCGCACCTTTTCCGGTATCGCGGTTGTAGGTGAACATTTTGGTCAGGCCGCCATCTTGATAGAAGAACCCGGATTCAGTGCCAAAATCGAGGCCCCTGGGCCGTTAACCTCATGTAGACGGACCATATTACCGGGATGAAATTGCCGAGCGTATGACCCCCGCTCAAATCGCCGAAGCGCAGAAGTTGGCGCGGGAGTGGTGGGCAAAGCACAAAAAGAAGTGACACCGCTTATGTCCGCTTTTGGCTAAAAGCAGACATTAGGTTAACAGGAATTTCCTCCTGGTCTCGGACCCAACCACACTACGCCCTTCTGGGGAGTCGCTGGGACTCGTCAGGCCCTTGGTG
>SMXQ01000002.1 GCA_004356985.1 Alphaproteobacteria bacterium | reverse complement strand
GTTTCCGGCTTCCCGGCAAGGCCATTGGCCCTCTTGATCGCGTCGCTTGGACGCCCCCCTCGCCTGAATCGGAAACGGGAGGCCGCGATTGCTTGTGCTTCGCGGCCACCCCCTTATGGGGAGGGAGTGATAGGTGATGAATATGGTGCAAATATGGCACCTGACAACCGTTTCCGCCAGATATTCTTGGCTAAAAAAGTGCTGCGACGAAGCGCCGGGTGGCCGGAAACGCGAAGGACATGCCGTCGCCGCCGCCATTGGCGAGGCGCGCGACGATGACCAGAACCAGCGCCGCCGCCACGGTAAAACCCAAGCCGATGACGCGCAACTGGGGCGCCGTCAGTGCCGCGAACTGGTCCAACATACGGCGGATGCCGGCCGGGAACAACGCCAGGATCACGCCCTCCAGAAGCAGGGCGAGGCCCAGGAAGGTCAACAACTCGACCGCCACGGCCGCCGCCCTCCCGCGATCGCCGCGCGGCCCGCGCCTAACGCACTATGGGGCCGAATCGAACCATCGGACCGGGGTGCGCGCTAACGCCGCGGCGACCGGGTTCTCCTCTTCCCCTCAATATCGGTCAGGAAGCGGAAGAAATCGCTGTCGGGTGACAATATGAAGCTCGCCTCGCCGGTCACCAAGGATGCCTGATAGGCCTGCATGGAGCGGTAGAACGCGTAGAAGGTCCGCGCCTCGCCGCCATAGGCCTTGTTGGCGATGGAGGTGGCGAGGCCGTCGCCCTCGCCGCGCAACTCCTGGGCCTGTTTTTGGGCCTCGGCCAACAGCACGGTGCGGTCACGCTCGGCCTCGGCGCGGATGCGCTGGCCGATCTCGGCGCCCTCGGCGCGATTTTCCTTGGCCTCGCGTTCGCGCTCGGACTTCATCCGCGCATAGATGGCTTCCGAGTTTTCCTGGGGCAGATCGGCGCGGCGGATGCGCACGTCGATCACGTTGATGCCGAACTGCGCGGATTCCTGGTTCACCCGATCCTTGATCTCGGACATGATCTTGACCCGTTGCTCGGTCAACAGCGCGGGCAAGGTATAATTGCCGATCACCGACCGCATGGAGGCGTTGATGATGCGCCCGAGCCGTACCCGGAGCCGCGTTTCGTTCCCCACGGTCTGGTAGAACTTCAGGGGATCGATGATCTTGTAGCGCACGTAGGAATCGGCGACGATGCGCTTCTTGTCCGAGGCGATCATCTCTTCCGCCGCCGGGTCGAGATCGAGCACCCGGCGGTCATAGATAACGACATTCTGCACGAACGGCGTCTTGAACTTGAGGCCCGGCTCGGTGACCACGCGGACCGGCTTGCCGAATTGCAGCACCAGGGCCTGTTCGGTCTGGTGAACCGTGTACATGGTCGAAATGGCGACGACGCCGAGGCCGATCACCACGACCCCGATAATGGCGAGAATGCGGTTCATTGCTGGCCTCCCTTCAGGCGCTTTCGCAGTTCGGGCAGGGGAAGGTATGGCACCACCCCCGCGGAGCTGTCGATGATGATCGGCGGGTTGGCTTTGATCACTTCTTCCATGGTCTCCAGATACAGCCGCTGGCGGGTCACCAGGGGCGCCTTCTTGTATTCCTTGAATATCGCGCGGAAGCGGCTGGTCTCGCCCTGGGCCTTGGCCACCACTTGGCGTTTATAGCCCTCGGCCCGTGCCACCAATTCCGCCGCCTCGCCCCGGGCGCGGGGCAGGATATCGTTGCGGTAGGCCTCCGCCTCGTTGCGCAGGCGCTCCTTGTCGGCCTCGGCCCGCTGGACGTCGCGGAAGGCGTCGATCACCTGGCCCGGGGGATCCACCCTCTGCATCTGCACCTGGGTGATTTCGATGCCCGACCCATAGTCGTCGAGAATCCGCTGCAACAGCTTGACGCTGCCCTGCTCCACGTCGCGCCGGCCCTTCTCCAGGATATCCTGGATAAGGATCCCCGACAGGGCCGCGGCGCGGACGGAACCTATTTCCGCCTGCTCCGACGATTTCTGGATGGCGGAACGGCCGACCACCTCGCGCATGGCGCTTTCCGCCGCCGCCTTCACCGTCTGCCTGGGATTGCGGATGTTGAAAAGGAATTTGCCGGCGTCCTTGATGATCCAGAACACCGTGAAATGGACCTCGACGATGTTCTCGTCGCCGGTCAGCATAAGGCTTTCCTCGGGCACGTTGCGGGCGCCGGCGCCGGAAGTGCCTCCGGAGGAGCGGAAGCCGATATCTTCCCGGTTGACCCGCGTCACCTTCGGCGTCAGCGCCGATTCGATCGGCGACGGCCAATGATAGTTGAGGCCCGGTTGGGTTGTCCGCACCCATTTGCCGAAGCGCAGCACGACGCCCTGTTCGTCGGGCTGGACCCGATAGAATCCGGACGCCCCCCAGATGGCGACGGCGATCAGGAGAATAACAAGGATGCCGCGGCTCGACCCGATGCCACCCGGGATGATGCTGCGCAGCTTTTCCTGGCCCCGGCGCAGCATGGCTTCGAGGTCGGGCCCCTGGCCACCGGGCCCGCCCGCGCCCCAGGGGCCCTGACCTCCTCCTCCTCCGCCGCCGCCCCAGGGGCCGCCGGGTCCGCTTTGATTGCTCCAGGGCATGGCTGTCACCTCTCTGTCATCATAATGGGAATTCGATCGACGGCCCTAGCCGGAGGAAACTCCGATCTTTCCGTTGCAATTGGGGCCGCCTCAACTATATGCAGGGTTATACGGCAGCTTGGCGATAGACGCAACGCGGCTTGGGCCGCCGGGATGCCAATAATTCCAATCCACAGACGGCAGGCGGGACCCATGGACGAAAGACGGCTGCAGGTGACCGAGGACCAAGTGCTGGCGGCACTGGCGGAAGTGCGGGACCCGGATCACGGCGAGAACATCGTCGCCCTGGGCTGGCTGCGCGGCCTGGTGCTGCGCGACGGCAATGTGGGCTTCAGCATCGAGGTCGAGGCGGCGCGCGGCCCGGCGCTCGAGGGACTGCGCCGGGAGGCCGAGGATAAGGTCATGGCGCTGCCCGGCGTGGTCTCGGTGACGGCGGTGCTGACCGCCGAGCGCCCGGGCGGCGCATCGCAACCCCAGGCGGCCCCGCAATCCCCCGCCCCCGGGCCGGGGCCGGCGGGGCCGGCGCCGGGGGGGCCGGGCCCGGGCGGCCGGCAACACGCCCAGACCCTGTTGCCCGATGTCACCCACATCATCGCCGTGGCGTCCGGCAAGGGGGGCGTGGGCAAGTCGACGGTCGCCGTCAATCTGGCCCTGGCGCTGGCCGCCGAGGGCCATGACACGGGGATCTTGGATGCCGACATCTACGGTCCGTCGCTGCCACGCATGCTGGGCATCTCTTCGCCCCCTCAGTCGGCCGACGGCAAGATCATGGAGCCCCTCGAAAAATACGGCGTCAAGGCCATGTCCATCGGCTTCCTGATCGAGGAGAACACGCCCATGATCTGGCGCGGGCCCATGGTGATGGGGGCCCTGGAGCAGATGATGCGGGACGTGAACTGGGGCGCGCTGGACGTGCTGGTGGTGGACATGCCGCCGGGCACCGGCGATGCCCAGCTGACCATGGCGCAACGGGTGCCGCTGGCCGGCGCGGTCATCGTTTCCACCCCCCAGGACATCGCCCTGATCGATGCCCGCCGGGGCCTCGCCATGTTCAATAAGGTGAACGTGCCGGTGTTCGGCATCATCGAGAACATGTCGCGTTTCATCTGCCCCCATTGCGGCGGGGAATCCCACATTTTCGGCCATGGCGGGGCGCGGGACTGCGCCGCCGAGCTGGGCGTCCCCTTCCTGGGCGAGATCCCGCTCGACATCGAAATCCGGGAAACCTCGGACGCCGGCACGCCGGTGGTGGCGATCAGCCCCGAATCCGACCACGCGGCATGTTTCCGCGCCATCGCCAGGGCGGTCTGGGAACGCGCTGAAGGCGCGTCCGCGGGCCGCGGCGGCCCCAAGATCGTGGTGGAATAGGCGGCGCGGCCTCAGCTCACCCGGCGCAGGGCGAGCTCGACCTTGCCTTCCATGCGGTCGCTCAGGAACCGCCAAAGACTGGCGATCTCGCCGGAGGCCTTGGAATGGGCCTGGACTTCCATGGCCGTTCCGCCGTCGATCATGGCGCCGGCGAAAACCACCCTTTGGTGAACGATGACCGGTGCCACCGGGCCGTGTTGAGCCAGGGCCAGGATGGCGTCGGCGCAGATCCGGGTCCGCACCGTCGCCCCGTTGAGGACGAAGATCACGTCCTTGCCGAAGGTCCGGGCCAGGGCCACGGTGGCGGCGGACGCCCGCAGGTCGTGGGGGCTCGGCCGCACCGGGATGATCACCAGGTCGGCATAGCGGACGGCTTCCTGAATCTCGGTTGACAGCCCCGGCGGGGTGTCGACGATGACGAAATTGGCGCCGAATTCACGCATGCTTTCCATGTCGGCAAGAAGGTTGAATTCAGTTTCGCCCAGCGCCTTACCGGTCCGTTTGAGAAGCCCCGGCACGAAGGTTCCGCCGGCGCTGCGGTCCTCCCACCACTGGGCCAGGGTGCGCTGGGGGTCGGCATCGATGAGCATGACCGGCCCGGCGCCGACATTTTCCGCCTCCACGGCGAGATGGGCGGCGAGGGTGGTCTTCCCGCTGCCGCCTTTTTGCGAGGCGATGGCAATCAGTTTCATGGTTTCAACCGCTCCCTCGGTCTCCGTTTTCCTCGCGCGAGGAAATAACCCCAGGGCAAGGGACGGGGTCGGGCGCTCCATCGGACGATCAGCCCCGCCGAAGGGCCGGAAACGGCGCGGTCTCTGCATGCCGCACCATGGCTTTTCCGGCGGCTATTCCGGCGGTTTAACCGGTGGCCCTTGGCGACAGCCTTCCCGGCGGCCTTTCCGGTCAGCCCGATGTTTCGCCCATGCCATGGCCGAAAACACCGGCAATTTCCCAGGCCTCGGCCCGGCAACTTACCCTGACGCCTTGCAGTGTAGCAAATAGCTGTATATTGTATAGAGGTAATTGCTGAACACAATATACGGTTCAAATGGGCTATCGATTCACCTCCGGACTGGGAAAGGACAGACTTCCTGTCCTAATTGCCAGGGACGGCGCCCTTTCGGCGGATTCGCTGCGCGCGGCCATCGCCCTGTTCAACCACCTCGCCGCTGGTTCCGGTGGCGCCGCGACCGTCGCCGACATCATCGGCGCCACCGGCCTCGCCGCCGAGCGCGGCCAGGCCGCGCTCAAGGCCTTGGCGGCGGCGGGCTATATCGAGGCCGAGCCCGCGGCCGCCGATGCATCGCCCAGGGCCGCTCCCCTTGGCCCGTCGGCGGCGGCATCCCGGCCCGCCCCGGCCGCGCCACCGCCCCAGGGCGGGCGGCGGTTGGGCAAGGGCGGCAGGCTCAGGGCCGGGATCATGGACTACGAATGGGACCTCGACGGCCTGATCCGCGCCGGCAACGCCAATATCCGCGACGCCGGAAGACGGGCGTCGCGCCACCGCCCCGAGCCCGACGGCGGGGCCGCGACGACCCGTGACGGCGCCGGGGAGGCAAGCTGGGACCCTCTGTTGGGCGAGGATTCCCAGCCCGCGGCGATCCGTTTCATGGTGTGGTTGCGCTTCGTGCTGGGCCCCGATGAAATGGCCGCCTGCGACCGCTTCGCCCTCGCCCACAAGGATCAATGGAACGGCTGGATCGAGAGCTTTTTTCCGGCCAAGGCGGCGGGCACCGAGGGCCAATTACTGGACCACATCCGCCGCCGCTTGGCCGCCGCGGCGGACGACCAGGCGGCGCCGCCGCCGCCGGACCCGGGGCCGCGTCTGCCCCGGCCCAACTGACCGGCGGGGATGGGAACCGGGCCCGTGGAGGCGTATCTCAGCTCCTGGCTGTTGCGGGACGATCGCCCCCGGGTGATCGTTCTCGGCAACGAAAAAGGCGGATCGGGCAAATCCACCGTCGCCATCCATCTCGCCATGGGCCTGGCCGCCGCCGGGCTGCGGGTGGGGACCGTCGATCTCGACGGCCGCCAGGGCACCTTCTCCCGCTTCGTGGAGAACCGCAAACGCTATGCGCCGACCGAACAGGAAGCGGCGCGGTTGGTGTTTACCGAGCACCGCCAGATTTCGCTGTCGCGCAACGAAAGGGACGCCGAGGCGGTCGACGAGAAACTGGCGCAGCTGGTGACCGCGCTGGAGAGCCTCGGCGACCGCCATTTCATCGTCGTCGATACGCCGGGCAGCGACAACGTGCTCTGCCGCGCCGCGCACGTGCTCGCCGATACCCTCATCACGCCCTTGAATTCCAGTTTTCTCGACCTCGATGCCCTGGTCAGGGTGGACCGCGACGCGAGCCATATTTCGGGGCCCAGCGCCTACAGCGAACTGGTGCTCTTCATGTCCGAACGCCGCGCCGACATGGGCGCGCCGCCCATCGAGTGGTTGATCATCACCAACCGGCTGCCCAACGTGCCGACCCGGGTCCACCGTTCGGTCATCGAAATTCTCCGCAAGCTCTCCCAGCGGCTGGGATTCCATTTCCTGCCCTCGCTCCACGAACGGGTGATCTTCCGGGAATTATTCTTGCAGGGACTGACCGTGCTCGATGCCGCGGAACTGGGCCCCACCGCCGCCACGGCGCGTCCCGCGCGCCAGGAAGTGGAAGCCCTGGTCGACGCCATCCTGGTGCGCAGCCCCTGGAAGGAACTGGCGGCGCGCCGGGCCGAGGCCGGGTCGAACCCGCGGCCGAAGGCGCCGAAAAAATCCGCCATTTCCTTCGAGAATTGGCGTCCGCCGCGGCCCTGACGGCGGGTGCAGGCTCAGGGCCGCGGCGGGTTGGGCAAAGTTCGAGGTGGTGAGGAAAGCATGGAGGATAGTGACGGCACGCGGGCGGGCAAGCCCCAGGCGACTATCCTGGTCATCGAGGACGATGCCCTCAACATGGCCTTGTTCGAAGAAATCCTCACCGCCCGGGGTTATGCGCTCATCACCGCGGCGACCGGGCCGGCGGCGCTGGCGTGCCTCGAGACGGCGCGGCCCGACCTCATCGTCACCGATATCGTCGTCCCGGGAATCTCCGGCCTCGACCTGATCAGGATCATCAAGGGTGACGAGACGCTGGCGCCCATTCCCATCGTCGCCGTGACCAGCCTGCCCGCCGAGCGCTATAAGGACCAGATCATGGCGGCCGGCTGCGACGCCTATGTGGCCAAGCCGCTTTCGGTGACCACCCTATGGGCGACCATCGAACACCTGCTCAATGAACGGCGCGCCGCGGACGGGCCGCCCAATCCCTTGATGCGCTGCATGGACCGAACCGCCCAAAGCCGCTGAACCTGCGGTGGCGGGCGGGCGCCGGCCCGGTTCACCCCTGGCGCCCCAGTGCCGCCATCATCTCGCGCCATTCGCGCGGGCTGAGGCCGGAGTCTTTCTGGGTCACCTCAACGCCCGCCAGCATCTTCTTGACCGCCTCCAAGCCCTTGGCCGACAGGTTGAAGCCGCCGAGACGATAGTCGCAAAAGGCGTCATAGGTGATCGGTACCCAGCGTTTCAGGGTCTCCAGCATAACCTCGGCATAGGCGCGGATCTCGTACTGGGCGTGGGCGTCGGCGCGCAGGCTAAGGAAATGCAAAAGATTGTAGAGGTCGATCTTCCAATACCACTGGGTATAGAAGTTGAGCGTCAGGTTCATGCGCGCGAGCTCGCGGGCCAGGCCCTGGCGGCCGGGATCGGGCGCCTTGCCGTCCTCGTCCTCGTTAAGCATGTCCTGGTAATGCGCATACGTCTGCTCCGCATCGCCGCGCAAAAGCTCCATCACGCGCTTGGCCTCATCGCCGGTCAGCGCATCGCCCCGCCCCTGGCGGTTGGCCGACGCCTGCACGCCCAGGTGTTCCGGCGCCGGCAGATAGAATTCGTTGTCGAGGATCGAGTAGCGCGCCGAGTATTCGTTGACGTTGGCGGTGCGGTGGCGGATCCACTGGCGGGCCACGAAGATCGGCAGCTTGACGTGGTACTTGATCTCGCACATCTCGAACGGCGTGGTGTGACGGTGGCGCATCAGGTAGTTGATGAGCCCGGCATCCTCGGATACCCGCCGGGTGCCCCTGCCGTAGGACACCCGGGCCGCGGCGACGATGGCGGCATCGTCGCCCATGTAATCGACCACCCGGACGAAGCCGTGGTCGAGCACCGGTTGGGCCTGGTAGAGCACCTCTTCCAGGGCCGCCACCGTGGGCCGGCGGGTGGCGCTGGACTCCGCGCGCTGGGCTTCGATCTGGGCTTTTTGCTCTGGGGTCAGGGGCATCGGGGGACGCAACGGGGCCGGTTGGTGTGTCTCGGCACTCTAGCCGCAAAGCCCCGGCGGGGGAAGCGGCGGCGCGGCGCGGCGCTGGATCGCCGCCCTGGATCGAGATACTATCCATGGGTGATGCCGGCCTAAACCCAGGATGACAAATGCGGGATGTCGGCTTTATTCATCTCCTGATATTCAGGGGGATTTTCCATGAAAAGGATTTCGATTGTGATGGCGTCGGTGGCGGTGGCCGCGGCGGCCACCATTGCCGCCATGGCGCCCGCCTCATCCCACGGGGTGAAGGCCATGTCGTCGGGCACCGTGAAGATCACGCCGCTGGGCAGCCATGACGGCGAGTTCTGCCGCCGCGACCGGGCCATGCTGTTCGAGGATCCCAACGGCACGCGGATCCTCTACGATGCCGGGCGCACCGTCGCCGGACCCAATGACCCCCGGCTCGGCAAGATCGACGTGGTGCTACTGTCCAGCGTCCATGGCGATCATATCGGCGATCGCGTCATCGCCAACGTCAATGCCGGCACCTGCGCCAAGCCCAAGACCAACGTCAAGATGGCGCCCAATTCCAACACCGCCGCGATCATCGCCAGCAAGAAGGCCAAGGCTTACGCCGGCGGCGAGATGCGCAACTTTCTCCGCGCCAAGGTCAAGGCCGCCGGCGGATCGCCCAAGCAGATCGACGTGCTGCGGTTCGGCGGCCAACGCAAGGCCGGCGGGGTCAGGATCGCCATCGTTCCGGTGACCCACTCCAACGGCGCGGGGCCGGCGTTCCTTAACAAATCGCTCGCCACCGAGTTGAAGAAGGATGGGCTGACCGCCTACGTGGGGCCCGATAACGGCTTTATCCTGACCTTCTCCAATGGGCTGGTGGTCTATCTTTCCGGGGACAGCGGCATCAGCGCCGAGCAGGACGTCACCGTGCGCCGCTTTTACGGCGCCGAGCTCGCCATCATCAATGCCGGCGGCATCTTCACCTCGGGTCCCGAGGAAGCGGCGTTCTCCATCAACGCCCTGATCCGGCCCAAGGCGGTCATCCCGCACCACACCAACGAGGCGGCCACCAAGGGCGGAAAACTCATCCCCGGGACCAAGACGGCCAAATTCAAGAGCCTGATCAAAGCCATCCCCGTGCATCTCCCGCTGAGCGGCCGGACCATGGAATTCGACGGCAACGCCAAATGCGTGAAAGGCTGCTGACCGCCTTGCCATGAAACGCGCCATGAGACCCGAGGGGGGCCCCGTGTTGCGCGCGGGGGCCTTAGTGCACGGCATCCCGGTGGCCGGCTCGCGGATCAAAACCCAGTGTGCTAAAATAGTGCTGCCGGAGGAAGGAACCATCGCCGAGTCCCGGCCGGGTGAGCGGCCATCGGGGGGCCGAAAGACATGAAGAAGTTTTTCAAGGAAAATTACGCGTTGGTGGCCGGCATTGCGCTGCCCTTGGCGCTGATCGCCGTCTTTTTCCTGGCCAGCAAGGCCTCGGTGATAAGTGTCCCGGCGCCCCAATACGATGCGGTGTTCGCGACCAATTATTCGCCGTGGGCGATCAACAATCCCTACCGCATCGGCATCGACGACGGGAAATTGACCATTCGCCACCGTCCCCGCAAAACAAAAAACGTCCCCCGATTCCCCCGCGAGCCGGTCATTTACGTGTTCGACCACAAGACGCTCTACGCCAAGAGGATCGACATCGATTTTCAGAACGTGGTCGAAGGCTTGGTCAAGGACCCCGAACTGGACGCCTTGAACCGGAAACGCATCGATCCCGACCCCAAGAGCCCCGATGGCTACATTTTCCAACGCAATTCCCGGAGCGGGAGCGGGCTGTTCGGCGGCCTCTTCGGCTGGGGGCGGCACAATCGCGCCACCCATGTGCTGAGAAAGGGTGTCCGCACCATTCCGGTGGAGAGCCCACAGGCCATCAACATCTATCCCTCCCACTTCATCGGCTGGGTGGTGAAATGACCCCGGCCGGTCCCGGGCCGGGCGGGCGGTAGCGCCAAAAAGATGACAACCGAGCGCGAATCCGCCCTCGAGCGCATCGTCGCCCTGGCCGAGAGCCACGGCATCGCCGCCGATGAGATCGCCCAGCACATGGCCGTGGCCCAGACGCCGGAACGCCAGGGCGGTATCGTCAAGGCGCTGCTGGCCTACACCGGCAGCATCTTCATCTTCGCCGGGCTGGGCCTGCTGGGTTCCATGGTCTGGCCCGATATCGGTCCCCTTCAGCGGGTCGTCATCACCCTGGGGCCGGGGATGGTCGCCTTCGTGCTGGGCATCCTCGCCCACCGGGAGTCCCGTTTCGCCAAAGCGGTGACGCCGCTGTTTCTGGTGGCCGCGTTCATGCAGCCGGCGGGGCTCTTCGTGTTCCTGGACGAATTCGTCCCCAGGGCCGGCGAACCGGAACTCGCCGCCCTGATCGTTTTCGCAATCCTCGCCCTGCAGCAGGGCATCGCGTTCGCCCAATTGCGCCAGCCCAGCCTCTTGTTCCTCACCATGATATTTTGGTTCGCCTTCATCGGCACCACCATGGTCTGGCTGGACGTGGACGGCGACGTCAACTCCATCACCGTGGGGCTGAGCGCGCTGTTCTTGAGCCATTTCGCCGCCCTGCGCGGCAATCACGCCATCACTCCGTTCTGGTATTTTATCGGCGGCGGGTTCCTGCTGGGCGGCGTCTTCGCGGCGGTCGAGGGCGGGCCGGCGGAGATCGCCTATCTCGGCGTCAACGGGTTCCTCGTCTACCTCTCTATCCGCCTGGCGAGCCGGGCGATGCTGGTCATCAGCGTATTCGGCCTGATCGGCTATCTCAGCTATTTCACATACGAGTATTTCGCCAACATCATCGGCTGGCCGATCGCCATGATCGTCATGGGCCTGGTGATGATCGGCGTGAGCGCCTATGCCTTCAAGCTGGGCCAGGGCATGGACGCGGCGCGGCGTTAGAACCGGCAAAGCCCCGGCTGGCAACGCGTAGCGCCCGCGCCCTTCCAAATCGGGCCGGCAATCCCTATATTAGTTCTGCCGCTTCGGCGGCTATGGCGATAAACGTTCTGTGAAATAAGCGTTGCGGACCCGGGGGCGGTACCCGGCGCCTCCACCATTTTCTTTTGGCACCCGCGCCAGGCGGGACCACATGGGGGCGAAACAGGATCGACGCGCGTGGTAAAGGCAGCGCTTTTGCCCGGTATGATACCACCGTTATC
>SMXQ01000019.1 GCA_004356985.1 Alphaproteobacteria bacterium | reverse complement strand
TTTCAAAACCGGCCTTGATCAGGCTGGTAAGGCCGCCGCAGAGCACCGTTTGCTCACCGAAAAGATCGGTTTCGCATTCTTCGCGGAAGGTGGTCTCGATGATCCCCGAACGCCCGCCGCCGATGGCCGAGGCGTAGGACAGGCCGATATCGTGGGCATTGCCCGAAGCATCCTGCTCGACGGCGATGAGACAGGGCACGCCGGCGCCCTTGAGGTATTCACCCCGGACCGTGTGGCCGGGCCCCTTGGGCGCCACCATGAAGATGTCCATGTCGCTGCGCGGCTCGATCAGCCGGAAATGGATATTAAGCCCATGGGCGAAGGCCAGGGCGGCGCCTTGCTTCATGTTGTCCTTGAGCGCGCTGGTGTACAACTCCGCCTGCAGTTCGTCGGGCACCAGGACCATGACGACATCGGCCCATTTGGCGGCTTCCACCGAGGTCATGACCTTGAGTTTCTCACCCTTGGCCTTGGCCGCGGAGGCCGATCCCGGCCGCAGCGCGACGGCGATATCCTTGACCCCGGAATCCTTGAGATTGAGGGCATGGGCATGGCCCTGGCTGCCATAGCCGATGATCGCCACCTTCATTTTCTTGATCAGGTTAACGTCGGCATCCCGGTCGTAGTAAACGCGCATCATCGGTTCCTCGTGGTTTGCTCCCGCCCCGGCGGCGGAGCCCTGTTTTAGATTGGCTTATCGCCCCGGGCAATAGCGACGACGCCGGTGCGCGATACGTCGACCAGGCCAAGCGGCGCCATCAAGCGAATGAAGGCGTCGATCTTGTCCGGTGCCCCGGTAATTTCGAAGACGAACGAACGCGACGTGGAATCCACCACCCCGGCCCGGAAGATATCGGCGATGCGCAGCGATTCAACCCGCTTTTCGCCACGGCTGCGAACCTTGACCAGTGCCAGTTCGCGGTCCACGTGAGGGCCTTCGTGGGTGAGGTCGGAAACCTTGTGCACCGGCACCAGGCGCGCCAACTGCGCCTTGATCTGCTCGATCACTTGCGGGGTGCCGGAGGTCACGATGGTGATCCGCGACCGCGCGGCCTCGGGGTCGATCTCGGCCACGGTGAGGCATTCGATATTGTAGCCGCGACCGGAAAACAACCCGATCACCCGGGCCAGCACGCCGGCTTCGTTTTCCACCAGCACGGCGATGATGTGCCGTTCTATGCCTTCTTTACTCACTGGATCGTCCTTTCCTCCGGGGGCGGCCGTGGGGACCCGGCGCCGCGCCGCACGGCCAGGATTGCGCGCCGCCGTCACGCCCTAGAGCATTTTCCAACCAAATTGAACCATTTGACCGGGATGATTTTACCCCAAGGATAGGCGCGTGTCGCATGTCATGCGAAGCGTGCATCCGCATGTCATGCGAAGCGTGCATCCGCACGTCATGCGAAGCGTGCATCCGCACGACGATGCGGGGCATCGGCAAAGATACGCAACGACGCCTTGGGGCAAAAGCACCCGGCCTGCGGTGGTGCTCATCATGCGCAGCGTGTATCCACACGACGGCTCCCAGGGTGCGTTGCGGCCGTCGTGCGAATGCACGCTGCGCATGACGCCCGATGCCCCGCATCGCGCTTCAAGCCGCGCCTACCCTGGAAGCCGTCGTGCGTGCACGCTGCGCATGATGAGCACCATCAAATTGATTCAATTTGGTTGGAAAGTGCTCTACACCAGAACCATGCCCTCTTCGGATATGGGCTTGACCGCCCGGTCGGCCGGGCCCAGCAACATATCGCAATGGGCCGCGCCCGAGGGGATCATGGGAAAACAGTTTTCCGTGGGATCGATTCGGATATCGGCGATCACCATGTCGTCGGTACCGATCATCTCTTTGATGACGTCGTCCACCTCCGATGGTTTTTCGGCGATCAGCCCGGTGCCGCCGAAGGCCTCGGCCAGTTTCACGAAGTCCGGCAGGCTCTCCACGTAGCTTTCCGAATAGCGCCCGCCGTAGAGCAGTTCCTGCCATTGGCGCACCATGCCCATGTAATGGTTGTTGAGGATGAAGACCTTAACCGGCAGCCGGTACTGCACGGCGGTGGAGAACTCCTGCATGTTCATCAGCAAGGAAGCTTCCCCGGCGATGTCGATCACCAGGGAGTCGGGATGGGCAACCTGGGCGCCGATGGCCGCCGGCAGGCCGTAGCCCATGGTGCCGAGCCCCCCCGAGGTCAACCAGCGATTGGGCTCGTTGAATTGGAGAAACTGGGCCGCCCACATCTGGTGCTGGCCGACCTCGGTGGAGAAGTAAACGTCCTTGCCGCGGGTCAGGGCCTGCAGCCTCTCGAGCGCGTATTGGGGCTTGATGACGTCGTCGTTCATCTCGTAGGACAGGCACTTACGGGCCCGCCATTTGCCGATTTGGGCCCACCATTTCTTGAGAGCCTTGGCGTCCGGCTTGCCCTTGACCTCCCCCCAGCGCTTGATCAACTGGCCCAGCACGGTGGCGCAATCGCCGATCACCGGCACGTCGACCATGACGTTCTTGTTGATCGACGACGGGTCGATATCGATATGGATTTTCTTCGCCTTGGGCGCGAATTCGGTGAGCTTGCCGGTCACCCGGTCATCGAAGCGGGCGCCGACGCACACCATGACGTCGCAATGGTACATCGCCAGGTTGGCCTCGAACGTGCCGTGCATGCCAAGCATGCCGAGGAACTGCTTGTCCCTGGCCGGATAAGCGCCGAGCCCCATCAGCGTCGAGGTGATGGGATAGCCGGTCTTGCCCACGAACCGGGCCAAAAGCTTCGATGCCTTGGGGCCGGAGTTGATGACGCCGCCGCCGCTGTAGAAGATCGGCCGCTTGGCGCCGGCGATCAGCTCGACGGCGCGGTTGATGGCCTCGGATTCGGCCCGAATCTGCGGGCGATAGCTCTGATGGATGACGGGTTTCGCCGGCGGCGGGGTATAGCGCGCCATGGCCTGAAGCACGTCCTTGGGCAGGTCGACCACCACCGGGCCGGGCCTCCCGGTCCGCGCCACATAGAAGGCGTCGCGCAGCACGCGGGCAAGGTCGTCGACATCCTTGACCAGGTAATTGTGCTTGGTGCACGGCCGGGTGATGCCCGTGGTATCGGCCTCCTGGAAGGCATCGTTGCCGATCAGGTGGGTCGGCACCTGCCCGGTCAGGCAGACGATGGGGATCGAATCCATGAGCGCGTCGGTGAGCCCCGTCACCGCGTTGGTCGCGCCCGGGCCCGAGGTCACCAGCACCACGCCCACCCGGTTGGACGAACGTGCGTAGCCTTCCGCCGCATGGAGCGCGCCGCCTTCCTGGCGCACCAGAATGTGGCGGATCGCCTTCTGCTGGAACAGGGCGTCATAGATGGGCAGCACCGCACCGCCAGGATAGCCGAACAAAACCTCGGTCTTTTCCTCCTCAAGAACCTTGAGAAGGATTTCCGCTCCGCTGAGCTTGCCCTTTGCCATGGCTTAAATCCCTTTCCACCATCGGGCCACGGACCCGGCCCATAAAAAAAACCCGGAGGGCGATAAGCCCTCCTCCGTCCCACCGACCGCCCCGCCGGCATCTTTTCGCCGGGTCCTTGGCCCATGCGGTGCCCCCCTGCGACGGCCCCATGCGGCGGAGCGACAACCTAAGGTCAAGAAATGCCCCGGTCAAGGAATATTATAGAATTTTTGATAAGATTTTCTCCTTAATACTTTCTGAAAATTGCGTAGAAATGGTCAAATCCGCAACCATCTGGCCTTTAAACCAGGTGATCTGCCGCTTGGCATAGTTCCGGGTGGCCGTCTTGGCGCGCATGATCGCGGCGGCAATCTCCACCTCGCCGCGCGCCGCCGCCGCCAGTTCCGCCACGCCGAGCGCCTTCATCACCGGCAGATCCGGCGCCAGGCCCCGCGCCGCCAGGGCCCGGGCCTCGTCCAGCGCCCCGTCCGCCAACATGCGATCGAACCGCGCGTCGATGGCCGCGTAAAGGGCCTCGCGCGGGGGCATCAAAAGGATCACCCGAAAGGCGAGGCCTTGGGGCGGGCCGCAGGCGGGGTCGCGCTGCCACTCGGTCAGCGACCGGCCGGTGGCCTCGAGGACCTCGGCCGCCCGGGTCATACGCTGGGAATCGCCGGCCGGGATCTTGGCCGCGGCGGCGGCATCGTGGCCCGCCAGTTCGGCATGGAACGCTTGGTTGCCGAGTTCCGCGCGGCGGCGTCTCACCGCATTCCGCACGGCGGCGGGGATGTCGGGGATCGGCGCCAGGCCTTCCATCAGCGCCTGCAGGTAAAGACCGGTCCCGCCGACCACGATGGGCGCGCGGCCCGCCGCCAAGGCGGCAGCGATCTCGGCCAGCGCCAGCACCCGCCAACGGCCCGCCGAACAGCTCTCCGATGGGTCCATGACGCCGTAGAGCCGATGCGGGACGCGGGCCTGGTCCTTGCCATGGGGCTGGTCGGTGAGCCGTTCGACGCCGCGGTAGACCTGCATGGAATCGCCGTTGATGACGACCCCGCCGACGCGCTCGGCCAGGGCCAGGGCCAAGCCGGATTTGCCCGACGCGGTGGGCCCGGCGATGACATAGCAAAGGTGGTGCAATCGATCGGTCATTCACGCACCCGAATGATATTGGGGGGGCTTGGTCTTCCGGGGTCAGTCCAGGGCCAGGGAGACCAGCCCGTCGGCGAGCTTGGGTTCGAACCAGGTCGACTTGGGCGGCATCACGCCACCGGCGTCCGCCACACCCATGAGATCGGCGACCGAGGTCGGGTAAAGGGCGAAGGCGACCGCCGCCTCGCCGCCGTCGACCCGCGCCTCCAGGCCCTCGAGCCCGCGAATTCCGCCGATGAAATCGATCCGCTTGTCGGTCCTGGGATCGCCGATGCCGAGCAACGGGGCCAACAGCCGTTCCTGGAGCAGGCTGACGTCGAGCCGCGCCACCGGCGAGGCGCCGGCCCCCGGCGGCTCCTTGAGGGAGAGCGCGTACCATTGCCCGCCGAGATACATGCCGAAGCAATGGGGCGCATGGGGCTTCACCGGCGCGGCACTTTCGTCGAGATCGAAATTTTCGGCCACCCGCGCCAGGAAGGCGTCGACCTCCAGCCCGGCCAGGTCCTTGACCACCCGGTTGTAATCGAAAATCCGCACCTGGTCGGCGGGGAAGCTGACGATCAGGAAATAATCGTAAGGCCGCGTGCCGTCGGCCGCGGGATCGGCGGCGGCGCATGATGCCGCGACCCGGGAAGCGGCGGCCGAACGGTGATGCCCATCGGCGATATAGATGACGTCCATGGCCTCGAACGCGGCATCGATGGCGCAGACCTCGGCCTCGTCGTCCACCACCCACAGCGCATGGCGGGTGCCGGCCACTTCGACCTCGTAGGCGGGCGCCGAGGCCACGGCCCGCGCCGCCACCTCGGCCAAGCGGGCATTGGGCCGGTGGACCGTGAAGACGGGACCGGTTTCGGCCCCCACCGCCTCGATCTGGCGGACCCGGTCGTCTTCCTTGTCGGGCTGGGTGAGTTCGTGCCGGCGGATGCGGTTGGCGTCATAGGCCGCCACCGAACCGCCGACGACGATGCCGGTCTGGACGTGATCGGCCGCGCCGATGCGGTAGACGTAGTAGCGCGGCTCTTCATCGCGGAGCAAGATGCCGTCGCCGATCATGGCCGCCATGTTTTCCGCACCCTTGGCATAGACCTCGGGCGCGAAGGGGTCGGTACCGGGCGGCAGGTCGATCTCGGGCTTGGAGATATGCAGGAAGCTCAGGGGATGGCCCTTCACCAGTTCCAGCGCTTCCGCCGTCGACACCACGTCATAGGGGGGGGCGGCCACCTCGGCGGCATATTGGGGCGCGGGGCGAAGGCCGCGGAACGGACGCACGAGAGGGGCTGCTTGTTCGCTCACGGCGGGCTCCCGGGTTTAACACATCGACGTCGCCGCCAAGGGCATCGGCGGCAGGATTTATTTCTAGCCTCGCGCGCCCGCCTTTGCCACCGCGATTTCGTCATGAGAGCCATGATTTGAGGAATCGCCGGTCGACGCCGTTACGCCGGGTCCACGCCTGGGCCTCGGCAAACCCATGAAAAAGCGCGGGGCCGTGGAGGCCCGGCGCTCAAGACCTATTCCGCCGCCTCACGTGTAGCCGCCGTTCAAACGCCGGAAGATGCACTAGATGACGGGCAAAACAACGAACTGGCGCACTTTTTTGCGTTCGGTCAGGAGCAGGACCGTCTTGCGCTTGGCCTTGCGTGCCCTGTTGATCCGCTCCTTGAACTCCTTCGGCGTGCGCACCGTGTCGGGTGCCACCTCGACGATCAGGTCGCCCTCCTGAAGCCCACCCTTCTTGCCGGCGCTGCCTTCCTTGACATCGAGAACCAAGACGCCCTTGGCCCGGGAATCGAGCTTGTAGCGGCGGCGCAGGGCATCGTTGAGCTCGGCCAGGGTCATGCCCAGCATTTCCAACGTCGACTTGTTTTCGATGCCCGTGATCTTGGCGGTCTTCACGTCCTCGGGCAGTTCGCCGATCTTGACGGAGAGATCCACGGTCTTTCCGTTTTCACTGTTGCGCCATACCTGGAACTTCACCACCTTGTCGATGGGCGTCTCCGCCACGATGCGGGGCAGGTCCCGCATGACCTCCACCGGCTTGCCGTCGAAGGTCAAGATCACGTCGCCCGCCTTGAGGCCCGATTCCTTGGCCGGCCCCTTGTCGTTGACGCCGGCGACCAGCGCCCCCCTGGGCTTGCCGAGCTCCAGGCTTTCGGCGATCTGCTTGGTCACCGTCTGGATGCGAACGCCGAGCCAGCCCCGCCGGGTGCGGCCGAACTTGCGCAGTTGGTCGATGACCACGCGCGCCTGGTCGGAGGGAATGGCGAAACCGATTCCGATGGAGCCGCCCGAGGGCGAATAGATGGCGGTGTTCACGCCGATCACGCCGCCATCGAGATCGAACATGGGACCGCCGGAATTGCCGCGGTTGATGGAGGCGTCGGTTTGCAGATAGCTGTCATAGGGGCCGGAATTGATATCCCGCTTGGATGCCGAAATGATGCCCGCGGTGACCGTCCCACCGAGCCCGAAGGGATTGCCGATGGCGAGAATCCAGTCACCGACCCGGACCTTGGCCGACGGGCCCCACTTGACGAAGGGTAGCGGATTCTTGGGTTCGACCTTGAGAAGTGCCAAATCGGTCTTCTTGTCGCGGCCGATGATGGTGGCCTTGAGGTTGGTGTCGTCCTGCAGGATCACTGTGATCTCTTCGGCGTCTTCGATCACGTGGTTGTTGGTGACCACGTAGCCCGCGGCATCGATGATGAAGCCCGATCCCAGGGAACTCGACTTGCGCGGTTTGGAATTGCCCTGGTTGCGCTCAAAGAAATCGCGGAAGAATTCCTCGAAGGGCGAGCCCGGCGGAAATTGCGGCATCTCGGGCAGGCGGCGCTTCTTGCTGACCTGAGTGGCGGAGATATTGACCACCGCCGGCAGCAGGCGCTCGGCGAGATCGGCAAAGCTCTCCGGCGGAGGGCCTGCCTGGGCCGGCGCGGCGCCCAGGGGGAGCACCGGCAGCGCCAGCGCCAGGGCGACGATTGCGACCGCGGCGCGGGCGCCCAACGAACCATGCGCCGTCGCGCGCCGGCGTGAGATACAACGTGAGATATGGGGGGTGCGGGAGGGGCTGGGGGAAAAATTGTTAGGCAATTTCGTTCTCCGTCTTGCTAACTTTCCATCGGTTTCCGGCTTCCCGGCAAGGCCATTGGCCCTCTTGATCGCGTCGCTTGGACGCCCCCCTCGCCTGAATCGGAAACGGGAGGCCGCGATTGCTTGTGCTTCGCGGCCACCCCCTTATGGGGAGGGAGTGATAGGTGATGAA
>SMXQ01000018.1 GCA_004356985.1 Alphaproteobacteria bacterium | reverse complement strand
GATTTCCTGAATGGACGGGGAAAGGTTTTCGGGCGCCCGAAGGTAAACCGCGTTTTCCAAGGCGACGGTGGATAGGTCGACGAAGCTGAGGTCGCATCCCGCCAGGTTCGCGGAAGACAAATCGACGTTGGTGAGGATGGCGCCGGCCAGGTTGGCCCCCATGAGGGAGACCCCGGCGAGGTTCGCGCCGGTCAGCACGGCACCGGATATATCGGCGCCGTTGAGGTTCGAACCGCTGAGATCGGCCCCCGTCAGGTCGACCCCGCGCAGGCTGGCATCGGTGAGATCGGTCTGCAGGATGTTGGCATTGACGAGCAACCTTCCCGACAGCTTGGCGCCGCGCAGATTCACCTGGCAGAGGTCGACCGCGACGATTTCCCTGATCAAGAGCTCGAGTTCCTTTTTGTCCTCGGAGAGGGCCATCAGGTTGCCCTCGCGCAGGTCCGTGCCGGCCATGCAGGCGCCGGTCAGGTCGGCGTCGCGCAGGCAGGCGCCGCGCAGGTCCGCGCCGGAGAGATTGGCGGTCTTCAGGTCGCAATTGGTAAAGTTGGTGGCGAAAAGGTCTGCCTCGCTCAGGTCGGCGCCATCAAGCGAGCTGTGGGTGAGATCCGCGCCGGTCAGCTTTATCTGCGCAAGGTTGGCGCCGGTCAGGGCCATGCCGTAGAGCTCTTGCAAGGCCAGGTTGGCGCGTTTGCCGCCGGGCTCGTGGCGCACCCATTTTTCGTGGTCGAGGAGAACCGCGTTGATTTCCTGCGGCGTCATTGCGGCTTCCTTTCGAAGCCCCCCATGCGAGCCCCCCAGGGTGACCGAAAGAAATTAAAATAAGATAATGATCTAAAGGGGATATCGGCGTGAGCCCAGGACCGGCAGCGATATCGGGTGCGGTCAGTCGGCTTTTTCCAGCCATTCCCGGGCCCGGGCCTCGGCGCCCGACGGCAGGGCCGCGCGGTGGTCCTTGATCCAGGCCAGGACGTCGCCGAGCACCGCCTCGGCGCGCAAATCGCGCAGCAGCATGTGATAGCCATCGGCGTAATAGGCCGCCCGCGCCCGGCCCAAGGCCAACACCTTGTCCAGCACCTCGGCCGTGGGCCGCTTGGGGATCACCTCGTCCTTGGCGCCGTAAAGCAGAAGCAGCGGGGCTTCGATCTTGTCGGCGGCGGCGAAGGCGGCGTCCATGAGGTTCACCATGCCCCAGATGGCGTCGATCCGCGTCTCCTTGATGATGGCTGCGTCCTGGCCCAGCGCGCGCAGCATCGCCACGTTGTCCGAGGCCTGGATATCCAGCCCCTCGGGGGTCAGCGTGAGCCAGGGCACGCTATGGGCGGCGAGCCACAGCGCGCCGCTTTTGATGGCCCCCAGGTGGCGGCGTCCCCACACCGCGGGCGCCACCAGGACGGCGCCGTCGATGGCGTCCCCGGGGTGCCGCGCCAGGCTCACCATGGCGACGGCGGCGCCCATGGAGTCGCCGATGACATGGACGGGCAGCCCCGGATGGCGCTTGCGCACAGTGGCGGCCAGCGCCCGGAGATCGGCCACCATGGCGTCGATGCCGGCCCACAGGCCGACCTCGGGCGCCCCCCCAAAGCCGCGCTGGTCGATGGCGTAGGTCACCACCCCTTGCTTCGCCCAATAGCGGGCGGCGGCGTCGAAGGCGTTGGAATAATCGTTGAAGCCGTGCAGCGCCACCAGCACCGCCCAGGGCTTATTCGCCTCCGGTCCCCATCGCCGAAGCGGCAGGCGGGCGCCGTCGCGGGCGATTAGGTGCTCGCCGATGATGCGCGCCTCGCCGGTCATCGGCCCGCTCAATTGCAGCCTGGGCGCGCAGGCGCCAAGCGCCAGGCCGGCGACCAGGCAACCCCAGGCCGCCCAGCGCCGCCGCGCCGTCCGGTCAGGACGCGTCATGGGCACCCGCCCGTTCCATTCCGTGGCTGGCGCGCCCCCGGATGGTGACGGCGTCGGGCGCCGCTGGGCGCGCATTTGCACCCATTGCCTTGGTGGTCGTGGCGGCGAAAGACGGGCATGGACGGATGCTTTCTCGCGGTTGAAAGAGGTGGGGCAATCGGTATCATCGCAGGGTCGCGACGGTCAACACGCCCGTTCCCCAACCGCCAACCCGGATCCGCAAGCAGAGGCGCCATGGACCCCGTTGAAACCATCACGGTAGAGGACACCACGGTCGGCTGCGACGGGGGAACCCTCGGCCATCCGCTGGTTTATCTCAACCTCGGCCCCGGGGGTGAGGTGGACTGCCCCTATTGCGGCCGCCGCTATGTTCTGGCCGAGGGCGTTCAGCCCGGCGGCGGCCATTGAACGCGGCGGGAAACGGCGGCGGGGGCAAGCCCCGCCACTTGTTCCTGGTCGACGGCTCGGGATACATCTTCCGCGCCTATTACGGGCTCAAGACCAACCTGACCCGCTCCGACGGCACGCGGGTCAATGCCGTGTACGGCTTTTGCAACATGCTCATGAAGCTGCTGGACGACACCGACGCCGATTACATCGCCGTCATCTTCGATGCCGCGCGCAAGACCTTCCGCAACGATATCTACCCCGACTACAAGGCCAACCGGCCGCCCCCCCCGGAAGACCTGATCCCGCAATTCCCCCTGGTCCGCGAAGCCACCGAGGCGTTCAACGTTCCGGCGATCCAGATGCCGGGCTTCGAGGCCGACGACCTGATCGCCACCTATGCCCGCCAGGCGCGCGAGGCTGGCGACGAGGTCACCATCATGTCGTCGGACAAGGACATGATGCAACTGGTCACCGAACGCGTCACCATGCGCGATCCCATCCGCAACGCCCGGATCGGCGCCGAGGAGGTGGTTGAGAAGTTCGGCGTCGGGCCGGATAAGGTGGCCGAGGTGCAGGCCCTGGCCGGCGATGCCACGGACAACGTGCCGGGCGTGCCCGGCATCGGCGTCAAGACGGCGGCGCAGTTGATCAACGAATACGGCGGTCTCGAGGCCGTGCTGGCCCGGGCGGGGGAGATCAAGCAGCCCAAGCGGCGCGAGAATCTCCTTCAATTCGCCGACCTGGCGCGGCTTTCCCTGGAACTGGTGACCCTCAAGGATGACGTGCCGGGGGCCGGCAGCTACCGCGACTTCGCCAAGCGCGAACCGGACCACGAAAAACTCCTGGTGTTCCTGCGCGCCCAGGAATTCGAGCGCATCGTCGCCCGGGTCATGAGCGAGATCGGCGGCGACGGCCGGATCGCCGAGACCGGCGCCGCTGGCGCTACCGCCGGGGCCGAGGCCGCGCCAACGAGCCAGGGGAAAGACGGCGCCCCCGGCGCGGCACCGGCCGAAGCCGGGTCCAGCTACGAACTGGTGACCGAGGAGGCGGTGCTCGAAGCCTGGATCGCCGCGGCATCGGCAAAGGGCCGGGTGGCGGTGGACACCGAGACCACCTCTCTCGATGCCCAACGGGCGGAATTGGTCGGCGTTTCCCTGGCGCTGGAGCCGGGGAAGGCTTGCTACATCCCGCTCGCCCACCGTGGCGCGGTTTCCCAGGGGGCGCTGGATCTGGGCGATGGCGGCGGCCAGGCGGGCGGCGCCGGCGGCGGCCTGGTGGAAGGGCAAATCGATCGCGCCACCGCCCTGGCGCTGCTGGCCCCCATGCTGGCCGACCCCTCGGTCCTCAAGGTCGGGCACAACATCAAATACGATACCGAGATCCTGGCCCGTTACGACGTCGAAATCACCCCCGTCGACGACACCATGGTGCTGTCCTACGTTCTCGACGCAGGCCTGCACGGCCATGGTTTGGACGAGCTGGCGGCGCGCCATCTCGATCACACCAATATCAAGTTTTCCGACGTCTGCGGAGTTGGCAAGAAACAGGTGACCTTCGACCTGGTGCCCCCTCAGGTGGCCCGGGACTACGCCGCCGAGGATGCCGACATCACCCTGCGCCTGCACGACCTCTTGAAGCCCAGGCTGATCGCCGCGCACCTGTCGTCGGTCTACGAGACCATGGAACGCCCGCTGATCCCGGTTCTGGTGGCCATGGAGCAGGCCGGCATCAAGGTCGACCCCGATTGTCTGAAGGCGCTGTCCCGCGACTTCGCGAAACGTCTGGGGGTGCTGGAGACCGAGATCCAAAAGCTCGCCGGCCGCGAATTCAACGTCGGCAGCCCCAAGCAGTTGGGCGAGATCTTGTTCGAGGACATGGGACTCCCCGGCGGCAAGAAGGGCAAGGCCGGGGCCTGGTCGACCGGCGCCGACGTGCTGGAAGGCCTCGCCGCCCAGGGCTTTGATCTGCCCGCCCGGGTGCTCGACTGGCGCCAGATCGCCAAGCTGCGCTCGACCTATACCGACGCCCTGCAAAAGCAGATCAACCCCGACACCGGGCGCGTGCATACGTCCTATGCCATGGCCGTCGCCTCCACCGGGCGGCTGTCATCGACCGATCCCAACCTGCAGAACATCCCCGTGCGCACCGAGGAAGGGCGCAAGATCCGCGCCGCCTTCATCGCCCGGGACGGCGCCAAGCTGATCTCGGCCGATTATTCCCAGATCGAACTTCGCCTTTTAGCCCACGTGGCCGACATCACGGCGTTGAAGGAGGCGTTCCGCGATGGCGCCGACATTCACGCGCTGACCGCCTCGGAAATATTCGGCGTGCCGCTGGATCGAATGGACGCGGCGACCCGGCGCTCGGCCAAAGCCATCAATTTCGGCATCATCTACGGCATTTCCCCGTTCGGCCTGGCCCGCCAACTGGGGATCCCCCAGCACGATGCAAAAAACTATATCGAGGCCTATTTCCAGCGCTATCCCGGCATCAGGGACTACATGGAAGACACCAAGGCCTTGGCCCGCGAACAGGGTTATGTGACCACCATCTTCGGGCGCCGCGTGCACACGCCGGGGATTGCCGCCAAGGGACCCCACAAGGCGTTCGCCGAACGGGCGGCCATCAACGCGCCCTTGCAGGGCGCCGCGGCCGACATCATCAAGCGCGCCATGATCCGGGTGCCGCCGGCGCTCGAGGCAAACAACCTGGGCGCGGTGATGCTGCTTCAGGTTCATGACGAGCTGATCTTCGAGGTGCCCGAGGCCGAGGCCGAGGCCACCGCCCAATTGGTCGCCAAGGTGATGGCCGACGCGCCTTTCCCGGCGGTGAACCTTTCGGTTCCTCTGGTGGTCGAGACCGGGATCGGCGCCAGCTGGGCCGAAGTCCACTGACCCAACAACGGCGCCGCCCGGCGCCGAAAGCCCTAGGGAGAACGCCGTTGGATTCGGTCCCCATCCGCGTCCAGGCCGCGGTTTACGCCACCGGCCTGTTTAGCGCCACGCAAACCGGCCTGGTCGCCGTGGTGGTGCCGCTATGGCTTCTTCACCTCGATGCCGGACCCCTGGTGATCGGTTTCGCGCTGGGTAGTTTCAACCTGTTGCCGTTTCTGTTTTCGGTTCACGGCGGCGCCCTCATGGACCGATTCGGTGCGCGCCGGGTGATGATCGCCTTCGCCCTGATGGGGGCGGTGAGCCCGCTTCTGTTTCCCCTGCTTCCCTTCATCTGGGCGGTGTTCGCGCTGCAGATGATGGTCGGGCTCTCCTCCACCATGGGCTGGGTCGGCGCCCAGACCCTGATCGGACAGTTGATGAAGGGCAGCCCCCGCTATGCCGGCCGGTTTACCTCCGTCGGCGTTCTCGGCAACATGGTGGGCCCGCCCTTGGCCGGCGCGGGCTGGGATTTCGTCGGCCCCTGGGCCGCGTTCGGCGTGCTGTTCGCGTGGACGGTGCTGCAATTGGTGGCGGTCTTGGCCCTGCCGCCGGCCGCCGGCGGTGACGTCGCGGAGCCCCATGGGCGGCTCCAGGCGCGCGACCTCAAGCCGGATATGGAAAGCTACATTTCGGCCTTCCGATTGTTTGCCCTGCCCATGGTGGCCTTTGTGGTGATGTTGTCCATGGTGCGGCTCACCGGCCATTCCCTGCAAAGTTCGTTTTACGTGGTTTACCTCAACGGCCAGGGAATCACCGGCACGGCCATCGGCCTTCTTTTGGCCACCGGCGCGGTCGCCGCCGCCGCCGGCGCCCTGGGCGCCGCGCCGCTGGCCCGCATGATGCATTCGTCCTGGCTGCTGTCGGTGACGTCTTTCGTGTCTTTCATTGCCCTGGCGGTGACGCCGTTGCTGGGAATTTATGTCTTGTTTCTCGCCGCCCAGGTGGCGCGCGGCGCGTCGGTGGGAATTTCGACGCCGCTCATTATCTCCGAAATTTCCCTTGCCGTCGGTCCCCACCAGGGCAAGGCGGTAGGGCTGCGCACCATGATGAACCGCCTGACCTCGACTCTCACGCCGATTGCCATGGGGGCGCTGGTCGCCTGGATAGGTCTCGATGAGAGTTTCGCCGTGGTGGGCGTGGTCATCACCGTGATGACCGTTGGCATCCTTTGCTTCGGTCGGGCCAAGGGGATTTTATGAGGCGCCCCCAATAGGCCGGCGTGGAAAATGCCGGGGCCGCCTGGAATCCGGTCGGTGGGGGCTCACAGGGTGGATTGCACCCATTCCAACAAGGCACTCTTGGGGACCGTTCCCACCTTGGTGCCGACCACCTGGCCGCCCTTGAACAGGATCAAGGTGGGGATGCCCCTGACGCCGTACTTGGTGGGGGTCTGGGGGTTCTCGTCGATATTCACCTTGGCGATGGTCAGGCTGCCCTCGAGCTCCGCCGCCACTTCTTCGAGGATCGGCGCGATCTGCTTGCACGGCGCGCACCATTCGGCCCAGAAATCCACCAGCACCGGGCCTTCGGCGTTGAGCACGTCGGCCTCGAAACTGGAATCGGTTACATGCGTCGCACTCATGTCGTTCCCCTGATCGTTCCGGTTTTTGGTTCCGGTTGGTGGGCCACCAGAAGGAGCCGAGTCTAGGGGGACGGCCCAGGGCCGTCAAGTTGGCCCAATGAGGGGTCCAAGCGCCTTGTCCAGGATCTCGCCGGGCAGCGCCAACAGCCTGGGCGCGGCCGTGAAAACCAGCGCCGCGCTGACGTTGAGGCCGGGAAAGGCGCGTTGCAGAAGGGCCCGGTAAAGCGCCATCTGGCGAAGATAGGCGATCGGCACCTGGGCGGCGTCATCGGGGCAGTGGCGGCCGGTCTTGTAGTCCACCGCCAGCACCCCCCATTCGCCCACCGCCAGTCGGTCGATCCGGCCGGATACCACCGTATCGCCGATGATTCCGCTCACCGGGACCTCGGCCAGGCTGCCCCGGCCGAACAGGGGAGCGAAGGCCGGATCAATCAGCAGCGCCAGGGTCTCAGCGGCGATGTCCGCCCTCGTTTTGGCATCGAGGCCGAACGCGGCCCGCGCCAGGTAGCGCCGCGCCGCCGCCGCCCGCGCCCCGGGGGCGAGCCCCGGCAGGTGCTGGAGAAGGCCATGGACCACCCGTCCCCGAATAAACCAGTCGCGCCCGGCGCCGGCGGGGCTCAGGATCGGCGGCTCCTCGCCCGGATCCGACGGCGCCAACGGTTGGCCGCGGGCCGGTTCCGGGTCCGGCGCCAGGTCCGCCCAGGCGGCCGCCAGCGGGATTGCCGGGTGATCGGGAGCGGTGTCGCCGGCCTTGGCGGGGGCATCCTGGCGGCAGATGAGCCGCCGCCCGGTCGCCATCAGGCCGGGGATGCCGGCGGTGAAATCGACCGCGACCTCTTCGCTGCCCGCCAACCCCTCCAACCCCGCAGCGACCAGGTCGTACCAACAATCTTGGGCCGGCTTGGCGGCCCCCTGCCAGCCGCAGACATAGAGCCGGTCCTCGGCCCGGGTCATGGCGACGTAGAGAAGCCGGTGGGTTTCCTCGAGCTGGTCGGCCTGGGCGGCCGCCCGCAACTCCGCGAGACGGGCGCCGAACTCAGGCACCCTGGGGGCCCACAGGGGCACGCCCGGACCGCCGCCGTCGCCAGACCCGGTCCCATGGGGCCCGGTCCAATAGGGGAGATCCGGCGACCGCGGGTTCTGGGTGGTGTCGGGCAGGAATACGATGGGCGCCTCAAGCCCCTTGGCGGCGTGGACCGTCATCACCCGCACCTCGTTACGGACCGCCTGGTCGAGGTCGCGCTTGATCTCGACCTCGCCGGCGGCGGCCCAGGCCAGGAAGCCTTCCAGGGACGGCACTGTCATCTGTTCATAGGCCAGGGCGAGCTCGAGGAATTCATTGACCGGATCGGCCGCCTCGCGGCCCAGGCGGGCCAGCAATTTCTCCCGGCCGCCGCCGCCATTGAGGATGGCGGCGAAGAATTCATAGGGCCTGTCGAAGTCCGCCCGGGCGCGCAGGCCGCCGAGCCAGTCCCGGGCGCGGGCCAGGGCCCCATGGTCGGCCGTCCGCGCGTTGAGCGCCGCCCAGAGCGTGCCCTTGCGGTCATGGGCGAGGTCGAACAGCGCGTCTTCGTCGAAACCCAAGAACGGCCCCTTGAGGACGCAGGCGAGATTGAGGTCGTCTTCGGGCAACAAGGCGAAGCGGCCCGCGGCCACCAGGTCCATCACCGCCAGCTGGTTGGTGACCACCATGCGGTCGACCCCGGCCACGGCAACTCCTGAGCGTTTCAATTCGCGCACCAGGGCATCGACGAAGCCGGTGCGCCGGCGCACCAGGACCATGACGTCGCCGGCCTCGATGGCGCGGCCGCGGGCCGGCAGCATCTCCTTGTCGGCAATCCAATTTTTGATGGTGGCGGCGATCACCCGGGCCAGGCGCTCGGGCGCGCTGAAACCGGTTTCAGGCTTCATTCCCGGCTTCCAAGGGTTCGCCGGGCTTGGCCTGGCCGATTCCATCAACGGCCATATCTCCACCAGACCGGCCATGCCGACCCGGTCGGGCCGGTGGCGGATCTCGGTCCCCGGGGCGCCAAGCCCCTGGCGCGCCCGGTCACCCGCGAACACCGCGTCCACGGCGTCGAGCACGGCGGCGGTGGAGCGGAAGGACACGTGAAGATCGACGTCCCGCCAGCGGTTGGCGGCATCCTCCACTCGGGCCCTGAAGAAGGCGCGCATTTCCTCGAAGGCGCGCGGGTCGGCGCGTTGGAAGCTGTAAATCGACTGCTTGGCGTCGCCGACGGCGAATACCGTGCGGCCCTCTTCGCGGGCGCCGGCGCCGGTGAAGAAATCCTCCGCCAGGGCCTTGATCACCCCCCATTGGTCGGGGCTGGTGTCCTGGGCCTCGTCGACCAGGATATGGTCGAGCCCGCCGTCGAGCTTGAACAGCACCCATTGGGCGGCGCCGCCGCCTTCTAAAAGCGCCCGGGTCTTGAGGATCAGGTCTTCGTAATCGAGCCTGGCGCGGGCGTGCTTGTGGTCTTCGTAGGCCGCCACCAGGGCCGCGCCAAGGGTCACCGCCGCCACCGATGAATGGTAATTGGCGAGCGCGTTGAGGCGCCCGTCCAGCACCCCCAGGCGCCCGGCCTCGGCGGCCATGATATCGAGCAAGGCGTCCCCGTCATCGGCGTCCTTGAGGGCGCCCTTGGTGATGGGGTTCTCGTAAACCTTTCCCTGGGAGGTGAAGAACCCCCTGCGGTAATCGTCCAGCAAGCCCGGGCGCCTGGCGGCATCGGCGGCGAGGAACGGGGCCATCCGCGCGGCACGTTGCCGGTCGGTCTTTAGCCCCCCGGCCATGACGCTGAGCGCCTCGCGCAGGCCGGGCCCGTCGAAGGCGGAATCGCCGCAGGCGGCGGCGATCAGGTCATCGCGGCGCGTCCCGGGATCGATTTCGAGCCGCGCGGCGATGGCCCGGGCGGCGCCCACCAGCCCGCCGGTACGGCCCAGCATCCGGGCGAGGCGCGCGCGGTCATTGGAAAGGCGGTCCATGAGCTTGTGAAAGGCTTCCGTGTCGACGGCGCCGGCGATGGCGCCGAGCGCGCCGTGGAGGTCCTTGTCCACCGCCGATGCGCCTTCTTCGGCCCCGTCCATGGCCCGGGCCAGGACCTGGTCCCCGGCCAGGGCGAGAAGCTCGCGGGCGGTGCGCTCGTCCATCAGCCGGAAATGGGGCTGCACCCCCGCTTCCACCGGAAAGCGCCGCAGCAAGGATTCGCAAAAGGCGTGAATGGTCTGGATCTTCAGCCCGCCCGGGCAATCGAGCACGGCGCCGAACAGCCCCCTCGCATGGGTTAAAAGATCGGGGTCGGGGCGGGTTCCCGTCAGGTCGGCGATGCTCGCCCCGAGATCCTTTTCGGGGATGACCGCCCATTTGCCCAGCGCTTGGCGGACCCGGTTGGCCATCTCGGCCGCCGCCGCCCGGGTGAAGGTCAGGCACAGGATGCGCTGGGGCGGCGTGCCGCCGAGCAGCAGGGCTAACACCCGGTCGGTCAAGACCTTGGTCTTGCCGGTGCCGGCGGAGGCGCCGACCCAGACCGAGGCCTCGGTGTCCGCCGCCTTGCGCTGTTCCACCCGGGCGTCGGCGCTGGGGCTGGGATTGGGTGTTACGGTCATGGCGTCATGGCTCGCCGCCCTCCGCCCCGGTTTCCTGGGTCGACCATTCGGAGACCCGGGCGAGATGGGCGTAATCATCGAAGCGCGGCTCATGGCCCGCCACCGGGCGTGGGCGATAGGGCCAGCCGGGATCGTCGAACAGGGCGACCAGGGACTTGAGCCCCTCCAGGGCATCTTCCGCCGCCTCCCCGGCGGGAAGAGTGAAGGCCTTTTCTTCGCCCACCGGATCGCCCCCGGTGAGCCGCCAATAGCCGAGCTCCACCACCGGGCCGGGTTTGAGACCCTTAAAACCGCCGGCCTGGGCCATGGCCCCGAGCAGCGGCAATTGCGGGGCGAAGCCGGCGGCTTGGTCCTTGCCCGTAGGCAGCACGCCGGTCTTGTAATCGACGATCACCAGCCCGCCGTCGGCGGCGCGCCGGTCCACCCGGTCGGCGGTGCCGCTGAGGGTGAACGGCCCCCCCGGCGCCGCGATGATGATTTCCCCCCGGCATTCGGCGCCCAGCGGCAACAGGGCGGGGCGGCGGGCGATCTCGGTTTCGGCGACCCAGCGGGCGATGCGCTCGAAACGGGGCCACCAGAAGGCATACAGGCCCGGGGTCGCGGCGACCGGGCGGAACACTTCGCGGCCGATCTCGATGATCGCTTCGGTGACCGCATCCACCCCGCCGCCGGGCAGCTTGTCGGGCCAGCGGTCGAGGAAAATCTGCAACGCCAGATGGGTGAAGGTGCCGCGCTCGGCGGCCCCGGCATCGGCATCGATGTCGTCGAGCCGCCGCAGCCTGAGAATCCGCTTGGCATAGATGGCATAGGGGTTGGTCTGAAGGGTTTCGATCTCGGTCACCGATAGCCTGCGCGGGCGGGCGGCCAGGGGCGGCTTGGGCGCCGGGCGCGCCGCCGCCGCGCCGCCGCCGCCGGGCGGTTCGTCTCGTTGGGCGGCGGCCAGCCGCCAGGTTTCGCCGCGCGCCACCAGCGCCGCGAATTCCGCTTTGGGCAACGCGTTTTCCAGCCGCGCCAGCCAGCGCGAGGGCACCGTCGGCGTGCCGCCCACCCGTTCGGCCCGGGTCAGCAGCACCTCGGGCGCGGCAAACGCCTGGGCGAAATCATGGGCGGCGAGGCCGATGCGCCGCTCGGCCAAGGGCAGGCCGAGGGCGGCCCGCATGGGGCGGCTCATCCACGGGTCGGCCCCGGCATCGGGCGGCCAGGTGCCTTCGTTGAGGCCGCCCAGGATCATCACGTCGGCGTGCTGGAGGCGCGCCTCCAGCGGTCCCCAGATGAACAGGCGGGGATGGCGGCCCCAGCGGGGCCGCACCACGCGGCCCGCCATCAGGGCGCCCAGCAGCGCCGGATAGCGGTCGCCCGGAAGCGGCGGCATGGCCGCCCCGCTGTCCAGGATCTCGGCGGTGAAAGCGGCCAGCGCCTCGCCATCGCCGCCCCGCCAGAGCCGGGCGGCGCCGGGTTGCTCGTCGGTCGCCGCCAGGGCCTCGGCGGCGCCGACATGGGCGGCGACGATTTCCTCCAAGGCGATATCCGGCCCGGTCATGGCGTTAGCCAGCGGCGCCATCGTTTGGGCGATGGAGCGGGTCCATGACCCCAAGCGCTCGAGGCTTTCCTTGTCTTCCTTGCCGGCGGTCTCCCGGGCGGCTTCGATCCTCTGGCGCAGGCCCTGCAAGCCCGGGCCCGGGCGCGGCCCGCGCAGGACCTGGGTTTCCAGGGCCCTGACGGCGCCCCTGAAACGGCCTTGGCCGAGGCCGCCGGCGGCCAGCGGGTGCTTGAGGCAGGACAGCACCGCCAGCGGCGCGAAGCGCTCACCGACCATATCGGCGATCAGCCGGAAAAAGGAACCGGCGGTGGTGGCGGCCAGGGGCGTGCCCGCGGAATCGTCGACCTCGATGCCCCAGTGGCCGAGCCGCGCCGCCACCCTGCGGGCGAGCCCGCGGTCGGCGGTGACCAGGGCGGCCCGCGCGCCCGGCTCTTCGAGGGCGCCGCGCATGCGCAAAGCGATGGTGGCCGCCTCGTCGGACGAGGTCGGGCAACTGGCCAGGCCGACCCCCGCCAGGGCCGAGCCGGGCCGCTCGATGTGCCCCTGGGGGTGGGGATTCATCGCCCGGGAGAGCACCTGGGCCCGCGACCGGGGCGCCGCCGGTTCAACCCCATGGGGCCAATCGGCGGCGAAGCTAAGGACCTCTTGGCGGGCCATTCCGAACCGCGCCAGCAGCCGGGCAAACCCGTACTGGGGATGGCTTTCGGGCAGGGCGTCCCAGGCCTGGTCGGAGAGCGCGCTATCGAGGCCCGGCAGCACCACGCAGCCGCGGTCCAGCCGGGCCACCACGGCCAGCAGATCGGCGGTGGCCGGGATCGAACCGGTGGAGCCCGCCGCCACCACCCAATCCCGGGGCGGGGCGGCGGTCCAGGCGGCGCCCTGGGCGGCCAGCAGCAGGTTGCGCCGCTGGGCGGGACCGATGGCGCCCTCTTCGGCCAGTTCCCGGGGCCAGAATTCGGTCACGATCTTGAGGAATTCCAGGGTCGCCTGCCAATGGGCGGAGAAGCGCTCGGGCACCAGATCGGCGAGGCCCTCGAAGCCCAGGCGCTCGGTCTCCATCTGGTCGAGCAGGCGGGCCAGCTCCGATGCCAACTCCACCGCCTGCCCGGCGTCGGGCGGGGTCGGCCAGGTGCGGCCGCCGAAGGTCATCACCAGGCGGGCCAGGATCAATTGCCGGCGCAGGCCGCCGATCACCGGCGCCAGCGGCTGGGCGGCCCCGGTCCCGGTTGCGTCGCCCGCCATTCCGTCGCCCGCCATTCCGTCGGGCCCCGCGCCGGTGATCAATAGTTCGTCCTCGTCGAGATCGCCGAGCGGCATCATGCGCGGCAGCAACAAAGGGCTCCCGTTTGAGGCGCGGAGGAAGGCATCGGCGAGCGCCCGCACCGCGCGGCGGGTGGGCAGCAAGACGGTCACCCGGGCGAGGCCCAAGGGATCATCCCCATGGTCCCGGGCGATCCGCGCCATGAGCCCCCGGGCCAGGGCATCGACGAAGGGAATGCCGGGCTCGATGGTATAGACACTGAGGCCAGGGGCGCTCATGGGCGGGGAATTTCCGGCCCCGCGCCAAGCGCGGCCGAGGCCAGCTCCAGCCCCGCTTGGGTGCCGATATGGAACCAGCGCCCGGTATGCTTGAGGCCCGACAATCGGCCCGAGGCGATGGCGCGGTCGTAGAGGATGTTGAGGGAAAAGGCGCCGTCGGGGCAATCGCCGAACAGCCGCGGGTGCAAGATCTGGAGCCCGGTGAAGACATAGGGCGCCGTGGCCGCCCCGCCCCGCCGCCGAAGACGGCCCCGGTCATCGGACGTGAAATCGCCCGGCCCGTCATAGCCGACGGCCCGCTGGCGCGGCACCAAAAGCAGCAGCGCGTCCATGGTCTGGGCATCGAAATCCGCGGCCAGGCGCGCCAGCGCCGCCCCGCCGGGGCCGTCGCTCCACAGGATATCGGCATTGATCACGAAGAAGGGCGCGGCGCCCAGGGACGCCAGCGCCCGGGCGACGCCGCCGCCGGTATCAAGCAGTTCGTCCTCGTGGGACAGTTCCGCTCCCGGCGCCGTGCGGCCGGCCAGGTGGGCCGCGATCATGGGCGCGAGATAATGGGTGTTGACGATGCAGCGCGCCACCGCCGCATCGTCCAGCGCGTCGAGCACCCGGTCGAGGATGGTGCGCCCCGCCACCTCGACCAAGGGCTTAGGCAGATGGTCGGTGATCGGCCGCAGCCGGGTGCCCAGCCCGGCGGCCAGCACCATGGCGACCTCGGGCATGGGACCGGTCACCGGGCGCCCCCGCGCGGTCCGGGCATGGTGCGTTTGGCCGGCGGCACCGCGTCGGCGAACCAGGCCCTGAGCGGCGCCAGCGCGGGATGGCCGAGATCGGCTTCCAACAATTGCCAGACCCTTGGGATATGGGCGAGGTAGGCCGGCTTGCCGTCGCGTTTCCAAAGCCGGGTGAAAATGCCGATGATCTTGGCGGCGCGGCCGGCGGCGAGCACCGCGGAGGCGGCCTCGAAATCCGCGCGGTCGAGGCCGGGGAACCGTTCCAGGTACCGCGCTTTGACCCGCGCCGCTATCCCCGGGCCGAGGTCGCGGCGCGCGTCCCTGATGAGGGAGACGACGTCATAGGCGCCGGCGCCTGCCACCGCGTCCTGGAAATCGAGCAACCCACAGGCGGCGATGCCCTGGCGATCCGCAAGCAGCATCAGGTTGCCCACATGGTAGTCGCGCAGCACCAGGGTTTGCGGCAGTGCCCGGGCGGGCGGCAGCGCCGCGCGCCAAAGGCTCAGGAACTCCACGCGCGACTCGGGCGGCGTCGGCACGCCCAGGGCCTCGGGCATGTACCAGTCGGTGAACAACGCCGCCTCGTCCAGCAGCCGGTCGTCGTCATAGGGCGGCAGCCAGCCGGGCAGCGCGTCGGCGCGGCTGACTTCATGGAGCGCCGCCAGCACGTCCACCGCCAGGTCGTAAAGTGCCGCCTCGCCGCCGCCTTGGGCCAGGGCGCGGCTAAAGGTGTCGTCGCCGAAATCCTCGATCAGCAACAGCCCCGCATCCTCATCGGCGGCGAACACCTCGGGGGCGCTGAAGCCGAGAGCCCGCAGATGGCGGGCGACCGCCAGCCAGGGCCGGACGTCCTCTTTTTCCGGCGGCGCGTCCATCAAAAGGGCCGGGCGCGGCCCGCCGGTGAGCCGCGCGTAGCGGCGGAAGGAGGCATCGGCCCCGAGAGTGGAGAGCACCGCCACCCCGAAGCCGGCGCCGTCCAGCAGGCTTTGGATCGCCCCCGCCCGGGCGCCATGGTGGGGGGCCGGGAAGCCGCCGCCGCCGTTCATGGGGCCGCCTGATGGAGGGCCCGTTCGAGGGCGCGCCCCCGGGATCCATGGCCCCGGATGACGGCGCGCCGGGCGCCCTCGGCCTCGCCCCGGCGCTCCAGGCGCAGCTCCAGCCAGTCGCCGGGCATGATCTCGCCCAGGCGTTCGGGCCATTCCACCAGGGATATGGCGCCGGCGAAGGCCTCCTCGACGGCCAGTTCCAGGGCGTCGGCCGGGCGTTCCAGGCGAAAGAGATCGAAGTGCCAGACCGGCACGGCGCCGGTCTCGTAGACCTGGACCAGGCTGAAGGTGGGGCTCGGCACCTCGCCCACGGGGCCGGCGCCGCCGGCCTGGGCCAGGGCTTCGATCAGGGCCCGGGCAAAGGTCGTCTTGCCCGCCCCCAAGGGCCCGGCCAGGCCGATGATGTCGCCGGCACCAAGCGCCGGCGCCAGGCGCCGGGCCAGGGATCGGGTGGCCTCAAGGTCGGAAAGGGCAAGTTCGATCATCGTCGGCGAAGGTTTCCCCGCGCCCTATGGCGCGGGTTCGGCCTCGGTTTCCTGGCCGGTGGCGGCCGTGCGGTGGGCGGGGACATCGAACGACACGGTGGTTCCCTCGCCCAGCACCGAGGCCAGCACCAGGCGGCCGCCATGAAGTTCGACGAAGCTTTTCACCAGGGCAAGGCCGAGCCCCAGCCCCTTGCCCCTTTCGGCGCTGCCCTGGCCGGTCTCGAAGCGGCCAAGGAGACGGTCGAAATCCTCTTCGGGGATCCCCGGTCCGGTATCGCTCACGGAAAACTGGACGCCGCCGCCCTGGCGCCGCACCGCAAGGGAAATGTGCCCGTGGGCCGGCGTATGGGTAATGGCGTTGATCACCAGATTGAACAACGCCTGCTTGAGTCGCCGCTCGTCGCCGCTCAGGGCGCCGATATCCTCGGGGCAATCGATGTTCAAGGAAACCTCTTGTTTCTGGGTCCGGGCCAGGGCCGCCACGGATTCCATCATGGCGTGGATATCCACCTCGCCGCGCTCCAACTCCAGCCCGCCGGCGTCGATGAGGGCGAGATCGAGGATGTTGTCGATCAGAAACAACAGCACCCTGGAGGCCTGAAGAATATTTTCGGTATATTCCCCCTGGCGCTCGTTGAGCGTGCCGAAATACTGATTGGACAGGATCTCGGTGAAGCCGATGATGCTGTTGAGAGGCGTCCGCAATTCGTAGGACACGTTGGCGATGAATTGCGATTTCAGGCGATCGGCGGCAAGCAGGGCCTCGTTGCGTTCGGCCAGGGCGCGCTGCACCGAGACCGTGTCGGTGACGTCGATATAGCCGAACATCATGGCGCCGTCGGGCAGGGGCACCGCCGCATAGTCGATCACCGAACCATCGGCGCGCTCGAACCGCCCCATTCGCGGCGTACGGTCCATGACGCCGGCCAGGATCTTATCCCGGAAGGTCTCCCAGGGGCCCTCGAATTTGAACAGGTCGCGCACCTTCTCGATGATATCGGCGAGCCTCGGTTGGCCCCGCAGGGTTTGCGCGTCGAGCTTCCAAATGCGCGCGTAACCCGGGTTGAACAACCTGATGCGCCCGTCGGCGCCGAACACCACGACCCCTTCGAGGAGGTTGTCCAGGGTTTCCGATTGCACCGCGATCAGCGTGTTGTAGGACCGTTCCAGGGTCAGCCGGTCGGTCACGTCTTCGTAAGTCACCAGCAGGCCGCCGAAGGGATGGGCGTTGACCACCTCGCGAAAGACGCGTTCGTCGGGGAGGTGAAGAAGTTCTTCCCGGGGATCGATCAAGGAGGTGTAAAGCGCCATGACGTCGTGCTTGAATCGCTGGAAATCCGTCTGGTCGGGGTAGACCCGGCGGGCGCGAAGGTCCTCCAGCACCTCGCCGTGGAGTGGCGCCGTCTTGAGCCATTCCTCGTCCAAGCCCCACATCCGGGCAAAGGCGGTGTTGGCGAACTGAACACGGGTGTCGGCGGTGAAGATGACGATCCCCGTGCCCAAGTGCTCCAGCACCTCGCCATGGGCCATCATGTGGCGTGAAAGGTCGTTGCGGGCTTCCTCGGCATCGGTCTTGTCGATGGCGAACCCCATGACCTGCCAATGGCTGGAAGCGCCGCCGATGGGAAGCTCGGTGATTTCCATGAACCTGCGGTCCCCGCCGGCCACCACATAGGTGCCGCGGGTGACCGGGGCGCCGATCCGCCGGGCCTCCTCGGCGAGTTCCCGCCCCCAGCCCGAGGGCCCGCCGGCGATTTCCGCGCCTCCCTTCACCGCGGCGGCGGGGGAGGCCTCCTCCACCGCGTCGGCGAAGGCCCGATTGCAATAGGCGAGATCGAGCCCCGGCCCCCGCACCCACACGGGGATTCCCATGCGGTCCAATGCATTGCGGTTCTCGGCGCTGAGAGAGGCGAGTTTCTCGGTGCGCTGCCACGCCGCCGCCGCCGCCCGCGCGGGTTCGCTGATATCCCGGAACCAGACCGTATCGAAGCCGAGCTTGCCATCGGACCCGGGGCTGCGCGCACCGTGGACTTGGAAGGTGCGCTTGCCGCCGGCATTGGTGCCGGCATTAGTGATGGTCAGGGTAAACGCCGCCGCCGTGGCGCGCAGCGCCGCCACGTTGGCGCGCAGGTCGCCAGCCGGGCCCGGGGCGAAGGCTCCGGCCACCCCATCGAAGGTCTCGAAGTCGCCATCGCCGCCGCCCAGCAAGGCGGCCAAGCCCGGGCCCCCGGTCCCCGGGTCCTCCCCCGGCGCCGATTCGGGCCAAGACCAGTAACTGCCGGGCGCCGCGTCCAAAGCCGCCACCCGGGGTTCGGCTTCGGTCAGGGCATGGCGGGCCCGGTCGCGCGCGCGGGCGAACCGGACGGCAAGAAATGCGGCAACCAGGAGCCCGGCGACCAACAGCGCGGCGAGGACCTGGAGGTTCAGGATATCGGCGCCCTCGGCCCCAAAAAAGGGGATGGGAAGGGCAGCGGGGACCCGGCCCATACGTGTCCGCGGGGCGTTAAGCACGGCGTCCCGCGCCCGGCTTGGCCGGGGCGGCATTCGCCGGTCGATGAAACCCCCGTGCAACACGGCGGCAGTGTAGGCCTCTCCCCGTCCGCCCACAAGCCGGTGGCGGAATGCGGCGCCTTTCGCGGCCCACGCGTCGGCCGCGAAAGGCTCTGGTGAACTAGTAGCGGTAGTGATCCGGCTTGAAGGGGCCGTCCATGGGGATGGTGATATAGTCGGCCTGTTCCTGGGTCAACTGGGTCAGGCGCACGCCGACGTGGTCGAGGTGGAGACGGGCCACCTTTTCGTCCAGATTCTTGGGCAGGAAGTACACCTCCCGGCCATAGTTGTCATGGTTCTGCCACAGCTCGATCTGGGCGATGACCTGGTTGGTGAACGAGAAGCTCATGACGAAGCTGGGATGGCCGGTGGCGCAGCCCAGGTTCACCAGCCGCCCTTCGGCCAAGATGATCAGCCGCTTGCCGTCGGGAAAGGTCACCTCGTGGACCTGGGGCTTGATCTCGTCCCAGGACATGTTGCGCATGGCGTTGATTTGGATCTCGCTATCGAAATGGCCGATATTGCAGACGATGGCGCGGTCCTTCATGGCCCTCAGGTGATCGATGGTGACGACGTCGATATTGCCGGTGGCGGTGATGAAGATGTCGCCCAGCGGCGCGGCCTGGTCCATGGTCATCACCTGGAACCCCTCCATGGCCGCCTGCAGGGCGCAGATGGGGTCGATCTCGGTGACGATGACCCGCGCCCCCTGGCCGGCCAGGGCCGCGGCACAGCCCTTGCCGACATCGCCATAGCCCGCCACCACGGTGGTTTTGCCGCCCAGCATGATGTCGGTGGCCCGCTTGATGCCGTCGATCAGGCTTTCCCGGCAGCCATAGAGATTGTCGAATTTGGATTTGGTGACGGAATCGTTGACGTTGATGGCGGGGCACAACAGCTCCCCCTTGTTCTGCATTTCGAACAGACGCAGGACGCCGGTGGTGGTCTCTTCGGAGATGCCCCTCACGTCGGCCATCAGTTGCGGATATTCGTCGTGCATGATCTTGGTGAGGTCGCCGCCGTCGTCGAGGATCATATTGGGCCGCCATCCATGGGCGCCGTCGATGGTCTGCTCGATGCACCACTGGGCCTCTTCCTCGGTCTCTCCCTTCCAGGCAAAGACGGGAATGCCGGCGGCGGCGATGGCCGCGGCGGCGTGGTCCTGGGTCGAGAAGATGTTGCACGAACTCCAACGCAGGTCGGCGCCGATGTGGATCAGGGTCTCGATCAGCACCGCGGTCTGGATGGTCATATGCAGGCAGCCGGCGATGCGCGCGCCCTCGAGGGGCCGGCTGGCGCCGTACTCCTCGCGCAGCGCCATCAAGCCCGGCATTTCCGATTCGGCGATGGAGATTTCCTTGCGGCCCCATTCGGCCAAGCCGATATCGGCGACCTTGTAGCCGGCGCCGCCATCCCCCATGGTGGATTTGTCACTCACGATCGGTCTCCTTGCGTGCCCATGGGCGCCGATAGGGGCCGCGGATGGGCCCTTTGACCGGCGTATTATCCAAGCCGCGGTTTAACAAAATATAAATGAAGCCTTATATTTTTATATATGGCCGTTTGCAAGAAGTATTGGGCGGTTTGTGCGATAAATATCCCCGAGAAAGGGCACCCGGGGGCGGACCCTTCCCGGGGTGACGCCGGCGCCGGCGCCGCTCAACCGCGTTCGAACCCGCCGGCGACCAAGTGGACCAGGGCGTCCAGCGCCTGGTCGGCTTCCGGCCCGCGGGCGGTGATGTGGAGTTCCGTCCCCGATGCCGCGGCCAGCATCATCAGTCCCATGATCGAGCCGCCCGATACCACGCCGCTTTTGTTGGCGACCGTGATCTCGGCATCGAAGGTGCCGGCCAGCTTGACGAAGAGCGCGGCGGGCCGGGCATGGAGGCCGAGTTCGCCGCTGATGGTCACCGTCCGCGACCGCCAGGGGGCGCCATCGGACCCTGTCATGTTCCGGTCCTTCAATCGGGCTCCGGCGGATTGAGGAAGCTGGAAGCGACATTGATGTATTTCCGCCCCGCTTCCTGGACCTGGGAGACGACATCGGCGAGCGGGGCGCTGGCCCGGACCGAGGCGAATTTGATCAGCATCGGCAGGTTGACCCCGGCGATGACATCCACCGCCTCTTCCCCCATGGCGGAAAGGGCGAGGTTCGAGGGCGTGCCGCCGAACATATCGGTCATCACGACGCAGCCGCCGCCGGCCCGCACGCGGGCGATGGCGTCGAGAATTTCGGCCCTGCGCGCCTCGACGTCGTCATCGGGCTGGATCGAGACCGAAACCACGTTGTCCTGGCCGCCGACGATATTCTCCAGCGCCTCCAGCAAGGCGATGCCTATGGCCCCGTGGGTCACCAGGACGAGACCGACAACGCCGCGATCGGTTTGGTCTTGGTTTTTTTTAGCCCCACCTCCGGTCATCGCCGATCATCCAGCCGCGGGTGTTGGGCGGCGTTCTCGGCGTCACGATGAGCGACCTCGACGCTGAGCAATTTCCCCTCGAGCCATTCGCCGAGACGCCCGGCCACATAGACCGAACGGTGGCGCCCCCCGGTACAGCCGATGGCGATGGTCAGGTAGCTCTTCCCTTCCTTGACATAGCCCGGTATCAGCACCTCCATGAGCCCCGTGAGCGCGCCGAAGAAAGGCTCGAATTGCGGGTCTTCGGCGATGAAGGCGCCCACCTCCGGCGCCGTCCCGGTCATCGGTTGGAGCTTGGGATCGTAATGGGGATTGGCGAGAAACCGGACATCGAACACCAGGTCGGCTTCCCGCGGTATCCCGTTTCGGTACGAAAATGACGTCACGAAAGCGGTCAACCCGTTGGGTTCGACATGGTTGAAATGGCCGGTGAGGATGCGCCGCAACTCGCCGGGGGTCAATTCCGTGGTGTCGATGATCAGGTCCGCCCGTTCGCGCAGGGCCCTGAGCATTTGCCGCTCCCGGGCGATGCCGTCGCTCACCGGCCGGTCCGCGGCCATGGGATGGGGCCGCCGGGTTTCGGTGAAGCGCCGCTGCAGCACCTCGTCGGAGGAATCGAAAAATACCAGCCGCACCTCGATGCCGCCGTCGGCCATGATCCGGTCCAATTCCGCGACCAGGGAACCGACGCCGAAATCCCGGGTCCGGATATCGACCCCCACGGCCACGTCACGGGACAGCGCGGGTTCCCCGGAGGTGAGGTTGCCCAACAACGCCAGCGGCATATTGTCCACCGCGTCGAAGCCGATGTCCTCGAATGTCTTCAAGGCCGATGATCGCCCCGCGCCCGACATGCCGGTGACCAGCACCAGCCGTCGCTTGGGCGCAAGGCCAGGGTCGCGCTTGGCGTTCATTGCACGGGTTCACGGCAGGGCATGGGTCGGGGCCTGCTCCTCGGCGGCACACGGCGATGGCGCGTCATGAGACGGGCATTATAGACCCAGTGCCCCGGCCCACCGCAAGCCGCAGCTTGGCCGGCGCCGATGCCTCGAATGGCGAAAGCGCCATGCGCGGGAGATTCACCCCCAACACGGTTTCAACTTGTGGCCCGGGCAGACGTTCGATCCCGCCGCCGTCGACCAGGTCCACCAGGAGCGTCAGCGGCGCCTCGCCGGCGATGCGCGCGGCGTCCAAGCGAATCAGCCCCATGCCGTTGACTTCGATCATCCCTTCGATGGCATCGGGCGCGGAAGCGATGACGGCGCCGCCGCAAAGCCGGAGCCGCACCTGATCGTCGGACACCAACCGCGCGCCCTGGTCGATCAAACGCAGCGCCAGGTCGGACTTGCCCGCCCCGGGCCGGCCCCTGATCAGGATTCCGGCATCGCCGATGACCACGCAGGTGCCGTGAACGGTGCATCGGGCGCGCTCAGTCATCGGCCGCCGCCGGCAGGGTGACGATGAAACGGGCGCCGGTGACGGCCCCGTCGCTCTCTATGTTCTCGGCGCGGATGCGCCCATGGTGGGCGGTGACGATCTGCTTGGAAATGGACAGCCCCAGCCCGGAATGGGTGCCGAACTTCTCGCCCTCGGGGCGTTCGGTGTAGAAGCGTTGGAAGACCGCCTCGAACACGCCCGGCGGCAGCCCCGGGCCCTCGTCCTCGACGATGATATCGATGTGCGGGCCCCGGCGTTGGCCGCTTAGCACGATGGTGCCGCCGGGCGGCGAGAAGGAGACCGCATTGGAGATCAGGTTGCGCAGCACCTGGGCGATGCGGTCTTCCAAGCCCACCACCCGGAGCGGCACGTCTTCGGGCAGGTCGAGGCGAAGCTTGGGCGCGTCGGCGCCGCGCCCCTCGCTGGCGATCAGCTCGACCTCCATGAGGGTCGTGAGCAAGTCCTTGATATCTACATTCACCATGTCCTCGCGCGACAGTTCCGCGTCGAGCCTGGACGCGTCGGAGATATCCGTGATCAACCGGTCGAGGCGCTCGACATCGTCGAGGATGATCGCCATCAGGCGTTGTTGCTGATCGGCATCGTCGATCCGGGCGGCGGTTTCCACGGCGCTGCGCAGGCTGGTCAGCGGGTTCTTTATCTCATGGGCGACGTCGGCGGCGAAACTTTCGATCGCTTCCATGCGGGTCCACAAGGCGTGGGTCATGTCCCTGAGCGATGCCGAGAGGTCGCCGATTTCGTCGCCTCTCTTGGTGAAGTCGGGAATTTCCGATTCGCGGCTGCGGCCGGAACGCACCCGGTCGGCGGCGGCGGCGAGCAGGCGCATCGGCCGGGCGATGGTGCTGGCGAGCCAGAGCGACAGCAGGACGGTCACGAAAATGACCCCGGCGAACACCGTCAGGATCTCCAGCCGCACGCTGCGCAGGCTTTTTTCTATCCCTTCCTCATCCACCGAAAGCAGCAGCGCGCCGAGCACCTGCTTGTAGCGCTGCACCGGGACCGCCACCAGCATCACCAGCCGGCCGTCGTGGTCGATCTGGACCTCCCGGCCGATCTCTCCCATCATCGCCTTCTTGGTCACGGCGTATTGATCGGCCCGGGGTTCGGCAAGTTCGATATAGCGGGAATAGGCGTGGCGGTCGGGAAACTGGCGGACCACCCAGTCATAGATATCCACCACCGACCCGAGGAAGCTGCGGCCCTGGGACGGCGGCGGCAGAACGGCGACCTGGACCTTGCCGCCGGCGGTCCCGTAATACCGCGAATCGGCGATGATATCGCCATTGGCGGCGAACAGCCGTGCCCTCAGGCCGGCCGGCGTGGCAAGCCGGCGCACCATGGGCCGCGCCTGGACGGTCAGGAAATCGCGGCCCTCCCGCGGGCTGGAGGTCACCGCCGCCTCGCCCAGGGCGGCGGCGAAAATACCGCCCTGGGTGGCGAGAGAATCCAGTTGGCCGAGGATCAGGCTCTGCTTGTAGCGGTCAAGATAGAGCAGCCCGGCGGCGAGGATCGCCAGCCCCAACAGGTTGACCGCGAGCACCCGCCAGGTCAGGGACCGGAAGCGCGCCGCGGGCTTGGCCGCCGGCCGCCGCCGGCCGCGGCTCTTGCCCGGCATGTCCCTGTTGGTTGTTTCGACCGCCATTCTCTCCGGCTGCTTTCCGCCGGGGACCCCGCAAATTGCCCGTGCGCCGCCCCCGATCAGGCTTCGCGATAACGATAGCCCAGGCCGTAAAGGGTTTCTATCTGGGCGAACTGCGCATCCACGACCTTGAATTTGCGCCGCAAGCGCTTGATGTGGCTGTCGATGGTGCGGTCGTCCACATAGATATGCTCGCCATAGGCCGCGTCCATCAACTGGTCGCGATTCTTGACGTGGCCTGGCCGTTCGGCGAGGGACCGGAGAATGAGGAATTCGGTCACCGTGAGCTGCACCGGTTCGCCGCGCCAGGTACAGAGATGGCGCCCGGAATCAAGCACCAGTTCACCCCGCGCCATGGTGTCTTCATCGCCGCGGCCGTTGGCGCCCCCGGTCCTGCCCTGCTCGGCATTGGCCTCCGATCGCCGCAGCAGCGCCCGGATCCGCTCGAGCAGAAGCCGTTGGGAGAAGGGCTTGCGAATGTAATCGTCGGCGCCCATGCGCAGTCCCAGAAGCTCGTCCACCTCGTCGTCCTTCGAGGTGAGGAAGATGACCGGGATCTGAGAGGTGCGGCGGATGCGGTTGAGCAACTCCATGCCGTCCATGCGCGGCATTTTGATGTCGAGAATGGCGAGATCCACGGGATGATCGGCAATCCCCGCCAGGGCCTTGACGCCATCGGTATAAGTGTTCACGTCGAAGCCTTCGGCCTCGAGCGAGATGGAAATCGACGCCAGGATGTTTTGGTCGTCGTCAACGAGAGCGATGGTCCGAGTCAATGATCATCCCCTTCTTCGGTTGTTCGTGTGAACCACAGGCCTGGGTGCCCACGACGGGTTCATTTTGCACGATTCGGCGGCATCCCCATAGGGAAACCGCGCTACGGAACAGGGAAAATAGGGCCATTTGAAGGCAAGGCGCGGCCCCGGCGCGGCGCATTGCGGGCCGTTCGCGGGCCGTTCGCGGGCCGTTAGATTGACTCGCCAGGGACCTCTTCTATGATGTTCCCGCGGCTGGCCGCTTTGACACAACAAGAACAATTCAGGGCAGGGAACACCATATGCTTTCCATCTTGGGGCTCGGCTTTCTGATCGGCATGAAGCATGCCCTCGAAGCCGACCACGTGGCCGCCGTGGCAAGCCTGGCCTCGGGTTCCAAATCCATCGGCGAAACCACCCGGATGGGCGTGGCCTGGGGGCTCGGCCATACCGCTACCTTGTTTCTCATCGGCTCCGTGGTGCTGGTGCTGGATTGGGTGGTGCCGGAAACCTTCGCCCTTATCCTGGAATTCGCGGTCGGCCTGATGCTGGTCGGGCTGGGGCTCGACGTCATGGTCCGCTTGGCGCGGCGCAAGGCCCATTTCCACGCCCATGACCATGGCGGCGCGCATCATTTCCACGCCCATGGCCATGCCCCCATGGGCGGTCACGATGCCGCCGCCCATGGCCATGCCCATCCCCGGGGCCTTCCCCTCCGCGCCTTGCTGGTCGGGATCATGCACGGCATGGCCGGCTCCGCCGCCTTGGTGTTGCTGATCCTGAGCACCATCTCCTCGCTGTGGCTGGGGTTCGCCTACATGCTGCTGTTCGGCCTCGGTTCGGTGATCGGCATGGCAATCCTATCCTGCGCCATCGCCGTGCCGCTCCGCTTCACCGCAGGCCGCCTGACCTGGGCCTTCCGAGGCCTGACCGCGGGGGTCGGCGCCGCCACCGTGGTGCTGGGCGTTTCCATCGCCTGGCGCGTGGCATCGGCCGAGGGTCTCTTTCAATAGGCCGTCCTTGACCTGGACAGCGGTGGCCCCGCGGCACCTTGACAGGACCGGCCCCGGCCCCTTCAATTGGCCCTTGGCGGCGACACGTATCAGGGATACCGTCCATGGGCGGCCTGAACCAGGGAGGCCCGAGGCATGTCATCGATCCAGGTTTCCAAGGCCGGCGCGTGGGCGACGGCCCGTTCCCAACACCTTTACGCGGGGCTGGCCGCGGTCCTGCTCGGGTCGTTCCTGTTGCTGGGCACCGGGTTCGCCCAATCCAACCTGCTCCACGACGCCGCCCATGACGTGCGGCACGGTTTCACCTTTCCCTGCCACTGATGGTCCCTGGCACCGATGGCCCCTGGCGCTGACCGGGCCGGGCCGTGATGCGCCGCATCCTGGCAGCCGGGATCATCGCCGGGCTTTGCGCCGGCGCCGTGGGGTTCACCGTCCAGGCGCTGAGGGTGAGCCCGCTCATCCACCAGGCGGAAATCTTCGAGGCCCAGGCCTTGGCCCGGGCGCGCCTGGGCGAAAGCCCGGGGGAATCGGTGGCGGCGGCGGACCGCCGGCGGCACCCCCTTGTGCGCGCCGGGCTAACCCTGGCCGCCAGCCTGCTCACGGGCGCCGGGTTCGGTCTCCTGCTGGCCGGCGCCATCGCCTTTTCCGGCCGCCGCCCCACCGTGATGGAGGGCGTGGTCTGGGGATTCGCCGGCTTTGCGGTGTTCACCCTGGCGCCCGCCCTGGTGTTGGCTCCGCAGCTTCCGGGGATGGCCGAAAGCGGCCTCGCCACGCGGCAATTGTGGTGGCTGGGCGCGGCGGGCGCCACCGCCGCGGGACTGGGCCTGGTGGTCTTTGCCGGGCGCCGGACCGCCCGCGCCGCGGGCCTCGCGCTGGTGGCGCTCCCCTTCATCGCTGGCGGGCCGGCGACCGGGACCGCCGCCGCCCTGCCGGCGGCGCTGGTGGCCGCCTTCGTGGCCGCTTCGATGACCGGCTCGGCGGTGTTCTGGGCCGTTCTCGGCGTCGCCGTGAGCCTGCTTCTTAGCCGGTTTTCAGGTCCCCCGCCGGCCGCGTGAGGCCGTCGAACAGGCGCTAAAACGGAAAATAGAATGATTCGCAACTCGGGACTGGTGTCGCCTAGGGCGAACCCGTATATAAAGGGTTGCCCAAGGCCGTTCCGGGCGCCAACGGGAGATGAGGAATTGGAAGAGCGGGGATCCGTCAAGAGTAGCATCGGTTTGGACAAGCACGGGATCAAAGGTGCCCGCGCGGCCTATTGGAACTTGGACGCGCCCAGCTTGGTCGAGGAATCCATCAAACGCGCCGAAGGGCTTTTGGCCCCCGGCGGGGCGTTGGTGGTGGAGACCGGCGAATACACCGGCCGTTCGCCCAAGGACAAGTTCATCGTCGAGGAAGCCACCAGTTACGACAATATCTGGTGGGGGTCGGTCAACCAGTCGATGTCCGAAAAGCACTATGGGGCCATCCGCGGCAAGATCCTGGATTATTACGTCGACCGCGACCTGTTCATCCAGGACAGTTACGCTGGCGCCGATCACGATTACCGGCTGAACGTGCGCGTGGTCACCGAAACCGCGTGGCATGCGCTGTTCACGCGCAACATGTTCATCCAGCCGCCGGACCATGCGCTGGCCTCCTTCGACCCCTCCTTTACCATCCTCCATGCGCCGGGGCTTAACGTCGACCCGGCTACCGACGGCACCAATTCCGACATCTGCGTGATCGTCAATTTCGGCGCCCGCGAGGTGCTGATCACCGGCACCTGGTATGCCGGGGAGATCAAGAAATCGGTGTTTTCGATCCTCAATTACCTCTTGCCGGCCCAGGGCGTGATGCCCATGCATTGTTCGGCCAATATCGGCGAAGGGGGCGATGCGGCGATCTTTTTCGGCCTGTCGGGAACCGGCAAGACGACGCTGTCGGCGGACGGCGCGCGCATCTTGGTGGGCGACGACGAACACGGCTGGTCCGACAACGGCATCTTCAATTTCGAGGGCGGCTGCTATGCCAAGGCGATCCGCTTGTCCGAAGAGGCGGAACCGGAGATTTACGCCACCACCCATCGTTTCGGCACGGTCCTGGAAAACGTCGTCATCGATCCGGTGACGCGCGCGCTCGACTTCGATTCCGAGGAGCTCACCGAAAACACGCGGGTCTCCTATCCCATCGAGTTCATTCCCAACATTTCCGACACCCTGACCGCGGGCCATCCCGAACATATCGTCATGCTGACGGCGGATGCCTTCGGCGTGCTGCCGCCGATCAGCCGCATGAGCCCCGACCAGGCGATGTATCATTTCCTGTCGGGCTACACGGCCCGGTTGGCCGGCACCGAGCGCGGCGTGACCGAGCCCGAGGCGACCTTCTCCAGCTGTTTCGGCGCCCCCTTCATGCCGCGGCATCCGACGGTTTACGCCAAGCTCTTGGGCGAACGCATCGCCCAGCACAAAACCACCTGCTGGCTGGTCAATACCGGCTGGACCGGCGGCGCCTATGGGGTCGGCAGCCGCATGAAGATCGCCCATACCAGGACCATGCTGCGCGCGGCGCTGGCCGGTAAGCTCAACGACGTCGCCATGACGCCCGACCCCAATTTCGGGGTGCTGGTACCCGGCAATTGCCCCGACGTGCCCCAGGACGTGCTCAATCCCAAGGCCACCTGGTCCGACAAGGCGGCCTATGACAAGGCCGCCCGCCACGTCGCCCGCATGTTCGAAGAGAACTTCAAACAATTCGAGCCCCAGGTATCCGACAGCGTCAAGGAGGCGGCCATCCACGCCGCCGCCTGAGCGGAACTTCCCTTTAGGTTCAATGCTCTAGCCGGCTTGGTCCTCGGCCAGCACGGCGCCGGCCAGGTACAGCGAGCCGGTGATCAGCACCCGGCCCGGCGGGCGCCGGGCGATGGCGCCCAGCGCCGCCGCCACCGAGGCCGCCCCATGGGCGGTCATGCCGAGAGTCCGGGCGCGGGTGGCGAGGCGTTCGGGGGGGAAGCTCTCGTGGTCGCCCGGCAGCGCCACCGCCCACAGGCCCTTGGGGGCGAGCGCGGCCAGCGGCTTTAGAAATTCGCCCGCGCGTTTGGCCGAGGTCATGCCGACCACCAGGTAAAGCGGCGCAGCGCCGTCCTCGGTGAGTGCCTTGGCCAGCGCCCGTCCGGCGGCGGGATTGTGCCCGCCGTCGAGCCAGACCTCGAACCCGCCCGCGGTCAGCGGCGCGCTCAGCGGGCCGCCGGTCAGCCGTTGCAGGCGGGCCGGCCAGGTGGCGCGGGCGATCCCCCGGGCCAAGGCGGCGGTAGGGATGGGACGGTCCCAGAGCGCCTTGAGCGCGGCGATGGCGATGGCGCCGTTGGCGGCTTGGTGGGCCCCCTTGAGTCCGGGACGGGGCAGGGTGAGATCGCCGTCCCGGTCGCTGAAAATCAGCGATCGCGCGCCGATTTCGGCCCTGAAATCCCGGCCCCAGCGGATCAGCGGGGCGTCGAGTGCCTCGGCCCGCTGATTGATTACCCGGGCGGCGATGGCATGTTGGGGGCCGATCACGGCGGGAACGCGGCGCTTCAGGATGCCGGCCTTTTCCCCGGCGATGCCGGCCAGGCGCGGGCCCAGGAATTGCTGATGGTCGAGGGAGACCGGGGTGATCACGGTGACTTTGGGCCGGGCGATCACGTTGGTGGCGTCCAGCCGTCCGCCGAGGCCGGTCTCCAACAAGGTGAGGTCGGCCTTGACGCGGGCGAAGGCGAGGAAGGCCGCCGCCGTGGTGATCTCGAAGAAGGTGATGGGACGGGCCCCGTTGGCGGCCTCGCACTCATTCAGCAATCGGGCCAGCGCCCGGTCGCCGATCTCCCGGCCGGCGGGTCGGATGCGTTCGGTGAAGCGCACCAGGTGGGGGGAGGTATAGACGTGGGCCTTGCGCCCGGCGGCTTCCGCCATGGCCTTGATGAAGGCGATGACCGAGCCCTTGCCGTTGGTGCCGGCGACGTGGATGACCGGCGGCAGGTCGCGTTCCGGATGGCCCAGCGCCCCGAGCAGGCGCCGGATCCGGCCCAGGGACAGGTCGATCTTTTTCGGGTGAAGGCGTTGGAGGCGGGCCAGCACCGCGTCACTGTTCAGGGGCGGGGTTCCCTGGGCCATCGGCCGCGGCCTCTGACTTGGGCAGGGCGACCACCTCGCCGGCCGGGTTCCGGTTGCACAGCAGGTCGAGCACCCGGATCAAGGTGGCGCGCAACTCATGGCGCGGCACCACCATGTCGATCATGCCGTGTTCGAGAAGGTATTCGGCGCGCTGGAAACCCTCGGGCAGGGTCTCGTGGATGGTACTTTCGATGACCCGCGAGCCGGCGAAGCCGATGATCGCCCCGGGTTCGGCGATGGAGATATCGCCGAGCATGGCGAAGCTCGCCGATACGCCGCCGGTGGTCGGGTCGGTGAGGACGACGATATAGGGCAGGCCCGCCTCGCGGACCTCCTGGACGGCGATGATGGACCGCGGCATCTGCATCAGGGAAAGGATGCCCTCCTGCATGCGCGCCCCGCCCGAGGACGGGAAGACGATCAGCGGCGCCTCCTGCACCACCGCCAGGCGCGCGGCGGCGATCAGGCCGTCGCCGACGGCGGTTCCCATGGAACCGCCCATGAAACGGAAATCGAAGGCGGCGATGACGGCGGGGATCCCGCCGATCTTGCCGTGGGCGACCAGAATCGCGTCATCGATGCCGGTCTTAACCCGGTTTTCCTTGAGGCGGTCGCCGTAACGTTTCTGGTCCCGGAACTTGAGGGGATCGTCCATGGCCTCGGGGAGTTCGATGGTCTGGGTGCTGTCGCCGTCGAACACCATGGCCAGCCGGTCCTTGGCCGCCACCCGCATGTGATGGCCGCAATGGGTGCAGACATACAGGTTGGCCGACAATTCCCGGTGGAAGATCATCTGTTCGCAGGCGGTACATTTTTGCCATAGGTTGTCGGGCACGCCTTGCTTGCGCACCAAGGCGCGGATGCGGGGCCTGACGAAATTGGTGAGCCAGTTCATGGTCTATCCCGTGGCGGCCCCCGATTGCCTAGCGCCGCGCACGCCGGCGGCAAGCTCCTTGACCAGGCCGAGGGTTTCGGCCACCAAACCTGCCCCCGGGCGGCGGTCGTCGTCAAGCCCTTGGCGAATCCGTTCAACCAGGGCGGAACCCACCACCACCGCATCGGCGATCCGGGCGATGGCCGCCGCCTGTTGCGGGGTCTTGATGCCGAAACCGACGGCTATGGGGAGGTCCGTCGCCGCGCGCAAGGCGGCGATCCGCTCGTTGACATCGCCGGGCCGGGCGGACCGCGTCCCGGTGATGCCGGTGATGGAAACGTAGTAGATAAACCCCGACGCGTTGGTGAGCACCTTGGCCAGGCGCGCCTGGTCGGTGGTCGGCGTCGCCAGGCGGATGAAGTGAAGGCCGGTGTCCCGGGCCGGCAGGCAGAGCTCGGAATCTTCTTCGGGCGGCAGGTCGACGATGATCAGCCCGTCGGCGCCGGCGCTTTTGGCGTCATCGAGGAAGCGTTGGTTGCCGTACCTGTAAATCGGGTTGTAGTACCCCATCAGCAGCAGCGGCGTGGTGGCGTCGGCCGCCCGGAATCGGCGCACCAGGTCGATGGTCTTGGCCATGTTCTGGCCCGATCCCAGCGCCCGCAGGCTGGAGGCCTGGATGGCGGGGCCGTCGGCCATGGGATCGGAAAACGGCATGCCGATCTCGATGAGGTCGGCGCCGGCTTCGGGAAGCCCGGCAAGGATATTCCAAGAGGTCTCGAAATCGGGATCTCCGGCGGTGACGAAGGTCACCAGGCCGGCCCGGCCCTCGGCGCGCAGCGCCGTGAAGCGCTCATGGATGCGGTCGGGCGCGGCGCCGGTGTTCACAACTCTACCCCCAGGTGCCGGGCCACCAAAAAAACGTCCTTGTCGCCCCGGCCGCACAGGTTCATGACCACCAGATGGTCCCGGGCCAGGCCCGGGCAGTGGCGGATGACGTGGGCCAATGCATGGGCCGGTTCCAACGCCGGTATGATGCCCTCCAACTCGGAGCACAGCTTGAAAGCGGCCAAGGCTTCGGCGTCGGTGGCCGACACGTAATGGACGCGCCCCTGCTCGTGAAGCCAGGCATGCTCCGGGCCGATGCCCGGGTAATCGAGGCCGGCGGAGATCGAATGGGCCTCGCTGATCTGGCCGTCATCGTCCTGCAACAGATAGCTGCGGCTGCCGTGCAGAACTCCCGGCACGCCGGCGCTGATGGAGGCGGCGTGGCGCCCCGAATCGAGGCCCTCGCCGGCGGCTTCCACGGCGAACATCTCGACCCCGGCATCGTCGAGGAAGGGGTGAAACAGGCCGATGGCGTTGGACCCGCCGCCGATGCAGGCAATCAGGGTATCGGGCCCCCGGCCTTCGGCGGCATCCAACTGTTGGCGGACTTCACGCCCGATCACCGATTGGAAATCGCGGACCATGGCCGGATAGGGGTGCGGCCCCGCCGCCGTGCCGATCAGGTAATAGGTGGTCTCGACGCTGGCCACCCAATCGCGCAGGGCCTCGTTCATGGCGTCCTTGAGGGTGGCCGAGCCCGAACCAACCGGCACCACCTTGGCGCCGAGAAGCTTCATGCGAAAGACGTTGGGTTGTTGGCGCTGGATATCGACTTCGCCCATGTAAATGGTGCAGTCCAGATCGAAGCGCGCGCAAACCGTCGCCGTCGCCACCCCGTGCTGGCCGGCCCCGGTCTCGGCGATGATCCGCTTCTTGCCCATGCGCCGGGCCAGCAGGATCTGGCCCAGGCAGTTGTTGATCTTGTGGGAGCCGGTGTGGTTGAGCTCGTCGCGCTTGAAATAGATCTTGGCGCCGCCGAGCTCTTGCGTCAGCCGCTCGGCGAAATAAAGCGGCGACGGCCGGCCCGCGTAATGGGCCAGGAAATGGTCCAATTCGGCGGTGTAGCCGGGATCGGTTCGGGCCTCGCCCCAGGCCCGTTCCAGGTCCAGGATCAGCGGCATCAGCGTCTCGGCGACGTATCGGCCACCGAAAAGATCGAAATGCCCGCCCTCGTCGGGCCCGCTCCGGAAAGTGTTGGGGGTACTCATATTTATAACTCGTCATCGGGGTGCCGAACTATACGCCCGGCGCCGCCATATTCCAATGCCGGCCCGGGGCGGGGCCCGGCCGGGGACCATGTTCTAGGCCTCCGCCGCGGCCTGGATAAAGGCGCGGATCAGCGCCGGGTCCTTCTCTCCCGGCGCGGTTTCCACGCCCGAGGAAACATCCACCCGCACGGCGCCGCTGGTGCCCACCGCCTGGCCCAGATTGGCGGCGGTGAGGCCGCCCGACAGCATCCACGGCCGCGGCCAACGGTGGCCGGCGATGATCCGCCAATCGAAGGCCAGCGCGTTGCCGCCGGGCAGCGCGTCGGCCATTTCCACCGGCGGTTTGGCGTCGAACAGAAGCATGTCGGCGGCGCTTTCGTGGATTCGGGCCTCGGCCAGGTCGTCGGGCCCGGCGATCTTGATCGCCTTGATCACCGGCAGCCCGAAGCGGTTGCGGATTTCGGCCACCCGCCGGGGCGGCTCGGCGCCGTGCAACTGCAGCATGTCGATGGGCACCGCGTCCAGGGTCCGGGCGATGACCTCGTCGGGCGCGTCCACGAACACGCCGACCCTCTCGATCCCGTCGGGCACCGGGATGGCGAGCCGGGCCGCCGCCTCGAGGGCGAGAAACCGCGGTGAGGCGGGATAAAACATCAATCCGACGTAGCCCGCGCCCCCGGCGACCGCCGCATGCATGGCGTCGGCGGTGTTGATGCCGCAAATCTTGACGGTGACCGGCACGGGATCAGGCGAGCTCGGCCGCCGCCTCGGCGACCAAGCGCTCGGCGGCGGCGGCGGGATCGGGATCGGCGGTGATGGGCCGTCCGATGACCAGGTAATCGGCGCCGGCGCGAAGCGCATCGGCCGGCGTGGCGACGCGCTTCTGGTCTCCGGTCGCCGCCGACGCGGGACGGATGCCGGGGGTCACGAGGACGAAATCGGGCCCCCGCGCGCGCCTGATGGCGGCGATTTCCCGGGCCGCGCAGACGACGCCGTCGAGACCGGCCGCGGCCGCCAGCGCCGCCAGCCGCACCACCTGGTCTTCCACCTTGGCGGCGACGCCCAGGACCCCCAGGTCGGCGCCGTCGAGGGAGGTGAGCACGGTAACGCCAAGGACCAGGGGCGGGGCGATGCCGGTCTCGGCGGCGGCGTCTTGGGCCGCCTTCCTTGCCGCTTCGAGCATGGCCGGGCCGCCGCCGGCATGAACGTTGATGAAACGGGGCGCCAGCGCCGCGGCGGCGCGCATGGCGGCGGCCACGGTATTGGGAATGTCGTGAAATTTGAGGTCGAGGAACAAGTCCGAGCCCCCGGCGCCCGCCATGACCCTGCGCACGCCGTCGGGGCCGTGGGCCGAGAAGAACTCCAGTCCGAGCTTGATGCCGCCGACGCGGCCCTTCAGCGCCGCTGCCAGGTCAAGGGCGCGGGCCAGGTCGGGCGTGTCGATGGCGCAAAGGATCTTTTCCCGAATGGATCGATCCGCCGCGGCGCGGGACGGGGTGTCGGCCATGGTGTCCTCGGGCATGGTGTCGTCGGGCCCGGTGGGTTGCCTCTGGGGCCGGTCTTATAGCCTGTATGGGCGCGCGGCAACAGGGGCCGGGTCAAGTGTCCCCCCAAGTGTCCCCCTCAACCGTCCCCTGCGGCGATCAGCCGGCGCGCCCGGGTGTCGTCGTGGCCGGTCGCGGCGGCGGCGGGCGGGGCGCGGTTCTTTTCCGCCAACTGCCGTTTGAGACGGGTGGTTTCCTGTTCCAGGGCGCGTTGGTGACGCGCCGACCGCCGCCGCGCCAGGCGGCCACCCAGGCCCGCCGTCCAGAACCACAGGGCCGCCACCAGGAGGCCGAGGAAAAAGGCGCCGAGCACGGCGGCGTAGATCGGCACCTGGGCCTCCAAGGGAAAGGGCCAGAGGCGGAGTGTCAAGGGCTGGTGATTGGCCGCGGCAAAGGCGCCGGCCAGTGCCAGAAAGGGAATGGTGAAAAGCCAAAAGAGAATGCGCAAGGTGCCATCGCCTGTGGTGGTCGGCCTGTCGCCCGCGCCGTGGGCGGTCAAGGAGACGGGGGGCTAGAGCATTAACGATCGTTGAGCCGTTCGCGAAGCAGTTTGCCGGTTTTGAAAAACGGGACCCGCTTCTCGGCGACACTGACCGCTTCCCCGGTGCGCGGGTTGCGGCCGATCCGGGCGTCGCGCCGCTTGACGGAAAATGCGCCGAAGCCGCGCAGTTCCACGCGGTCGCCCCGGGACAGCGCGGCGGTAATCTCGTCGAAGATCGCCGTGACGATGCGTTCCACGTCCCGGTGATAGAGATGGGGATTCTTTTCCGCGAGATGCAGGATCAATTCAGATTTCGTCATGGGCGCTCGCACCGCTCCGCTTCCGGGCCGGGGAATCTGCCCCCTGGCCCTGATCGTAACCGAAGAATCCCATTAAGGTTGCCAAAGGGAAATCAGCCCGTCAAGTCTAAGTCGTTCAGAAAACAATGTTTTTCCAAACATTTCCTCGACCAGCCCGAACAAATTCTTGGTGCCTCTGTTGATTCGCACGTTTCGCACCGGGAGTCTGGTGGCGATTCCATGCTTCTTGGCCAGCCAGTCCCGCGCCTCGGCTTCGCCGCCGATGGCGTCGATCAGCCCGTTGGAAAGCGCCTGGGCGCCGGTAAAAATCCGGCCGTCGCTCAATTTCCGGGCATTGTCGGCGCTGAGGCCGCGCCGGTCGGCCACCATGGCGACGAATTGGCGGTGGGTATCCCTGATGACCGACTTGATGAGCGCGCGCGCCTTGTCGGTCATCGGCTCAAGGAGTGACGGCACGGCCTTCAGCGGATCCGACTTGATGGACTCGGTCTTGATGCCGATCTTGGTCAGCAGACCGGTCAGGTCGGTGGTTTGCATGATCACGCCGATGGAGCCGGTAATGGTGCCGGCGCGCGCGAAAATGCGGTCGCCGCCCAGGGCCACCATATAGCCGCCCGACGCGCCGAGGGTGCCGATGACGGCGACCACCGGCTTCTTGGCGGCGACCTTGCGCAGCTCGAAATACAGCGTTTCACCGCCCACCACGGTACCGCCGGGAGAGTTGATGCGAACGATCAGCGCCTTGGCGCTACGGTCCCGGGCCACGCGGCCAAGGGCTTGGATGCGCTTTATATCCTCGACGATAATGCCGTTGACCGACAGCCGGGCGACGTGGTTTTGGTTTGCCACGGAATCGAACCGGGCAAACAACGCCAGCCCCACGCCGGCGACGGCGATGACCGCGGCAAGCCGCCAGTTCGCGAGCCGGCGCTTGAGCCGTTTGCGATCGATCAGGGAATCGGATTCGAAGGTCATGAAACCTGAACCGGTGGCCTCCTTGGGACGGCGCCGCCGTTAGGCGGGGGATAGCTGATCCGCGGTGAAAAGATTCAGCCGTCCTTGTCTTTTTCGTCCTCGTCCGCGGCGGCGGCGGCATCCTCCGCCGGGGTTTCCTCCTCGACCGTGCCATCGGCGGCGTCTTCGCCCTCGGTGCGCTGTTGGTTGGCCTTGGAGATGGCGGCGCCTAGGATGTCGCCCAGGCTGGCGCCGGAATCCGAAGACCCGAATTGGGCCATGGCTTCCTTCTCTTCGGCGAATTCGTGGGCCTTGATGGAGAGCGACAGCTTGCGCGAGGTGCGATCGATGTTGGTGATTTTGGCATCGACCTTTTCACCGACGGCGAAACGGTCGGGACGCTGTTCCGACCGGTCGCGGGCGAGATCCGCCCTGCGGATGAAGCCCTGGGCGCCATTCACGTCGACCTCGATACCACGGTCGGTGACCACCTTGACGGTACAGGTCACGACCTTGCCCTTCTTGAGTTCCGCCGCCCGGCCTTCGAACGGGTCGTCGGCCAGTTGCTTGATGCCGAGACTGACGCGCTCCTTCTCGACGTCGATTTCCAGCACCTTGACCTTGACCATATTGCCTTTCTCGAAATCGGCGAGGGCCTCTTCGCCCGGCCGGGTCCAGTCGAGATCCGAAAGGTGCACCATGCCGTCGATATCGCCGGGCAGGCCGACAAACAGGCCGAATTCGGTGATGTTCTTGATTTCGCCTTCGAGCTCGGCGCCGGCCTTGAATTGATCGGCAAAGGCTTCCCAGGGGTTTTCGTTGCACTGTTTGAGGCCGAGGCTGATGCGCCGCTTCTGGGGATCGACGTCGAGCACCATGACCTCCAGTTCCTGGGAGGTGGAGACGATCTTGCCGGGGTGGATGTTCTTCTTGGTCCAACTCATTTCGGAAACATGGACCAGGGCCTCGACGCCGGGCTCGAGCTCCACGAAGGCGCCGTAATCGGTGATGTTGGTCACCCGCCCCTTGAGCCTGGTTCCGATCGGATATTTATTCTCGATGCCTTCCCAGGGATCGGCTTCCAGCTGTTTCATGCCGAGGCTGATGCGCTGGTTTTCGGGGTTGAAGCGGATCACCTGAACATTGACCGTGTCGCCGACATTGACCGCTTCGCTGGGGTGGCTGATGCGCCGCCAGGAGATGTCGGTGATATGCAGCAAGCCGTCGACGCCGCCCAAGTCGATAAAGGCGCCGTAGTCGGTGATGTTCTTGACGACGCCCTCCAGCACCTGTCCCTCTTTCAGGTTGGCGATCAGTTCGGAACGGGCCTCGGCGCGGGATTCCTCGAGCACGGCGCGGCGCGAAACCACGATATTGCCCCGAGAGCGGTCCATCTTGAGGATATGAAATTCCTGGGGCGTGTTCATCAGGTGGCTGACGTCGCGCACCGGGCGGATATCCACCTGGGAACCGGGGAGAAACGCCACCGCGCCCGAAAGATCGACGGTGAACCCGCCCTTGACGCGGCCGAAGATGGTTCCGGTAACGCGCAGATTGTCGTTGTGCGCGCTCTCAAGCAGGGTCCAGGCTTCTTCCCGCCGGGCCTTGTCGCGGCTGAGCACCGCCTCGCCGTTGCGGTCCTCGTAGCGCTCGAGATAGACCTCCACCTCGTCCCCGGGCTTCAATTCGGAATCCTGGCCGGGGGTGTCGAATTCCTTGAGGGCGACCCGGCCGGCGGACTTGAGTCCGACGTCGATCACCGCCATGTCGTTCTCTATGAAGACCACGGTGCCTTTGAGCACGGAGCCTTCGAGAGGCCCTCTATCGCCAAGAGATTCCTCGAGCAGTTCGGCAAAGTTCTCGCCGGTCGAAAACGGCTCGGCCACTTCTCCGGCGTGTTGATCAGACATATGTTCTCCTAACCTTCTAATTCTTTTGGGCCAATTCTTTTGGGCCAATTCTTTCGGGCCAATGCTTTCGGGCCGGTCCTGGCGCCGCCGCGACCAAGAGGGCCCTTAATCCATGGTGCAGGACGCCGCGGTCGGGCACACTTCAGGCACTGGAGCCGTCTATCACCGCTTGGGCGGCCGCGAAGGTTTGGTCCGCATCCAGCCCGGTGGTATCCAACAGATGAGCGTCCTCAGCCTGCCTGAGAGGCGAT
>SMXQ01000017.1 GCA_004356985.1 Alphaproteobacteria bacterium | reverse complement strand
GACCAGGTCCGCGTCCACCGCCACGGCGCGCGCCCGGCGGCGCGCCATGGCCGCCAAATTGGCCCGCTGCCAGGCATCGAGGCCGCGGTCGGCCGTCGCCGCGTCGAGGAAATCGGCCAGCGCCGGATGGCACAAAATCTCGTGGCGCAGCACCTTGAGAACCGAAAGTTGGCCGGCCCGGGCAACGGCGCCGCCAGTGGGCATGTTGGTGGCCATGTCCCATTGCAGGATGCCGGCGGCCTCGCCGATCTTGGACAGGCGCTCGAAGCGGGATTCCAGTTCCTGATAGGGAGTCCTGGCGGTGGTCATGTGGGCTCCTGGCGCGCCTCAGCCACGCTCGACCTCCCCCTTGCGGTGGCGGAAATGGGCGCCGATCAGGAGCCCCTTCAACGGCGGCAGCAGGCCCAGGGAACCGCCGAGGATCAGCGGCGGCCAGAGCGCCGCGTGCACCCAAAGCGGCGGCATATAGGCGACCTCGACGGTGAGCGCCAGGCCGACCACCACGAACCCCACGATCAGGGTGACGAAGACGGCGGGACCGTCGCCCTGCTCGAGGGCCGAGAACCCCTCGCCGCAGGCGGCGCAGCCGTCGGCCAGCTTGAGATAGCCCTTGAACAGCTTGCCCTTGGAGCAGTTGGGGCAGCGCAGGGTCAGCCCGGCGAGAAGGGGAGAGCGGGAAGCGTCCGGCGCTTGTTCCATGGCGATGCCTCGAGTCATGGCGGGGTGAGCCGCGGGCGCCGGCCCAAGACGGCCCCCTTGAGCGGCCGGAGCCTAAGAGCCCCACCAATAGATGGAAAAAAACAGGAACAACCAGACCACGTCGACAAAATGCCAGTACCAGGCGGCGGCCTCGAAACCGACATGGTGGTCGGGCTTGAAATGCCCCTTGACGGCGCGCACCAGGCAGACCGTCAGGAAGATGGTGCCGATGATCACGTGGAAGCCGTGGAAGCCGGTGGCCATGTAGAAGGTGGTGGGATAGATGCCTTCGGTGAAGCCGAACGCGGCATGGGAATATTCATAGGCCTGGATCGCCGTGAAGGTGATCCCGAGGGTAATGGTGGCGGCCAGCCCTTGCACCAGGTCGCGGCGGTCATCCTCGATCAGCCCATGATGGGCCCAGGTCAGGGTGGCCCCCGAGGCCAACAGGATAAAGGTGTTGAGCAGCGGCCAATCGAACGGTTCGAGCACCTCGACCCCCTGGGGCGGCCAGACCCCGCCGGCGGGGAACAGGGAGGCGCCGAAGAAGGCCCAAAAGAAGCCGAAGAAGAACATCACCTCGGAGACGATGAACAAAGCCATGCCGTAGCGCAGGCCGATGCGGACGATGGGGTTGTGGCTGTGGCCGTCCTCGGCTTCGCGGATCACGTCGGCCCACCAACGGAACATCACGTAAAGCAAGGCGGCAACACCGGCCAACATGATCCACGGGCCCCCGTCATGCATGAAGACGATGGCGCCCCCCGCCAAGACCAGCGCCGCGCCCGCGCCCAACACCGGCCACGGGCTGGGTGCGACCATATGATAGGGATGGTTCTGGTCGCTATGGGTGTCGGCCATCATCGTCTACCTCTCGGGCCCCGCGCGCGCGGGGCCGCGCCCGGGGGCCGGCGGCGTGCGGCCGGCGCTGGCGAGGTCTTGGCCCTGGTCCGCCTCGGGCGCGCGGAAATCCGCCTCGGGCGCGCGGAAAAAGGTGTAGGACAGCGCGATGTCGGTGACACCATCGAGCTTGCGGTCCCTGGCGAGGCGAGGGTCGATGAAGAAGCTGACCGCCATGTCGACGCTTTCGCCGGGCTTGAGGGTCTGGCGCGAGAAACAGAAACATTCCACCTTGACGAAGTAGGGCCCCGCCTTATGGGGCGTGACGTTGAAGGTGGCGACGCCGGCGACGGTCCGCGCGCCGTGGTTGGTGGCCCGGTAAGTGACCAGGGCATTTTCACCGACCCGCAGGGTGATCTTGGGCTTGCGGGGCACCAACGACCACGGCAACGAGTTGTTCACATTGCCCAGCATGGAGACGGTGATCCATCGCCCGCCCCTGGCCCCCGCGGCGCCGTCCCCGGCCGCGGCCTGGGCGGCGGCTTGGGCGGCGACTTGGGCGGCGACTTGGGCGGCGACTTGGGTGGCGACTTGGGTGGTGCCGCCGAAGCCGGTCACCTGGCAGAAAATGCGGTAAAGGGGCACCGCGGCGAAGCTCGCGCCGACCATGGCGGCGACCGCCAGCGTGGCCGCCAAGGCGGTCATCCGGTTGGCCCGGCGCGCGGCCATCAGCCCGCCCCGCCCATCTTGACGATGGTGATCACGTAGAACAGCACCGCCAGCGCCGCCAGCACCGCCAGCACCGCCAGATTGCGGCTGCGCAACTGGCGTTGGCGCGCGTCCTTGGCGCGGTCCCGGTCCCGGCCCGCCATCACCCGGTTGCCCCCACCCCCACCACCAGCGCGTCGACCATGAGCAGGGCGAACAGAAGGAACAGATAGAGGATCGAATAGGCGAACAACGCCTTGGCGGCGCGGTCGCTTTTCTCGCGCCAGAGCTTGTAGGCGCCGGCCAGGAAGACCATGCCCAGCACCACCGATGCGATGCCGTAGACGGCCCCGGTATAACCCAGGGGCCAAGGCGAGATGGTCAGGGGAACCAGCATCCAGGAATAGGCCATGATCTGGCGCCGGGTTTCCCTGGGGCCCGCCACCACCGGCAGCATGGGCACGTTGACGGCGGCGTATTCGTCGGCCTTGTAGAGCGCCAGGGCCCAGAAATGGGGCGGCGTCCACAGGAAGATGATGCCGAACAGGATGATCGGCATCCACGTCACGTCACCGGTCACCGCGGCCCAGCCGATCATCGGCGGGAAGGCGCCGGCGGCGCCGCCGATGACGATGTTCTGGGGCGTGCGGCGCTTGAGCCAGAGGGTGTAGACGAACACGTAGAAGCCGATGGTCAGCGCCAGCAGCGCCGCCGCCAGCCAATTGACCGCCAGCCCCATCACCGTTACCGCGCCGACCGCCAGGGTGGAGCCGAAGCCCAGCGCCACCCCCGCCTCCATGCGGCCGGCCGGGATCGGCCGGTCGCGGGTGCGTTTCATGCCGGCATCGATATCGCCGTCGTACCACATGTTGATGGCGCCCGAAGCGCCGGCGCCGACGGCGATGCAGAGAAGCGCCACCCCGGCGAGGACGGGATGAAGGGTGCCCGGCGCGAGCACCAGCCCGGCCAGGCCGGTGAACACCACCAGCGACATCACCCGCGGCTTGAGAAGGGCGATGAAATCACCGACCGCGGGCGGGCCGTGGGCCGCCGCCGCGGCATCGCCGGCCGCGTTCCGGGCTATGGACGCATTGGACACTTCTGATCCTTTCCCGCCGCCCTATGACCTTGGCGGCGTTTGATGGGTATGGAAGGGCGCCGGCGACGGCACCGTCCATTCCAGGGTGGTCGCGCCCTCGCCCCAGGGGTTGGCGCCGACCCGTTCCTTGGATCTGAACATCTTGTAGATCAGCACCAGGAACACCGCCGTGCCCAGCACCGAGATATAGCTGCCCAGGGTCGAGACCATGTTCCAGCCGGCGAAGGCATCGGGGTAATCGGGGATGCGGCGCGGCATGCCGGCCAGCCCCAGGAAATGCATGGGGAAGAAGGTCAGGTTGACGCCCACGAACAGCAGCCAAAAATGGATCTTGCCGAGCAATTCCGAGTACGGCCGCCCGGTCATCTTGGGAATCCAGTAATAGAACCCCGTGAAAATGCCGAACAGCGCGCCCATGGACATGGTGTAGTGGAAATGGCCGACGATGTAATAGGTGTCGTGCACGGCGATATCGATGCCGGCATTGGCGATGACCACGCCGGTCACCCCGCCCAGGGTAAACAGAAAAATCATCCCCATGGCGAAGATCATGGGCGTCGCGAAGCGGATCGAGCCGCCCCACATGGTAGCGATCCAAGAGAAGATCTTTATCCCCGTGGGCACCGCGATCACCAGGGTCCCGGCCACGAAATAGGCGCGCGTGTCGACGTCCAGGCCCGAGGCGTACATGTGATGCGCCCAGACGATGAAACCGACGAAGCCGATCGCCACCATGGCGTAGGCCATGCCGAGATAACCGAAGATGGGCTTGCGCGAGAAGGTGGAGACCACCTGGGAGATGATGCCGAAGCCGGGCAGGATCAGGATGTAGACCTCGGGGTGGCCGAAGAACCAGAACAGGTGCTGGTAGAGCACCGGGTCGCCGCCTCCGGCGGCATCGAAGAACGCGGTGCCGAAATTGCGGTCGGTCAGCAGCATGGTGATGGCGCCCGCCAGCACCGGCATGGCCAGCAGAATCAGGAAGGCGGTCACCAGCACCGACCAGACATAGAGCGGCATCTTATGGAGCGTCATGCCCGGCGCGCGCATGTTGAAGATGGTGGTGATGAAGTTGATGGCGCCGAGGATCGACGACGCACCGGCCAGATGGAGGGAGAGGATCGCCATGTCCACCGCGGCGCCGGGGGCGCCCACGGTGGACAGCGGCGCGTAAACGGTCCAGCCGACCCCGGGGCCGCCATCGACGAAGATCGAACCCACCAGCAACAGCGCCGAGGGGATCAGCAACCAAAAGCTGATGTTGTTCATGCGCGGGAAGGCCATGTCCGGCGCCCCGATCATCAGCGGCACGAACCAGTTGCCGAAGCCGCCGATCAACGCCGGCATGACCATGAAAAACACCATGATCAGGCCGTGGCCGGTGATCAGCACATTGAACACCTGATTGGGTTCGCCCAGGAAAAACAGCCAATTCATGACCTGGATGCCCGGCGCCGCCATTTCCATGCGGACCAACACCGAAAACAGCGCGCCCACCAGCCCGAAGACCACCGCGAAGATCAGGTACATGGTGCCGATATCTTTGTGGTTGGTCGAGAAAAGCCAGCGGCCCATCCCCCGGGGCTTGTGGTCGGCGCCGTTGGGCGGCGTTGCTTGTTCGGTGGCGGTGGACACGTCGCGGACCTTGATTCTTTATCTGCCGGGCACGGCGCCGGGGGGGGCGCCGGCGGCCAATGCCAGTTCCGGCGATGGCCGGTCAGGGGCCTGTTGAGCCGCGAACTTGACCTTGGCCCAGGCCACCCATTTGGCGAATTCCGCCTTGGACACCGCTTCCACGGCGATCGGCATGAAACCGTGGTTGACGCCGCAAAGCTCCGAACACTGGCCGTAATAGACGCCCGGCTTGGTGACCCGCATCCAGGTTTCGTTCATGCGGCCGGGGACGG
>SMXQ01000016.1 GCA_004356985.1 Alphaproteobacteria bacterium | reverse complement strand
CTAATCCGGGGGCATGGTCCGCTTCACGCCGTGCCGTCCGGCGCGGTGATCGGCGTCGGGATCGGCGTCTTGGCAAGCACCGGGCCCTGGGCGGATTCGTGGACGTCGATCCAGGCCAGCCAGTTTTCGTCGTCGCGGAAGTCGAAATCCTCGCGGAAATGGCTCATCCGCGATTCCTCGCGCATCTTGGAGGTCCGGAAGATGATCTCGGCGGCCATGATCATGGCCTCGGTTTCCTTGATGCGCACCAGTTCATGATTGTCGGGGGCCTTGAGCTCATGGAACCGCGCCCTCAGGCCATCGAGGGTCTTCAACGCGGCATCCAGGCGGTCGGCGCTCTTCCACAGCGAAATATCGTAGCGCGCCGTGAAGCGCTGAAAATCGAGCAGTAGGGCGTCGGATTCGGCCTTTGCAGAATCGTCCCTGGGGGCCTGGGTTTCGCGGTAAAGCGCGCCCACCTCGGCGCCGTCCAGGCGGGGCGGCGGGAGGGAGTCCAGGTCACGGGCCGCGGCGGCGCCCGAGAACCAGCCCGAGCCGATGCACATGCCGATATGGAAGCCCGCGAAATGGTTGCAGCAGCCCGCCTGGGCGAGGCCCGCGGCATACAGGCCGGCCACGTCCGAGCGGCAGTCGATGTCGGTGGCGAGGCCCATCTTGGTCATCTGGTTCTGGGGATAATAGGGGGTCTTGCCGAACATGTCGGTGCGCGCCTCGTCGCCCAGCTTGTCCAGGAACTTCTGCATCCAGGCGACGGCGGAGGTAAAGTAGAATTCGCGCTTGTCCGGGGCGATCCGCGACATGTCGAGATAGAGCGGGTCGTTGCCCTTCTGCTTTTCCATGGCCATGGCGCGGGCGATGCGCGGCACGTCCGCCCGGTCGCCCCATTCGGGTTCGTATTCCTTCATGAACTGTTCGCCTTTTTCGTTGACGAAGCTGGCGCCGTCCTGGATGGCGAAGGCGATGCCCTCGAAATAGAAACGCGGCGTGCCCGGGCGCAGGTAGCTGAATTCGGCGTTGCGCAAAGCGGCGCCGGCGCGGTAGGCGAGCAGTGTGCCCGTCCCGGTGAGGTCGCGCACGAAGCCGGTCCTGAAGGTGATGGCGTTGGTGGCGATGATGGTGGCGCGGGCCGAGATGGCGAAAAATTCGCCGGTCCGCGAATGAACGCCGACGGCGCCGGTGACGCCTTCGGTTCCGCCCTTCATGAGCCCGGTCACGAAGAACCGGTCGCGGATCTCGACGCCGGCATCCTCAATGGCGAGTTTTAGTTTCCAGGAAAATTCCAAGCCGCCGCCCTTGGGATACATCACCCTGGTGTCTTTCAATCCCCGGGTGGGGCGCCGGTAATAGCTGCCGTCCTCGTTCTTGGGCCATTTCAGGCCGATCCCTTCCAGGTCCTTCAGGCGGTCCCACGAGGTTTCCAGGACGCGGCGGATCAAGGGCTGGTCGGCGATCCAGTCATTGCCGGCGATGATTTCCCGTGTCACCGAATCGAGGTCGTCGTCGGGCGCCACCACCACCGTCCAGGCGTTGGAAAACGCGGTATGCCCGGAGCGCCCGACCATCCAGGAATCGACGATTGCAATACGGGTGCCGGGCGGCGCCGCGCGCTTGGCCGAAAGGGCGGCCATCAGCCCCCCGGCGCCGGCGCCGATGATCAGGATATCGGTTTCCAGGTGTGTTCCCTGCATGCCGTTCACCGCCATGACGCCGTCTTCCTCACCCTCACTCTCACCAGGGCCGCGGCCGGTTCTTGACCGAGGGATGCACGTCGACGATGCCCTCGGGGCAGAACAGTTCGCAGTTGAAGCAGGTCACGCAATGCTGCTGGTATTTTATCGCCGGCAGCCATTTTTCGCGGTGCAGCCCGGCCACCGCGTCCGCCACTTCCACCCGTTCCATGTGGATGACGTCGGCCGGGCATACTTGGTCGCAGATTCCGCAGCCGGTGCATTTATCGAGGTCGATGGATTCGATCATGACGCCGCCTTGTCGGCCGCGCCGCGCAGCTCATTGAGGATTATCTCGACCCTGGGCCAGGCATCGGCGCCGTTGTCGGCCATCAGGTCGAGTGAGCGCCGGGGCGCGAATTCATCGATGGCGAGCTTGACGCTTTGGCGCACCTTCAATCGGTCGTACCAATCGGTGAGGCCGGGCCGGCCGGCGAACAGGCCTGAGAGATTGAGATGATGGAGCCGCGCCGCGTAGGGCAGATAGGAAATATCGGCCAGGGAATAGGCCCCGCCGGCGAGCCAGCCGTGTCGGGCGATGGCCGAATCCATGTCGCTCAGAAGCCTGTCGTAAGTGCCGAGCGCGGTGCGGAACAGGGGGGCCTCGACGCCTTTTTGGAAGCTCTCCATCTTGCGCGCCCGCTTGGCCGGGTCGATCATGGTCTTGATCTGGTTTTCATGGCCGTCTTCGAAGCGGAAGGCGATGGACGACGACAGGACGCCGGTGGCGGCGTGGATATGTTCGTCCAGGCGCTTCATCCACGCCCGCATGTTGGCCCGCCCGAGAGGGTCGGCGGGCCGGAGCGGCGGCTCGGGGACCAGTTCGTCCAGGTACTGGATGATGACCGAGGATTCGATGATGGGGACGCCGTCGACGATTAGGGTGGGGACGACGCCGTTGGGGTTGAGCCTGAGATAATCCGGGGCGTGCTGTTCCGATTTGCGCAGGTCAAGGTGGTGGCTGGTCCAGGCCAGCCCCTTTTCGGCCAGGGTGATGCGGACCTTCTGGGAACAGGTGGAAATCTCGCCGTGGTAAAGTTCGAAGACCGGCATCCCCCCGGTTCCCCCAATTGTTCTTGCCAAAAATTCTGGCCCCGACATTATGCAGGAACCGGCGCGCGCGCAACCAAAGACCGGACCGGACCGTGCCTATTTGGCCCTGGGGCGGCCGGCGGCGGTGAAAGACAATCGGATCAAGGGAGAACATCATGATCGACGCCTATCTTTGGGTCACCGGCAACCCCCGCAAGATCCTCGTCATGTTCGAGGAAACCGGGCTCGATTACCGGGTCCACGTGGTGAACATCTACGCCGGCGAGCAATTCGCCCCCGATTTCCTAAAACTCAGCCCCAACAACAAGGTCCCCGTCATTGTCGACCAGGACGGGCCGGGCGGGGCGCCGCTTTCGGTGTTCGAATCCGGCGCCATCTTGGAGTACCTCGCCGACAAGTCGGGCCGGTTTTTGCCCACCGAAGGCGCCGGGCGCTACAAGGTCCTGGAGTGGCTGCACCTGGTCGCCGCCAACCTCAGCCCGGCGTTGGGCCAGGCCCATTATTTCGTCACCGAGTTTCCCGACGCCAGCCAACACGCCGCCGACCGTTTCCGGAATGAGACCGCGCGGGTGTTCCGGGTGCTGGACGAATGCTTGGCGGACAAGGACTGGATCGCCACGGCCGAGTATTCCATCGCCGATATCTCGGCCTATGGACGGGTCAGGGGTTGGAAGAACGCGGGCATCCAGATCGACGACACCAAGCGGCTCAAGGATTGGCTGGCCCGCATGGAGGCCCGGCCCGCGGTGGGCCGCGCCGACGCGGTGATCAATGAGATGCGCGCCGGTCTGCCCAAGGTGGACAGCGAGGAAACCCATTCGATCCTCTACGGCGAACGCCAGATGGCGCGGCGCTAGGCCCGCCGGCCTTCCGGCGCTTGCCCCGGAATCGCCTTCTTGGCGACAACGTCGCGCCTTCTTTCGCGCCTAATGCTTGGCCCTCTCGTCATTGACGGCGATGCCGCCCGGCACCCAAGCGAGCGCCCAAGCCGGCGCCCAAGGAGGACAAGCGAATGAAGTCAAAATATCATTATCGGCCGCCCCGGTTGGCCGCCCTGGCCCTGGTCGGCCTCGGCCTCGCCCTCGCCGGGGCCGGGGCCTGGGGCGGCGTGGCCAAGGCCAGCATCATGTCGGTATCCGGGGGCGCAGAGGTCAGTGTCAGCGTCGGCTTCTCCACCCAGATGCCGCTGCCCGACATGACCGACCAGACCCTGGCCGCCACCCAGAAAAGGGGCCGCACCTTCGTCTACCGCATGGCCAGGGAGGAATGCGCGCTGCTCAAGGCGACCATCGCCGAGTCTTGCCGGCTCACCGGCCTCAACGTCAACGCGAGGCTGACCAATCGCGCCAGCAACACGCCGGCGACGCTGCATCTCAACGGCAACGCGCGCTACCTCATCACCCTCAAGAAATTCTAGCCGGCCCGGCGGGCGGCGCGGGTGCCGGGCCGACGCCCCGCGCCCGGCCATCTTTGCTTCGGCGGCCAACAATCGGCGGCGCGCCCTAAAGCTTGCCCTCGGCCTTGAGGCGGATCACCTGGTCGCGGTCGCGCAGGATCTTCTCGTCGATGCCCTCGTCCACCAGGGCGCACATTTTCTCCGGATCGAAGGCGCCCGCCGCCATGTCGTAATCGAGCCCCGGCCGGTATTGCAGCCAGTGCTTGAAATGGGTGCATTCCTCGGGCGTGTCGAAATTGTCGATATAGGCCTCGATCTCGTTGCCGTCGGGGTCGGTGTAGTAGAACGAGGTCGACTGCCCGTGGTTGATGGTGTGGGAAATCTCGATCCCCCAGGACTTGCACTGGCGGTAAAGCTTCACCAGGTCGGCCAGGGAATCGTATTGAAAGGCGCCGTGGGCGAACCCGGCCCGGCCCTGGGCGTGGGTCGCGCCGGCGCGTTCGAGGATGGCGAAGCGGTGATCGCGGGAATCCCAGGTGAGGAAGGCCGCGCGCCCGCCGCCGGCATCGCGCTTGTCGCGGTAATTGACCACATGGGCGTTGAAGAACTTCATGTAGAATTCGACCATCTTCTCGAAATTCTTGTCGGTGCCGATGGAAATATGGACCAAGGCGTTGGGCTTGGGCGCCTGGCCCGGGCCCATGCGTTCGCTTTCGGCGGGCAGGTATTGGTCTTCGAAATTCGCCAGCCAGACGTCGTCATCGGTGGTGATGTCACCTTCGGCCATTGTTTTTCCTCCTCTGTGCCGGCGCCGCCCTTGTGGCCGGGCCTTGATTCCGGGTGCTACGCTATTTCCAGTTCCAGCTTGGCGCCAGCGGATCGTCGACGATGCGGTTGGTCATGCAGCCGATCCCCTCGATCTCGGATTCCAGCACGTCGCCGGGCTTGAGCTGCTTCGCGGCGTCGCCCGAGCCGCTGGCGACGCCCGCCGGCGTGCCGGTCAGGATCACGTCGCCGGGCAGCAGTTCCATCTGCGAGACATAGGCGACGATGTCGGGAATTTTCCAGATCATCTGTTGGGTATTGCCGTCCTGGCGAAGGGCGCCGTTGACCCGGGTGCGGATCGCCATGTTGTTGGGATCATCGATCTCGTCGGCGGTGACGAAACACGGGCCGAGGGGGCAGAAACCGTCGAAGCTCTTGCCCAACAGGCGGTTGCCCTCATCACGTTCCTTCCGGCCGATGTCGCGCGCGGTGATGTCGTTGGCGACCACGTACCCCGCCACCACGTCGAAGGCCTGGTCGGCGGGCACGTTCTTGCACCGCCGGGAGATGACGAAGGCCATTTCCGTCTCGTAGTCCATCTTCTCGCAGCCGGTGGGCCTGACGATGTCGTCGCGCGGCCCGGCGATGGACGAGGCCCCCTTGAGCCATGTGGTCGGCAGGGCGAAGGGCATGGGAGAGGCGCTCATTTCCTCATGATGGGATTTGTAATTGCGCCCGGCGGCGATGACCTTGGACGGCGCCAGCGGCGCGAACAGGTGCACGTCGGCGAGGCCCAGGAACAGCTTCTCGTCGTCCATGCCCCGGGCATCGGGTTCGGCGCCGTGCAGGTCGTGCAAATAGTCCGCGGCAGCGCCGGCGGCGGCCATGGCGGCCGGCCCGGCGGCCAAAAGGGCGGCGGCCTCGGCGGGAATGCGCAGGCGGGCGACCTCTTCGGCCTGGAGGTCGCCTTGCCCGTCAAGCAGGCGGGCATATCCCGCCCTTGCGTCGGCAACCGTATCGCCGTCCAGGATAACGCCCAGCCGGCGCGCCTTGGGCCGTTCCCCCTGGGCCCGGTAACTCACTAATTTCATGCACGACTCCCTTGCCCCGCGTTGGTTATTTGCAGACAGCTTAACCGCGATGGTTATCGCGCGGAAGGGGCGCGTTGACCTCGCCATTGAATTCCGGCACTGTTGCTTTGAAACCGGGG
>SMXQ01000015.1 GCA_004356985.1 Alphaproteobacteria bacterium | reverse complement strand
TCGGTGATCTGCCCCGGCTTCGTCGAGAGCCCGATGACCGCGGCCAACCCGTATCCCATGCCCTTCCTGACGGCCAGCGACCGCGCGGCGGAAATCATCAAGAAAGGTCTCGCACGGGACCGTGCCCGCATCGCCTTTCCCTGGCCCCTTGCCGCCATGGTATGGCTGTTGGCGGCGCTGCCGCCCTCGTGGGTGGACCCCGTGGTCCGCCGCTTTCCCAAAAAGCCGGGGGCACGGCGCTAGGGCAAATTCCTGCCGAATGGAATCAATTCGGCGGGGATTTACCCTATGGCGTGATCGGCGCGCCTTGCGCGGGCCGGGCTTGGGCGGGGGCCGCCGGCGCGCGGCGTTGACTACGAACCCGGCGCCAGCGCCGGACGTTGCGATTGTGGTCCGCCAGGGTTCGCGCGAAGGCGTGCCCGCCCTTTCCATCGGCGACGAAATAGAGCGCCTTGGTCGGGGCCGGATGCAATACCGCGGCGATGGCCGCCCGGCCGGGATTGGCTATGGGATGCGGCGGAAGCCCCTTGTTGAGGTAGGTATTGTAGGCCCCGGGGGTGGCCAGGTCGGCGCGGGTCAGGGGGCGGCGGAGGACCCCGTCGGGCGCGGCCTCCTTGAGCGCCACGCCATAGGCGACCGTGGGGTCCGATTGCAACGCCATGCCCCGCTTGATGCGGTTCAAAAAGACCGCCGCGATGATCGGCCGTTCGTCACCGCGCGCGGTTTCCCGCTCGACCATGGAGGCCAGGATGACCGCTTCGCGGGGCGAGCGGAGCGCCAGCCCCTTGGCCCGCATGGGCCACAATCGCGATGTTTCCTCGGTCATCGCCTTTTCCATGCGGGCGATGAGTTGCGCCCGCTGGTCGCCGTAGGCGTAGTGGTAGGTGTCGGGCATCAACGTTCCTTCCGCCGGGGTTCCCTCGAGCCCGCCGCGAAGACCGTAGGCCCCTTGCAACAGCCTGAGGACCCATGCCGTGGTCGCCCCCTCCGGGATGGTCAGTTTGCGGACCACCGTATGGCCGGCGACCAAAACCTCCATCACGCCGCGGGCGGAGATGGCGCCGGGGAAATCGTATTCGCCGGCACGCAACCGCCCCTGGTTGCCGGCAAACCGCACCCCGATCATGAAAACAAGGCTCGACGAAAGGACGCCATGGCGCTCGAGAAGCCTGGCGATGGGGGCCACGCCTTTTCCCTTGGGCACCACCACTCTGGCCTGGCCACCGAGCGGCCCGAGCCGGTCGAAGGCGTTCTGGAGGGCCGCCAACCCAACCGAACCAAGGGCCGCCGCGACCAGCACGGCGAATCCCAGACGGCGCAACCACGGCCTCACGGCGGCCTCAAGAAAATTGGGTGAATATCAAGGACGCGTTGGTCCCGCCGAAGCCAAAGGAATTCGAGAGCACGTTCTTGAGCTTTCGCTCCTTGGCGTCGAAAGGCACCAGGTCGATGTCACAACCCTCCGAGGGGTTGTCAAGGTTCAGCGTCGGCGGGATCACCCCATTATAGAGGGCGAGGACGGAGAAGGCCGCCTCGACGGCGCCCGCCGCCCCCAAAAGGTGGCCAATGGCCGATTTCGTCGACGACATGGACAAATTGTTGGCGTGATCGCCGAACAACCGCTTGACCGAGTTCAGTTCGATCTCGTCGCCCAGCGGGGTAGACGTGCCATGGGCATTGATGTAGTCGACGTCCTCCACATTGAGCTCGGCGCGCTTGATCGCCGCCGCCATCGCCCGATACCCGCCATTGCCGTCTGCCGCCGGCGCGGTGATGTGGTAGGCGTCGCCGGAAAGGCCGTAACCGGTGATCTCGGCATAGATGGTGGCGTTTCGTTTCTTGGCGTGGTCCAGTTCTTCCAACACCACGACGCCCGCCCCCTCGCCCATGACGAACCCATCGCGGTCCTTGTCCCAGGGGCGCGATGCCCTTTCCGGCGTGTCGTTGAAGTGGGTGGAAAGCGCCCGGGCGGCGGCAAAGCCGGCGATCCCAAGCCGGCAAACCGCGGCCTCCGCCCCCCCCGCCACCATCACATCGGCATCGTCGAAGGCAATGAACCGCGCCGCGTCGCCGATGGCATGGGCGCCGGTGGCGCATGCGGTCACCACCGAATGATTGGGGCCGCGGAACCCGTATTTGATGGAGACATGACCCGATGCCAGGTTGATCAAGGCCGAGGGGATGAAGAACGGACTGATCCGGCGCACCCCCTTCTCCAGCAGGGTGATCGATGCCTCGGCGATGGCCGGGAGCCCGCCGATGCCCGATCCGATGATGACTCCGGTGCGGTTCTGGTCCTCCTCGGCCTCGGGCTTCCAACCGGAATCCTCCACCGCCTGAATGGCGGCGGCCAGCGCATAGATGATGAACTGGTCCATCTTGCGCTGGTCTTTGGGCGCGATCCAGTCATCGACGTTGAATGCGCCGTCGCCGCCTGGGCCCACGGGGATTTGACCGGCAACCTGGCACGCCAGATCGGAAACATCGAACCCCTGGATCGCGCCGATCCCGGATTCGCTGCCGATCAGCCGCCGCCACGTGACATCGACCCCGTAGCCCAACGGGGTAAGCAGGCCCAAGCCGGTTACGACGACACGTCTCATGGGGATTTATGCTTTTGGCAAACCGTTCGGAGCCGCATCTTGGGCATGCTCCTGAAGGCCGGTCACGAATTGGCTTCGATGTAGCCGATGGCGTCTTTCACCGTAAGTATCTTTTCGGCTGCGTCATCGGGAATCTCGCATCCAAATTCCTCTTCGAAGGCCATGACGAGTTCGACGGTATCAAGGCTGTCGGCGCCAAGATCATCGATAAAGCTAGCATTTTCCGTAACCTTTGCATCATCGACGCCAAGATGTTCGACGACAATTTTGGTCACGCGTTCGGCAACATCGCTCATTTTTTCATCTTTCCTCGGATAATGGTTCCGGGGGAGAGGCTCTCCCCTAGACAGGTTTCATAGGGCCTGTTCGATGCCCCCACCATTCGATGTTTACGCTTTTCGCTTGTGACGCGGAAGCGCTAAAAACTCGCCGCTTGGTAACACAATTTTTTAGCCTTGGCCACCCTTCCCAGGGGTCCGGCACGGCGCTCAAATCATCATCATGCCGCCATTGACATGAAGGGTTTGACCGGTGACGTAGGCCGCCTCCGCGCTCGCCAAATAGAGAGCGGCGGCGGAGATTTCAGAGGGTTCGCCGAACCGCCCCGCGGGAATGGTCGCCAGCAACCGCTCGCGCTGCGTCTCGCCGAGGCCATCGGTCATGGCGGTGACGATGAACCCCGGGGCGATGCAATTGACGGTGATACCGCGCTTTGCGACCTCGGCGGCAAGCGACTTGGTAAGCCCCGTGAGCCCCGCCTTGGACGCCGCATAATTGACTTGGCCGGGGTTGCCCATGGCAGCCACCACCGAAGTGATGGAAATAATGCGCCCCCAACGCACCTTCATCATGCCCCGGACGACCGCCCGGCTGAGACGAAAGGCGGCCGTCAGATTGACGTCGATAACCGTCTGCCAATCCTCGTCCTTCATGCGCATGGTCAACCCGTCCCGGGTAAGGCCGGCGTTGTTGACCAGGACATCGATGCCGCCAAGGGCTTGCTCGGCACCGGCAACAAGGCGTTCGGCGCTTCCCGCGGCGGCGAGGTCGGCCGCCACCACATGGACGCCGCGGCCGAGGTCGGCGGCCAGGCTTTCCAAGGCATCGACCCGGGTTCCCGAAACCACCACTTCCGCGCCCGCCCCATGAAAGGCGCGCGCGATGGCGCCGCCTATCCCGCCGCTGGCGCCGGTTACAAGTGCTTTCCTGCCCTCGAGACTGAACATGTTTTCTCTCCCGCGGCCGTCGCCCTACAGGAAGGCCTCGATCTCTTTGGGACCCGACAGGGACAAGGCATCCAACTCCTTGTCGATCCGGCGGGCAAGCCCGCTCAACACCTTGCCGGCGCCCACTTCCACCAATCTTTCCACCCCCTGGTCGCGCATCCATAGAATGGATTCGCGCCACCGTACCATGCCCGTCACCTGGGCGATCAACGCCGCGCGGATCGCCTCGGGGGTGGTGATGGCTTGCGCCTCGACGTTGGCCACCACGGGCACCGACGGCCGCGCGATATCGACGGCACCAAGCGCGTCGGCCATGACCTCCGCCGCGGGCGCCATCAGGGAACAGTGCGACGGAACCGTAACCGGCAACATGATGGTGCGCCGCGCGCCTTTCTCCTTGGCCAGGTCCGCCGCCCGCGAAACGGCGGCGGCATGGCCGCTGACCACCACCTGGCCCGGCGCGTTGTCGTTGGCGGCGGTGCAGACGTCGCCTTCGGCAGCGATGGCGGCGATCTCGGACACGGCGTCGAAATCGAGCCCCAGGATGGCCGCCATGGCGCCCACCCCTATGGGCGCGGCGTCCTGCATGGCGCGCCCGCGGACCCGCAACAAGGCCGCCGTCTCGGCCAGCGACATCGATCCCACCGCCGCCAGGGCCGAGTATTCGCCAAGGGAATGACCGGCGACGAACCGCGCGTCGGCGGCAAGATCGAGCCCGCCCTCCCGCACCAGCACCCTGATCACCGCCATGCTCATGGCCATCAGTGCGGGCTGGGCGTTTTCGGTCAAGGTCAAGTCTTCTTCCGGACCTTCGAACATCAGCGCGCTCAGCTTCTGTTTGAGCGCCTCGTCGACCTCTTCGAAAGTTTCCCGGGCCGGCGCGAAGGCCGCGGCCAGATCCTTGCCCATGCCCACGGATTGGGACCCCTGGCCGGGAAATACGAATGCCTGTTTCAAAGTCCCTGGTGCCCTTGCCGGTCGGTTGCGCAAGGGCCGAGTGATAGCGCCCTGGCGCCCCCTGTCAAGGCTCCGGTGACCGTCCCATCGATGGCCCTTGATCGGCTCCGCCAATTGTGTATATTTCGCCGCCTTGACATTCCTTGCCGGGCGCATGGGCGTACCGGCTAGGTACGGAATGCCGGGCCTTGGCCGCCGATGGGGTCGAAGGTGCGGATACCGTGGCCGGGAACAGCCATAAGGAGTGTTTGAATATGGCGCTTTATGAAAGCGTGTTCATCACACGCCAGGACATTTCGTCGTCTCAGGCCGAAGCCCTGGTCGACAGTTTCGCCGAGATCATCGCCAATACGGGCGGTTCGGTGCAAAAGAAAGAATACTGGGGTCTGCGCAACCTCGCCTACCGGATCAAAAAGAACCGCAAGGGGCATTATGCCCTTCTCAACATCGATGCGCCGCCGGCGGCGATCGCCGAGATGGAGCGCAACATGCGCCTCAACGAGGATGTGTTGCGCTTTATGACCGTGCGGGTCGAAGAGCTGGATGAGGGCCCGTCTCCTGTCCTCAGAAGCCGCGACGAGCGTGGCGGGCGCGGGGGACGTGGCCGCCGTGACGACGGTGACCGCCCCCGCCGCGACGCCCGGCCCAACAGGGAACAAGCCGCCGCCGCCGATGGGGGGAGTAGCGACAACGCTCCTAAAAGTGACAACGCTCCTAAAAGCGACAACGCTCCTAAAATCGACAACGCTCCTAAAAGCGACAACGCTCCTAAAAGCGACCAAGCTCCTAAAGAAGGAGAATCCACATGAGATCTCCCGGCGCACGCCGGCCGTTTTTCCGGCGCCGCAAGACATGTCCGTTTTCCGGCGCCAACGCGCCGAAGATCGACTACAAGGACGCGCGCCTGCTGCAGCGTTTCATTTCCGAGCGCGGCAAGATCGTGCCGAGCCGCATCACGGCGGTTTCGACCAAAAAGCAGCGGGAACTGGCGAAGGCCATCAAGAGGGCGCGGCATATCGCGCTCCTGCCTTTCGTGGTGAGATAAGGGGCACGCCCCTTTCCGGCCCGCCGACACCGGCTAGGGTTCTAGAATGCAGAGAAACGCCCTTATTTCGGTCGCTGCGGGGCTCTTGAGCGCGGTCCTCTACCTGTCGACCAAGTGGAGCATCCTGGGGGCGGTGATTTTCGCGCTGTTCTCCCCCTTGCCGCTCTTCGCCGCGGGGTTGGGGCTGGGATTGGCGGCGGGGGTTGCCGCCGCCCTCACCGCGACCATCGCCGTCGCCTTGGTCGCCAATTTCATGGGCGTGGCGGTATTTGCCATCGCCTATGTGGCGCCCCCGCTGATGGTCGTGCGCTTTGCCCTTCGCCACCGGACGGCGGAGGACGGAACCACCGAGTGGTATCCGCCGGGTCGGCTGCTTGCTTGGATCGCCCTTTTCGGAATTGTCGGGTTCACGGCGGTAGCCGTTTTCACTGGCATAATTACCGGCACCGGGGGCCTGCGGGCGGGAATCTCCGACTACGTGGACACCATGCGCGGCATGATCGCCGAACCGGGGCGGAGCAGCGCCAGCATCGAACGGGTGTTCACCACCGTCAAGCTGATCTTTCCCTTCATCATCACCACCTGGTGGATGATGATCATGGTGGGCAATGGCGTCCTCGCCCAGAGATTGCTCGAGCGCCGGGGCTGGAACAAACGTCCTAGGCCCGATCTGTGGACCACCGCCCTGCCGCCGTGGCCTGCGGACGTATTGGTTGCCGCAACGGCGGCGGCCTTGTTAGGATCGGGATGGTTCGGATTTCTTGGCATCAATATCGCGCTTATACTGTGCGTTCCTTACTTTCTTGTGGGGCTCGCGGTATTGCACATGGTATCGGCCGCGTGGTCCAGCAGGAAGGCGATCCTGTTTGCTGCGTATGTCTTGTTGTTATTGTTCAGTTGGACCGTGGTTGTGGTGGCCGGAATCGGGTATTTGGAGCATTGGACCGGCCTGAGAGAGCGTTTTGGCGGCCCAAACCGTAGTCACGAAAGGAAAGAGTGATGGAAGTTATTTTGCTGGAGAGGATCGAAAAGCTCGGCCAATTGGGCGACGTGGTCAACGTCAAGTCCGGCTACGCCCGCAACTACCTCTTGCCCCAAAACAAAGCACTCAGGGCGACGCCGGAGAACCGGGAGAATTTCGAATCGCGCCGCGGCGAACTCGAAGCCGCCAACGCCGAACGTCGGTCGGAAGCGGAAAAGGTGGCCGACGGCATCGCCGGCAGTTCCGTCATCCTGGTCCGCCAGGCGAGCGACGCCGGCCAGCTGTACGGATCGGTCCGCCCCAGTGATATCGCGACCGCGCTCAACGAACAGGGGGCCAACATCGACCACACCCAGGTCAAACTCGACTCGCCCATCAAACTGATCGGCCTGCATACCGTGCGAATCGCCGTCCATCCCGAGGTGGTGGTTGAGATCACGGCTAATGTCGCGCGATCGGCGGAAGAAGCAAAGCTCCAGGCCCAGGGCAAGTCCCTGATCGAAGAAGAGGCCGGGGAGACCACGGCCGGCTATGAGGAAATGATCGAAGACGAAGACCAAGACTCTGAAACCGAGACCGAAGCCGAAGCCGGGGCCGATGGCGCGGCATCGACCGATGACGGTGACCAAGGCGCGGCGGCGGACGGCGAAGACCAACCGGCCGCCCCCGAAGAGGAGCCCCGGGCCCCGTGACCCCCTGAGGCCGTGA